>CAJUCO010000009.1 GCA_910585245.1 uncultured Oscillibacter sp.
CTCAATTTTGCCCTCATTGCCATCCTCATTAGAAGATTTTAAACAGGCTCTAAGGAGAAAGTAGTTTGAATACGAGGAAAAAACAGACAAAAGAAAATATAACTGTACATATTTCATGTCCCAATAGCATAGGGCCGGATGAAATGCAAGATATCATTGCAAAGGCGATAATTCAAGCTGATGAAATGCGGGTTCAAAGGGAAGAGGAGAACCGCAAAGAAATAAATAAAAAGTGGCATGAGGTAATAGGTTACAAGGACTACTCAAATAGAGGGTGGCTTGCAAATTGTTTCTTCCGAATTATAAATGATGTTGCGATTCTCGCAAAAATTCCGTTAATTCCCAAGAAAAAAATAGAAACTGACTGGGTATCATGGTCTTTGCTAAAAGCAGTTATAGTAATGTTATTTCAATTTATTACATATGTGTTCCTCCCACTCGTGTTTTTTGCCCTACTTTTTGAAGCGTTTCAGCAATGGGATATCATATATTCCTCGCTGTGTTTTCCGATGGCATTTTTTATTTATACACTATATGGAATATTTCGGTTGACGACAATCGAAATTGATAGAATTAAAGACCGAAATTATCTTATTGGATTATTTACAGCTATTGTAACTGTGATTTCGGTCATTATTGCTGTAATCGCAATTATATGGGGGAAATAGAAATATGAGCTATTTCAACATCGTGGCCCAGACCACAGAAAACACAGTGGTAACGGAATATGAGCCGGTCAAAACACGCTCCGACAGCTACCAGAGCGAGGTTGCGTTGGAAAAGGAATTTATCCGCCTGCTCTGTGAGCAAGGGTATGAGTATCTGCCCATTCACTCCGAAGCGGAGCTGATCGCCAATCTCCGCAAAAAGCTAGAGGAGCTGAACGGCTACACCTTCACCGATTCTGAGTGGGAGTGGTTTTTCAGCGAGTGCATTGCCAACGCCAACGACGGTATAGAGGACAAGACCCGCCGTATCCAGGAGGACTTTGTGCAGGTTCTCCGGCGGGACACCGGCGAGAGCAAGAACATCACCCTGATTGACAAAAAGAACATCCACAACAACCGCCTCCAGGTCATCAACCAGTACGCCGTTGGCAAGGAGGACGGGGCGCGATATGACAACCGCTATGATGTAACGGTTCTGGTGAATGGCCTGCCTCTGGTACATATCGAGCTGAAGCGCCGGGGCGTGGCTATCCGGGAGGCTTTCAACCAGATCGACCGCTACCAGCGGGACAGCTTCTGGGCGGGCAGCGGTCTATATGAGTATGTGCAGATTTTTGTCATCTCCAACGGCACCAACACCAAGTATTATTCCAACACCACCCGCTGGAACGCCATCAGGGAGTCCACTTCCACCGCCAAGAAGAAAAAGACCAGCAACAGCTTTGAATTTACCTCCTTCTGGGCCGACGCCAACAACCGGATACTCCCCGATCTGATGGACTTCGCCCGGACATTTTTCGCCAAGCATACCCTTTTGAATGTTCTGACGAGGTATTGTATTTTTACCTCAGAGCAAATGCTCATGGTCATGCGCCCCTATCAAATTACCGCCACCGAACGGATTTTGAACCGCATTGAGATTGCGAACAATTATAAAAAATATGGCTCTATCGCAGGCGGCGGATATGTCTGGCACACCACCGGCTCCGGCAAGACCCTTACCAGCTTCAAGAGCGCCCGGCTGGCTTCTCTACTGCCTTACATAGACAAGGTGCTGTTCGTGGTAGACCGGAAAGACTTGGACTACCAGACCATGAAGGAGTATGACCGCTTTGAAAAGGGCGTGGCCAACTCCAACACCTCCACCGCCATTTTGAAAAAACAGCTGGAGGACCCCAACGCCAAAATCATCATCACCACCATTCAAAAGCTCTCTACCTTCGTGGCGAAGAACAAGGGCCACGGGGTCTATGACAAACATGTTGTCATTATCTTCGACGAGTGCCACCGCAGTCAGTTCGGGGATATGCACACGGCCATCGTCAAGAATTTCAAAAAGTACCATCTGTTCGGCTTTACCGGTACGCCGATCTTTGCGGTCAACGCCAACAAGAGCGGGAATCCCCAGTTCCGCACTACGGAGCAGACCTTTGGCGACCAACTGCATACCTACACCATCGTGGACGCTATCAATGATAAGAATGTCCTGCCCTTCCATGTGGATTATTACAAGACCATGGGCATGGACGAGGAAATGATCGACGAACAGGTGTGGGACATCGACCGGGAAAAAGCGTATATGGCATCCCAGCGAATCGAACTTGTCACTCGATATATTCTGGAGCATTTCGACACGAAGACCTATCGCGGGGATAAGACCTATGTTTTCAATGCTTTGACGAATATATCGGAAGTCGCTTCTGCTGGAAGATCCCAGGTGGAGGAAATCAAGAAAAAACAGCGTCTGAGTGGCTTCAACTCCATTTTTGCGGTGGCCTCTGTGGATATGGCGAAGCTCTACTACGCGGAGTTCAAGCGGCAGATGGACGCTGCCCCCAGCAAACGGCTGCGGGTCGCCATCATTTATAGCTATGGGGCAAACGAAGCGGAGACGGATGGCATTCTGGACGAGGAAAACCCGGAGGATACCTCCGCCTTGGACCAGAGTTCCAGAGATTTTCTGGAGCAGGCCATCCAGGACTATAACGGGATGTTCCACACCAACTATGACACATCCAGCGACAAGTTCCAGAATTACTATAAAGACGTGTCCCTGCGCATGAAAAACCGAGAGATCGACCTGCTGATCGTGGTCAATATGTTCCTCACCGGCTTTGACGCCACGACGCTGAATACGCTGTGGGTGGACAAAAACCTCAAAATGCATGGGTTAATTCAGGCATTTTCCCGCACGAACCGCATTCTCAATTCCATCAAAACCTTCGGCAATATTGTCTGTTTCCGCAATCTGCAAAAGCGGGTGGACGACGCCATTGCGCTCTTTGGAGACAAGCAGGCGGGCGGCATTGTGCTGTTGCGGAGATTTCAGGACTATTTCGGCGGCTATATGGGCGAGGACGGCGCCGAACACCCCGGATATAAAAACCTCATTCAAAAGCTGACGGAAAAGTTTCCGCTGTCTGAGCCTCAAATCATCGGGGAGCAGAACGAGAAGGACTTTATTTCTTTGTTTGGGGCCATTCTGCGTATGCGGAATATCCTGACCTCCTTTGATGAGTTTCAGGGCAGTGATGTCCTGTCCGATCGGGATTTGCAGGACTACCTGGGACGGTATCAGGACTTGAAAGACGAGTGGGCCGAGCGGAGAAAGAAAGGGGCCAGCTCTGATATTGATGATGATATTGTCTTTGAGGTAGAACTGATCCGGCAGGTAGAGATCAATATTGACTACATTTTGTTGCTGGTAAAAAAGTATCACGATTCCCACAGTGACGATAAAGAGATTTTGATTACCATTCGGAAAGCTGTGGACGCCAGCCCGGAATTAAGGAGCAAGAAGGCCCTGATTGAGAACTTTATTTCCGGTATCAACGATGTTGAAGATGTTTTCCTGGAATGGCGGGACTTTGTGATACGGCAGAAGGAGCAGGAACTAACGGCTATCATTACAGAGGAAAGGCTCAAACCAGAGGAAACACGGCAGTATATCGAAACTGCGCTACAAGCTGGAGAGATCAAGACTACTGGCACTGATATCGACAGACTGATGCCGCCGGTGTCACGCTTTGGTGGCGGAAACCGTGCGGCAAAAAAGCAAGGAATTATTGAGCGGCTAAAGACGTTTTTTGATAAGTTTTTTGGAATTGTTTAGATGCTAACTTTCAAACAAAGCTCAGGTGTAAAGGGTGAATACAGTGACAGATCAATCTTATAAAGAAATGATACACAGCATTATTGTACCAGCAAACTTGTCTGTTCAAGATCAAGTAGAGCGGTATCGGCCATTAACTGAGTATTTGCAAACAGAAACACCCGAACGACTATATCGTTTTCGACGATGCAATGAATGGAGCATATTTGCATTTGATCAAGACCAATTAGGTGTTACACCTGGGTATAAAATGAACGATGATTTTGACGCTTTACTTTATTTTGATAAAAGCCGAATTAAAGACAATCTGAAACATTTTTTGAATGATCCTCAAATAACGCAAAAATTAAGAGAATATATTGGACAAGCAGATGATTCACAAATTACTATGTTTGCTGACCAATTTTACAATGCGATGGCACAGCAGCTAGACAAAGATTCAGATTATATCAGCAATTTAATTCAGCGGAAAATTAATTTTGCGAGTTTTTCAGAAAACATTTCATCGGCGGATATGTGGGGCTATTACGCAGATTCTAGCCAAGGATTTGCATTATCCTACGATTTTAGAAATGGAAATTATACAGTTTGTGACTCGTGTAGGACAAAATTTCAATGTTCAACATCTAAGAACTGCACATTGGCTCGCATAATATATGATGATGTCCGTTTTGATGCAACTTCTTATGCAACGTGGTTATTTCAGTACGAAGTACTGCAAAGGATGGTAATAGAAAAGAACCTATATTCTTTGCGGAACTATTTTGAAAATCTCATACCCTGTTCTGACATGTTTATGATTACAAAGATTTTGCTTCATAAAGCAAGTGCATGGAAGCATGAGCAAGAGTGGCGACTGATTTGCACTTGTAATTCACCTGATTTTATGCAGCAGGAATTTCCCTATGCTACAAAAAGGCCAACAGCACTTTACCTTGGACGAAAAATTAAGCCCATTTATGAAAAAATCCTTCGGCATATTGCGGTGGAAAAAAATATTCCGGTCTATAAGATGATACTTCGTAACCATGAGTCCTCATATAAACTCCGCCCAGAAATATCTTAAAAGGATTGCTGACAGTGAATTTACGCAAAAAAGTGGTTGTTGCAAAAATTGTAACAACCACTCAACATGGATCGTTACTTGGAAAGACTCAAACGTGAGAAACAAATTTCTACAACTCGGATGCTATTTTACTGCGCAAACTTAAAACGTGTCACATATTTTTTATTTGAGCTACTGGTATACCAAAAAAGCGCATAACCAAAGGCTTTGCAATGGATGATGCAGTGTTCAATTGAACGCAGAAGATTACCTCCGATTTCGATTAGGAAATAAAGCGAATGCTTAATAAAGGGCAATCCTATGGAGTAGGTAGGCCAGGATGGCAATCAACATTCTCTTTGGAGACGGTGGTGCAATCCATGAGGGCGTATTAGCAAAGAACCTTTGCTGGCACGCCTCAAAATGCTTGTATATGATTCGGCAATAAGGTAAAATAGATATCCGATACATCTGCTGGAAATGGGGGTGCATACCTTGGCAGTACCAACCAACATCAAGACCTTACTTGCCGGAAACGCTGTTGAGTGGGCCAGAATCGAATTTAAGGAGACCTGGGACGCCGAGGCATCTCTCAAGACGATCTGCGCTTTTGCCAACGATATCGACAACTGGGGCGGCGGTTACCTTGTCATTGGCGTTGAGGAAAAGGACGGCAGGCCGGTTCACCCCCTGAAAGGCGTTCCAGCAGACATAGTAGACGGCTATCTGAAAGATATGCTTAACAAGTGCAAGCGTATCCAGCCGGAATATCTGCCCATCGTCGAAGTAGTGGACTATCAGGACAAGAAATTCATTGTGGTCTGGGCACCTGGCGGGTATCTGCGCCCCTACTCCTCCCCCAAGTCGATGGCCAAGGAAGAAAAGGAACGTGTCTGCTACATCCGGAAAATGTCCAGCACCATTATGCCCTCCGAGGAGGAAAAACGGGACCTCTACAATCTGGCCAACAACGTCCCCTTTGACGACCGGGTCAACCACGAGGCGGATATTGTCGATTTGAACCTCACGCTGATCCAGGCGTACCTCAAAGAGGTGGAAAGCTCCCTGTATGAGGAATCCAAGCACATGGATTTCCTTGATCTGTGCCGGAACATGAACATTGTAAACACCCTGCCGGAGTACACCAAGCCGAAAAATGTGGGACTGATGTTCTTCAGCCTGGAGCCGGATCGTTTCTTCCCCTATGCTCAGATTGATGTGGTCCAGTTCCCGGAGGACCTGGGCGGGGATCAGATCATCGAAAAGACATTCAAGGGGCCGCTTCACCAGCAGCTGCGGGAGGCGCTTCAATATATCCGGAACAGCGTAATCCAGGAGCAGGTGATCAAATTCCCGGACAGGGCGGAGGCGGAACGCTTCTTTAATTATCCCTACGCCGCCATTGAGGAGAGCCTCTGCAATGCGGTGTATCATAAGGGCTACGATGTGCGGGAGCCCATAGAGGTTCGTATCCTCCCCGACCGCATTGAAATCGTCAGCCATCCGGGGGCAGACCGGTCCATCTCCGAGGAGGGCCTGCGGACTTATCGGGTATTCAACCGGCGATACCGCAACCGCCGTATCGGGGATTTTCTGAAAGAAATGCATCTGACCGAGGGGCGGAACACAGGATTCCGGAAAATCCTCAATGCGCTGGAGCGCAACGGCTCTCCTGCTCCTATTTTTGAAACCGACCCTGAGCGTCTATCCTTCTGTACGACGATTTTTATCCACCCTCAATTTTTGCCCCAAAGTGGGACCAAAGATGGGACCAAAAGTGGGACCAAAAAAGCTGTGCCGAACTGCCGCGGTGAGCGAGTGCAGCTGATTCTCTCTGCGATTCAAGAAAATCCCCAGGTAACAGTGCGCACATTAGTTGAGAATTTCAGTATTTCTAAAAATACGATTTTACGAATTTTAAAAGAGCTGCAAGAGAATGGAACCATCAAGCGGGAGGGTTCCAGTCGGAAGGGCCGCTGGGTCGTGTTGTAGTTTGACCACACGAACAGCCACAGACACTGCCGGAAACAGTGGAGAGCCCGCCTTTAGAAAGTGTCGAAAAATAACCATTCTGGAACGGAAATAAACAGAAACAGTCAAAGATTATTACAAAAAATCGCATTTTTGGGTTGACGTGCAGGGGGTCACAGGTTCGAGTCCTGTATCGTCCACCAAAAGAAACCCTGGAGCTTCTATAGCTCTGGGGTTTTTTATGTTCTTTTGAAGGTGGGTTCCTTTTTGGCTTGACGTTCGTTTGAAAACATGGTATACTCCCTGTGAATAAATCGGAAGGGGTGGAAAAGTGAGAATGACTTCCTGCTAAACGCCAATTGACATTGGTTTCCGGCGCCGCTTGGCGGGGCCGGGGCGGCGTTGCGCCGTCAAGCGGGAAGGTATTGCTCACCTCCAGCCCTTTTGTCATACGCCGGTAGGCCGCCCGTTTTCGGGGCGGTTTGTGCTGCAGTGTGAAGGGCCGTGGGGGCTTTCCCGCGGCTCTCATTTTTTGCAGCAAGGAGATGACGCGTATGTCTATGATACAGGCAGAGAACCTGACCTTTTCCTACCCTGGCAGCCCGGATCTTGTATTCCGGGACGCCGCCTTTCAGATCGATTCGAATTGGAGGCTGGGTCTCATTGGCCGGAACGGCAGGGGAAAGACCACCCTGTTACGGTTGCTCATGGGGGAGTATCCCTGTGAGGGGCGGCTGGTCTCCCCGGCGTCCTTCGATTATTTTCCGCGTCCCGTCCTGTGGCCGGAACGGTTGACGGCGGAGGTGCTGGAGGACCTTTGCCCCGAGGCGGAGAGTTGGCGCTTTCCCAGAGAGCTATCCTTTCTGGGTATGGAGGAGGAGGCGCTGTGGCGGCCTTTCTCCACCCTCTCGGGCGGGGAGCAAACCAAGGTGCTTCTGGCGGCGTTGTTCCTTCGGGAGGGGCGCTTTCCCCTGATTGACGAGCCCACCAATCACTTGGACACCCAGGGCCGGGAGCTGGTTTCGGCCTACCTCCGGCGGCAGAGGGGCTTTATTCTGGTATCCCATGACCGCCGCTTCCTGGACGGCTGCGTGGACCACATCCTGGCCCTGAACCGGACGGATATCCAGGTCCAGGCGGGAAATTACAGCTCCTGGAAGGAGAATTTTGACCGGGTGCAACAGTTCGAGGAGGCCAAGGACAGCCGGCTCCGGAAGGACGTCCGGCGGTTGCGGCAGGCGGCCCAGCGGACCTCCGTCTGGTCCAACCGGGTGGAGGCGTCCAAAATCGGGGCGGCGGACAAGGGCTATGTGGGCCACAAGTCCGCCAAAATGATGAAGCGGGCCAAGTCCCTGGAAGCCCGGCAGGAGAAGGCCCTGGAGGAAAAGCAGGGACTTCTCCAAAACCGGGAGAGTGTGGAGGCCCTGAAGCTCTCCCCCCTTGTCCACCACAAGAAGCGTCTGGCTTGGGGGACGGAGCTGACGCTGTGGTATGGGGAGCGAAAGGTTTGCGGCCCGCTGGACTTCACGCTGGAGCAGGGGGAGCGGGTGGCCCTGGAGGGCCGGAACGGCAGCGGGAAAAGCAGCCTTTTGAAACTGCTTTTGGGAGAGGACATCCGCTTTGAGGGGACACTGGCTCTGGTCCAGGGGCTGAAAATCTCCTATGTGCCCCAGGACCCCTCCTTCCTCCGGGGACCCCTGGGAGACTTCATCCTGAAGCGGGGAGTGGATGAGAGTCTCTTCAAGGCCATCTTGCGGAAGCTGGGCTTTTCCAGAGAGCAGTTCGACCGGAATCTGGAGGACTACTCCGGAGGGCAGAAAAAGAAGACCCTTATCGCGGCCAGCCTCTGTGAAAAGGCGCATCTCTATGTGTGGGACGAGCCGTTGAACTTCCTGGATATTGACTCCCGGCTTCAGATTGAGGAGCTGCTGGGGAGTTTTTCCCCCACCATGGCGTTTGTGGAGCACGACCGGGCCTTTCAGGAGGCCGTGGCGACGAAGGCGCTGCCGCTGTAGAGGAGGATTGAAAGATGGAAAGGGACCCTGGAAGCCCTCTCGCCGGAGGCTCTTCCAGGGTCCTTTTCAAATCAGCGCCACAATCAGCCACAAAAGACTGACGGCGGCCGCGCCCGTGAGGGTATAGATTGCCGGACTCAGATCCCTCCAGGCGCGGCTGAATTTCCCGTGATTTCCCCCGGCGTAGTTTCGGGCCACCCGGCGGGCCTCCTCCACAAGCTCCCGGGAGGTGACACCCTCTCTGGCCGCGTCGTTGCGCAGGATGAAGATCGCCTGTTCGAAAAACCGCTGGTCCGGGGAGTCCACCACGACCACTCTTCTGGAAATGCCTTTTACCATATTGTGTAGATGCCTCCTGCAAGTTGATGGTTCCAGTTTTCCAATCGTGGGGGAAATTTATACCTGCAAGGAAAAAAGAGGCGAGGCGGAATTCTACATCGCCTCAGCTTGTCAAAAAGGTACCGTCTAAAATGGAGCGGAAAGGAAAAGAGCTACGAGAGAAACCCATCAGGGGTTTCTCTCGTTTTGAATCAAAAGGTTTTCAGACCTTTGGAAAGGTCTGGAAACCTTGCTCGGGCTGGCGAAAATCCTTTTTCGACAGCCAGAGGCGAGGCGGAATTCCACCTCGACTCTGGGGTTATTTCATCAGCTCGTACAAAACCGCCTTGATGGTGTGCATCCGGTTCTCCGCCTCGTCGAAGACGATGGACTGGGGGGACTCGAAGACCTCGTCCGTCACTTCCATGGCCTCCCGGCCAAAGCGCTGGCCCATCTCTTTGCCTATCTCGGTTTTGTGGTCGTGGTAGGCGGGGAGGCAGTGCATAAAGCGGCACTGAGGGCCCGCCGCTTCCATCAGAGCCTTGGTGATCTGATAGGGACCCAGGGCGGCGATGCGCTCTTCCCAGACCTCCACAGGCTCGCCCATGGAAACCCAGACGTCGGTGTAGAGTACGTCCGCGTTCTTTACCGCCTCCAAGGGGGCCTCAATCAATTCTATAACCGCGCCGGTCTCCTTGGCGATGGCCCGGCAGGTCTCCACCAGAGCCGGGGCCGGCATATAGTTCTTCGGGGCGCAGGCCACAAAGTGCATCCCCATTTTGGCGCAGCCCACCATGAGGGAGTTCCCCATGTTGAACCGGGCGTCCCCCAGGTAGACCAGCTTCACGCCCTGGAGCCTCCCGAAGTGCTCCCGGATGGTGAGGAAGTCCGCCAGAATCTGGGTGGGATGAAATTCGTCGGTGAGGCCGTTGAACACCGGCACCCCGGCGTTCTCCGCCAGCTCCTCCACAATGGACTGGCCGAAGCCCCGGTACTCAATACCGTCGTACATCCGGCCCAGGACCCGGGCAGTGTCGGCGATGGACTCCTTTACGCCAATCTGGGACCCGGTGGGACCCAGGTAGGTGCTGCCCATACCCAAATCCTGGGCGGCTACCTCGAAGGCGCAGCGGGTTCGGGTGGAGGTCTTCTCAAAGATCAAAGCTACGTTCTTTCCCTCCAGATACCGATGGGGGACCCCGGCCTTCTTCTTGGCTTTCAGGTCCGCCGCCGTGTCCAGGAAGGCTTCGATCTCCGCCGGGGTGAAGTCCAGCAGCTTTAAAAAGTGCTTTTCCATAGCGTCCTCTCTTTCTCTCAGCCCAGGGTCCGCTTCATGATTTCAAGACCCTTGTCCATCTCGTCTTTTGTGATAACCAGAGGCGGCAGCAGCCGCATCCCAGGTCCGGCGGTGAGGACCAAAAGGCCGTTTTCAATGAGCTTGCCGGCAATTTCTTTGTTGGTCCAGCCGGTGTTGACTTCCACGCCGATCATGAGGCCCAGGCCGCGGGTTTTACCAAAGCAGGGAAGGCCCAGGGCTTCGATTCCGTGGCGGAGGTACTCGCCCTTCTCCCGAACCTCCTTTAAAAACGCGTCGCTGAGAATCTCCTGTACCACCAGACCGGCGGCGGCGCAGACGGGATTTCCGCCAAACGTGGTGGCGTGCATCCCGGGGCCCAGCACGTCCTTGCACTTTTCGTTGGCCAGGATGCCGCTCATGGGAAGGCCCCCGGCGATGCCCTTGGCAAAGCTGGCCACGTCAGGCAGGAGGCCGTACTGCTGGAAGGCGAAAAGCGTTCCCGTCCGGCCCACGCCGGTTTGGACCTCGTCCACCAGAAGCAGCCAGTCCTTTTCGGCACAGAGAGCCTCCACGGCCTTCACGTAGTCCTTCTCCAGGGGGAGAACGCCGCCTTCACCCTGGACCAGTTCCACCATGACGGCGCAGACGTCCCCCTGGTCCTGGGCTTTCAAAGCCTCCAGGTCGTTGGCGGGGGTGTAACGAAACCCCTCGGTGAAGGGGAAGAAGTAGTTGTGGAATACGTCTTGTCCCGTGGCCTTCAAAGTGGTGATCGTCCGCCCGTGGAAGGAATTTTTCAGGGTGACAATGACATTCCGGCCCTGGCCATATTTGTCAAAGCTGTATTTCCTCGCCAGTTTGATCATGCCCTCGTTGGCCTCGCCGCCGCCATTGGCGAAGAAGACGGCGCTTTCGCCGGTGCGCTGGCAGAGAATTTCCGCCAGCTGGGCCGGGGGTTCGGTGTAAAAGAGGTTGGAGGTGTGGCAGAGTTTTTTCGCCTGGGTGGACACGGCCTCCGCCCAGGGCTCGTTGCCATAGCCCAGGGCGGCCACGCCAATGCCGCTGGTGAAGTCGACATACTCCCGGCCCTCAGGGTCGTAGAGAGTCGCGCCCCTCCCGTGGTCCAGGGCCACGGGGAAGCGGCCATAGGTGTTCATAATATGTTGATGGGTCAAGCCCTTGATGGCCTCGGAAGTCATAGGGTCTCCTCCTTTTTCATCATGGTGCCGATGCCCTCGTCAGAGAGCAGCTCAATCAAAATCGAGTGGGGGATGCGCCCGTCCAGAATGTGCACCCGCTCCACGCCGCCGTGGATGGCGTCTACGCAGCACTGCATCTTGGGAATCATGCCGCCGGAAATGACGCCCTGCTCCACCAGGGCCGGGACCTCCCGGGTGCGGACCACGTGGATGAGGGTGCTTTCGTCCTTGGGGTCCCGGAGAAGGCCCCGGACGTCGGTGAGCAAAATGAGCTTTTCCGCCCCCAGGGCTTCCGCCAGCTTAGCAGCCGCCGTGTCGGCGTTGATGTTGTAGGCCGTGTCCGCGTCCACCCCCTGGGCCACAGTGGAGACAATGGGAATATACCCGTGCTCCAGGGCGTTTTTCACCGGCTCGGGGTTTACGCCGGTGATGCGCCCTACCAGACCGTATTTTTCATCCATCTGCTCCGCCTGGAACAGCTGGTCGTCCATGCCGCAAAGGCCCACGGCCCGCCCCCCTAGGCGGCCCAGCTGGGACACCAGGTCCTTGTTCACCTTGCCGCAGAGGACGGCCTGGACAATATCCATGGTAGTGACGTCGGTATACCGGAGGCCGTCCACAAACTTTGACTCGTGGCCAATCATTTTCAGCATGGCGGAAATCTCCGGCCCGCCGCCGTGAACGGCCACCACCCGAATGCCCACCAGATTCAAGAGGATGACGTCGCTCATCACCGCCCGGCGGAGCTCGTCGGAGATCATGGCGTTGCCGCCGTATTTGACCACAATGGTCTTGCCGGTAAACTTTTGTATGTAAGGCAGGGCCTCAATCAGGGTTTGGGCCTGCTGTTCATGTGATGACATATGAATCACGTCTTTTCTTCAATTTGAGCGCCTGGGGAATCGCCGCCCTTATTCCACCCGGGGAACAGGGCGGCGGCTGTGCCCGCAAAAGTCCCGCCGGAAAGAACGAGAAACCGGACTCCGTCATCCCGCCAGGAGGCGTCGAAAAAGTCCACGGACCAGGTGTGGTCGCCAGGGAAAATAAGGACCCCGCTTAGGCGCAAGAGGCCATAGACGGTTCCAACCCCCAGGGTGGCCAAGATAAGATATACCGGGATGTTCAGCCGCCTGTTCAGGCACCACACAGAAATACGAAAGGCCAAAATGCCCGGAAGCACGGCAACAAAAAGCAGGAAACCTATCATCAAAATCACGAGGGTCTCCTCTTATGTCCGGTAATCCCCGTTGATTTTAATATAGTCGTAGGTGATGTCGCAGCCCCAACAGGTGCAGGAGGCTTCTCCCTCACCCATGGAAATGTTAATTTCAACATCGTGCTCCGTCAGGACCTTTTTGGCAAGCTCCTCGTCAAAATCCAAGCCCCGGCCATTGGCGCAGACCTGAATGTCCCCGGCGGCGCTGGCGAAGCGAACCGTCACGCGGTCCGGATCAAAGTCCTCCCCGGAATAGCCCATGGCGCAGAGGACCCGGCCCCAGTTGGCGTCCGCGCCGAAGATGGCCGCCTTGGTCAGGGTGGAGGAGACCACGGATTTGGCGATGGTCTCCGCGCTTTGCTCGGATTTTGCGCCTTTGACGGTGCAGGTGATCAGGTGCCGGGCCCCTTCGCCGTCGGAGGCCATTTTTTTGGCAAGCTCTGTGCACAGGGCCCGCAGGGCCGCCAGGAAGGCGTTGTAATCCGGGCCCTTGGCCGTAATGGGCTCGTTTCCCGCAAGGCCGTTGGCCAGGACAAGGCAGGTGTCGTTGGTGGAGGTATCTCCGTCCACGCTGATGCGGTTGAAGCTGACGGCCACCGTTTCCAGCAGGGCTTCTTTGATCATCTCCGGGGAAATGGCAATGTCTGTGGTGAGGAAGCAGAGCATGGTGCCCATGTTGGGGTGGATCATGCCGCTGCCCTTGGCGATGCCCCCCAGGCGGACGGTCTTGCCCCCCACGGTGGTCTCCACCGCCACCTCTTTTTTCAAGGTGTCGGTGGTCATGATGGCGTGGCCCGCCGCGTCGCTGGCCTCCGCCGAGCGCTCCAGAGCGGCGCAAAGAGCCGGAACAGCCGCCTCAATGGCCTCTACGTGAATCCGCTGGCCGATAACGCCGGTGGAGCTCACCAGCACGTCCTCCGGCTTGCAGCCTATGGCTTTTGCGGCGGCGGCGCACATCCGCTCCGCGTTTTCCTCCCCCTGGGGGGCGCAGGCGTTGGCGTTTCCGCTGTTGGCAATGACGGCCCGGGCCTTTCCGTCCGCCAGGTGCCGGAGATCCACATGGATGGGGGCGGCCTTGACCACGTTCTTCGTAAACACCGCCGCCGCAGAGCAATCCACGTCGGAGACGATCAGGGCCACGTCCTTTTTCCATTCCGCATGGGTCTTGACCCCCGCGTGGACCCCGGCGGCCCGGAACCCCCGGGCGGCGCAGACGCCGCCGTCAATGAAGTTTAGCATATTGTATCCTCGCACTTTCTCAGAGATTCAAACCGGCGGTCTCCTCGAAACCTAACATGAGATTCATATTTTGTACCGCCGCGCCGCTGGCGCCCTTGCCCAGGTTGTCAAAGAGGGCGGTGACGGTGAACTGCCCGTCGTTCCCTGTGACAATGAGGGACAGGGTGTCTTTTCCCCGCAACATATTGGCATAGATCTTAAAGCCGGAGTCCACGCCGCTCTCGGGGTCCGTGGGGTCCATCTCCACCCGGAGGGCTCCCGCCGGTCCGGCGGTTTTGGCGTAGTAATCGTGGAGCTTTTCCCAGAACTCATGGAGGGTGGAGACCCCCTGGAGCTGGGACATATGAAGGGGAACCGTGCCCGCCATGCCCTTGTAATAATCGTCTACGACGGGGACGAACACCGGGGAATGCTCCAGGCCGCAAAGGACCGTCATCTCCGGAAGGTGCTTGTGATTTTGAAGCAGGCCGTAGAGGGCGGGGCTGGAGTATGCCGGGGGGCGTGAATCCTGTTCATACTGGGCGATCATGCTCTTTCCGCCGCCGGAGTAGCCGGTGAGGGAGAAGCAGCTCAGCGCCGTGTCCCGAGGCAAAATTCCCATGGACACCAGGGGGTAGACAATGGAAATAAAGCCCGTGGCGTGGCAGCCGGGGTTGGCCACCCGTTTGGAATTGCGAACTGCCTCCCGGTGGGCGGGGGACAACTCTGGAAAACCGTAGGCCCAACCCTCCGCCGTCCGGTGGGCGGTGGAGCAGTCGATGACCCGGGTATGGCTGTTTTCCACCAGGCCCACCGCCTCCACGGCGGCGGCGTCCGGCAGGCAGAGGAAGACCAAGTCGGCTTCGTTGAGAAATTTCTTGCGCTCCACCGGGTCTTTGCGTTTGTCCTCTTCAATGAGGAGCAGCTCGATGTCCTCTCGGACCGCCAGACGGTCGTAGATCTGAAGGCCGGTGGTGCCCTCTTTGCCGTCGATATATATTTTTGGTTTGCTCATCGCTCTCACATCTTTTCCGTCAGGTTGATTCTCCGTCCTGCTTTTTCCGCCGGAGTTTGCAAGGGGTCCGGTTTTGCAAGTCCGCAGGGGAAGATCCCACAGCCGCCGCTCTCCATATCCATGGGCGCTACAAAGGGTTTACGCCTCTCGCTCCGCCACAAAGGTCTCGATCTCCTGAATTTGCCGGGTGGTCTCGCCGGAGGCGGGACCGCCGAAGCTCCGCCGGAGGGCCATGCAGTTTTCCAACTTCAGCGCCTCGTAGACGTCCGATTCAAACAGGGGGGAGACGGCTTGCAGCTCCTCCAAGGTCAGTTCCTCCAGGGTCTTTCCCTTCGCCGTGCAGGCCGCCACCAGCCGGCCTGTGGCAGTGTAGGCGTCCCGGAAGGGCATACCCTTTTTGGTCAGGTAGTCGGCGCAATCCGTGGCGTTGATGAAGCCCCGGCCCGCCGCCTTGCGCATATTGTCCGGAAGTACCTTCATGGTGCCGATCATCCCGGTGAACACCGGCAGGCACAGCTCTACGGTGTCCAGAGCGTCGAAGACCGGCTCCTTATCCTCTTGCATATCCTTATTATAGGCCAGGGGCAGGCCCTTCATCACGGTCAAAAGACTTATCAGATCGCCGTAGACCCGGCCCGTCTTCCCCCGGACCAGCTCCGCCATGTCCGGGTTCTTCTTCTGGGGCATGATGCTGGAGCCGGTGGAATAGGCCTCGTCCAACTCCACGAACTTAAACTCCCAGCTGCACCAGAGAATCACTTCCTCGGAAAAGCGGCTGAGGTGCATCATCAAAATAGAGAGAGCGCTGAGAAATTCCAGGGCGTAGTCCCGGTCGGACACGCCGTCCATGGAGTTGCCGCAGGGCCGGTCGAAGCCCAGGGCCTGGGCCGTTTGAAGGCGGTCGATGGGGTAGGTGGTGCCCGCCAGGGCCCCGGAACCTAAAGGACACTCGTTCAGCCGGGTCCGGCAGTCCTCCAGCCGGGTGACGTCCCGGCGAAACTGGGCGGCGTAGGCCAGCAGGTGCTGGGCGAAGGACACGGGTTGGGCCCGCTGCAAGTGGGTGTACCCCGGCATGACCGTACCCTGGTGCTCCTTTGCCTGACGGCAGAGCACCTTTTCCAGTTCCAGCAGCTGCCCGATGACGGTTCCAATCTCCTGGCGCACGTACATCCGGAAATCCAAGGCCACCTGGTCGTTTCGGGACCGGGCGGTGTGGAGGCGCTTGCCGGCCTCGCCGACGCGCGCCGTCAGCAGGGCCTCGATATTCATGTGGATATCCTCGTTGACGGGGGAAAACGCCACGTTCCCCGCTTCAATGTCCGCCAGGATGCCTGTCAGTCCGGCCTGAATCGCGGCCTTGTCCGCCTGGGAGATGATCCCCTGAGCCGCCAGCATTTCCGAATGGGCCATGCTGCCTTGAATGTCCTGCCGATAGAGCCGCTGGTCAAAGTGAATGGAGGACTGGAAGTCGTTGGCCAGGGAATCTGTCTCCTTGCTGAACCGTCCGCCCCAAAGTTTCATGAGTACTGTTCTCCTTTTTGAAAGGGGTCCAGGGGCCGAGGCCCCTGGTTTCTCCGCCTGGCGGAGAGAGATTCGTATTGCGTTGCCGAGGGTCCGCGCGGCGGGAATGCTCCCCCGCTTTGCCCCCTTCCGTCCACAGACGGAAGGCGGGGATTTACAGAGGGGAGGCCGCGCCTGCTCGCGTTACAGTTTTCCCTGTTCCCGCAGGGCCAGTACCGTGTCGGGGAGGCCCCACAGGTTGATAAAGCCTGTGGCGTTGGTCTGGTCATAGGCGCTTTCGTTGAAGGTGACCAGCTCCTCAGAATAGAGGCTCTCGGGAGAGGTAATGGAGGCCGTGATCATGTTGCCCTTGTACAGCTTCAGTTTCACGGAGCCTGTGACGTGCTCCTGGGTTTTGTCGGCGAAGGCGCTGAGGGCCTCCCGCAGGGGGGTGAACCATTTGCCGTTATACACCAGGTCCGCAAAGTCCACCGCCAGCTTGCTCTTCATATGGGCGGTGTCCTTGTCCACCGTAATCATTTCCAGGCACTGATGGGCCTTATACAAAATCGTGCCGCCGGGGGTTTCGTACACGCCCCGGTCTTTCATGCCGACCAGGCGGTTTTCCACAATGTCCAGCAGGCCGATGCCGTTTTCGCCACCCAGTTTGTTGAGCTTGCGGATGATGTCGCTGGCCTTCATTTTTTCGCCGTCTACCGCCACAGGGACGCCCTTTTCAAAGTCGATGGTCACGTAAGTGGCTTTGTCCGGCGCGGCGACAGGGCTGACGCCCATCTCCAGGAAGCCCTCCTTCTCATACTGGGGCTCGTTGGCGGGGTCCTCCAAGTCCAGACCTTCGTGGCTCAGATGCCAAAGGTTTTTATCTTTGGAGTAGTTGGTTTCCCGGCTGATTTTCAGGGGGACGTTGTGGGCCTCGGCATAGTCGATTTCCTCGTCCCGGCCCTTGATGTCCCACTCCCGCCAGGGGGCGATGATGGTCATGTCCGGAGCAAACCGCTTGATGGCCAGCTCAAAGCGGACCTGGTCGTTTCCCTTGCCGGTGCAGCCGTGGGCAATGGCGTCGGCCCCTTCCTTTTTGGCGATTTCCACCAGACTCCGGGCGATGATGGGCCGGGCGAAGGCCGTGCCCAAGAGGTACTGCTCATAGCTGGCTCCCATTTTCAAAGAGGGGATGATCACCTCGTCTACCATGGCGTCGGTGAGATCCGCGATGTAGAGCTTGCTGGCCCCGGTTTTGAGGGCCTTTTCCTCCAGGCCGTCCAGCTCGTCGTTCTGTCCCACGTCCCCGGCTACGGCGATGATCTCCGGGTTTCCGTAGTTCTCTTTCAGCCAGGGAATGATGATGGATGTATCCAGTCCGCCGGAATAGGCGAGGACGATTTTTTTGATATTCTTTTTCATAACGGCGCCTCCATTGGTTTTGATGATGGTAGAATTATACGACTATAATGAATATTTATGCAATTGGCGGAATGCACAAGAATGCGGCCGGAAGAGAGGGAAATTTTGCCGGGGGCTTTGGAGGCTTGTTTTTCTCCGGTTGCACTCCGACGTGCAATTTACCACGGGAGCTACACGCTTTAATAAGTCGATTAATAAGGAGGGTTTGCCACATGAAACAAACGGAAGATTATCAGCTCAATCAGTGGGATCTCAGCGACCGCGTTCGCATGGAGGACTTTAATGCGGATAATGCCAAAATCGCCGCCGCCCTGTCAGGAATGGAGGAACGGATGAAGGTAATGGAGCGGGTGGTTCCCAACATCGTCTACTATGTGGGCCAGCTGGCCCTGGTGGATTTCCGGGAGCGGCGGAAGGTACTTCCGAACCGGGCGATGCATTATTGGGACTTTCCTGAACTGGCAGGGGAAGTTCTCATCGGCGGCGCGGCCGTAAAAAATGGGCACCTGGTATTAACAGGGGCAGGGGCAAAAGGTTCCATGACTTCGATTCCTTATTCTATCGCACAATCCGGCTGGACTACGATTCGCCTTTGGACCCATCACAGCGGCGGTAAAGTTACCGCCGCTATCAACGGCACGGAGATGGAGCGGGTAAGAGGAGGTTTCGCCACTTCCGTCTCCGGAGTGAACGCACTGGAACAAGAGTTTATCGGACATAACGATGGAAAAGGGAGTTTTCAGATCACGCTGAACTTGGATTGCGGGACAGACGCCTCCATGTCGGTGGAAGATTACTGCCTGATGGCATTTTGAGCACGAAAAGTCCCCCGGGCAAATGCCCGGGGGACACTCCGTGTTTTACAGGAAACCTCCCCTAAAACAACCGTCCATCAAGTATTAACTTCAGAGAAGGTCAGAGCTTGATCAGCTGTGAACTTGGCCATAGACTTGAGGGTAGCAGTAGAGTTTTCGCTCGCAATGGGGGTAACTTCGTCGCCATCCGCATTGACAGCCTTGACCCAGTAGCCAGCTGTCGTCTGTGTGCCTTCAACGGTCACTTCCGTGCCGTACGCCACGAGGCCAGAGGCATTGATGGGCACAAGCCGATTGAACTCAGGGCTCATGTACTGGACGTTCAGACTGTTAGGTGTCAGGAGAACCGCACCACCAAGGGTCATGTCGCTGGTAACAGCGGCGGACGTGTACTCGGCACCAGTGGGGGCATTGGTGACATCAATCACTTTGCTACCCTTGGTGGGGTTCACGGTCGGACAAGTTTTATTGTAAGCAATGTAGAACTTGTCGGTGACCTCAGAACCATCAACCGTAGCTTTGGCGTTCTGGAGAGTGATAGCATACGCACCCTGGATGGTGATTTCATCGGTGCCAACCTCGGTGCCGCTGTGGATACGGTCGGCAGCGGTGTCCGCAGTGCCCAGAATGGCGCAAGAAACGGTGTCGTCTACCGCGTCGATGCTCGGATTAAGTTTGAAGCTGGGGACAGCATAGCAAACTTCGTCAATGGAAGCAACCGCGCCAGCACTGGGGGCAAAGCCGAAGCAAGCGGGGTTGATGTACTTGACATTGACTTTGGTCGCACCATAGACAAAGAGATCGGTGGTAATGGCCGAACTCATGTCAATCTTCTGGGGAGTACCAGTGTTAGCAGGAGCGGGGGTCACGTTGCTCCCGGAAGCCATGGTCGGAGTGGCCATACCAGCGGCGAAAGCATACTGGGTAGAGGTAGTCTTAACGGTGAAGTAGCACAGATTGTCGCTCCGCTTCACGTACCACACATTGCCGTTCTGGGTGGCCTGGATTTCGTTGTCGTGGTCACCATAGAACTTGACAGGGGTGATCCCTTCCTCAAAGGTAATGGCATAGGTCAGAGCAGCCGTCTGGAGCTTGGCAATGTCCAAGGTCTTATCGTCATTCATAGTGACCTTGACGATATCGTTGGTAACAGTCAAGGTTTCGCCATTGACCAGGTAGGTACCGTCATCCATGGCCGTATCCTTGATCTGGACAACCGCATCAGCGGGGATCTTGTAAACCAGATCGGTGCCGGCAATGGTGGTGACTCTCTCGGCCTCGTACTGTTCCGTGCCAGCGGCGTTCCAGACGGTAACGGCATTGGAGCCAGACGTGGTCCAAGCGCCGGTCAGGGTCAGTTCCTTCATGTCAGCATCCTTGCTCACACCGATGGTGGCGGGCAGAGCAGTGACTTTGAAGGAGATCTTGTTCCCGGTCACAACCACGTCAGAGACGTTTACGTTGCCGGCAGCAAGGTAGCTGTAGCCGTCGTTCAGGGTGATCTCATAGGTCTTGCCAACCTCGGCAGAAGCCAGAGGAGTGAAGGCACCCTCAACACTGGGGCTGACAGCGCCGGTTTCGGTGACAACCTTGTCGTCAACGAGATCAACGATTACGATGATGTAGGTCAGGCGGAACTCGTCGTTGTCCGGGTTGTCGTTGAAGGCAATGTGGACCTTGACGTCCTTGGGAGCGATGCCCTTGTCCGCGTCGCCCTTGAGGACGTACTCCAGATCGTCCGCGTCGGAGATCTTGTTGTTGGTCAGGTCAAGGAACTTCGCGCCCTTGATGTTGATCAGGTCGGCCTTCTTATCGCCAACGGTCAGGTCAACACCATAGCCGTCCTTGGTGTTGGTATGGATATTGGGATACTTCAGATCCTCATCGGTGTTCGCGTCGGTGAGGACTTCATTCGCCATGCTCCGGTAGCTATCGGGGTCCAGAGACAGCAGGTTGTTGTTCTTCGCGGCAGCAATGCCCAAAATGGTGGCACGCATCACGGAAGTGCTGGCTTGACGGCGGTCATAAGTCCGCATATCGTACAGCTTGGTTTCCGCGTCCAGTTCGTTGAAGCGGACGAAACGCTGGTTACCAATGGTCTTGGAAGACAGCATCCGGTTGCTTTCTTCCTCAACGGTGAAGACGCGGTAATCGGAGATAATGTCGCCATTTTCGTCGCGCCGGTTGGTGGTGTCAACATCATAGACATAGCCCAGGTTCTTCAGAGTGGCATCGCTGGACTCCTGCTTGATGACAACATACTCAACTTCGCTCTTAGCGGTAACTGCGCCGCCGTCCAGCTTCACAACGCCCTGGGCGTAGTGGTTGCAGCTCGGACCAGTCTGGTTCAGTTCCTTCTTGGTAGTATTCTGGAGACCGCTCTTGATTTCGATGTAATCCACTTCATCGCCGTCGAAGGAAACGTAGATGGTTTTCACACCGCTGGCCTTCATGACCAGGTTATCAGCGAGAGGATAAGCTTTCACCGCATCGCCAAGACGAACGGCGCTGTTGCTGGCCTTGATGGCGAATTCATCACCCTCGGCGTTTTCGTTGCCAGGAGCGGCAAAGATGCCATTTTCATTCAGTTTCCACTCGGCAATGCCGGTAACACCATCGTTGGTGTAACGCACCACATCGCCGGGCTTAAAGCCGGTCACAGCATTGTCGTAGCCATACACGGCAGAGCTTTGCTCAGCGCCAACGTTCAGAGAAACAGCGTTGCCCTTCACGTCCCAGCCAGTGGCCAGACGGACCAGAACACCGTTCACAACGGCGTTGCGCCACGCGCCGAGAATCATGACCTCGGAGGTGGAGCCGATGTCTTTGGCGAGCATAGCGTTGCCGTACTCGTCCAGAAGCAGGGTGACATCGTTCTTGGTGACCTTGATGATGTCACGGTTGGCGTTGTTCAGGTCTTTGTTCCACAGAGCGACCTTGTAAGTGGTGCCGCCCACGGTGACCTCAACCACGCCGCGGTCCTTGTCCTCCACATTGGAGGCGGTGAAGGTCTTGGAACCGTCCAAAGAGCCGGTAACGGTCTCGGGAGTGTAGGCCTTCGCCACGGTCCAAGTCTTGCCCTGGTCGGTGGTCAGGGGAACAACCGCGACTTTGTCGCCAGCCTTCAGCTCCTTCAGGAAGTCATAGCACTTGTCGTTGATTTCAACATCCTCGACTTCTTCCTGAATGGGCTCCTGGTTGTAGCCCTCAGCCTTATCATCGCAATCGTCTTCCTTGTCCAGAGAGACGTAGTCGGAGCCAATTTTCTTGACTTCCATCAACTGGGTCTTGATAACGACTACATTGCAAATGAAGTCGGCGTCGTCATCGGAGACATAAACCTCGACGAGGGTGCCATTGTCGGTATAATCGGCAATGTCGGCGACCTCAGCCAAAGTGCCTTTGTCCTCGCCGTTGACGAACAGGCGGGTCTTGGGAGTTTTGCTGTCGTCCGTGGTGGTCTCATAACCGTTCAGGTTCAGAGCGCGGAGCTTGGTGGCTTCGGTAGTCTTCACATCGTCCTTCGCCGCAACCTGAGTGGTGTAGGTGAAGTCGGGAGCCACGGGGAAGGTGCCGATGGTGACCTTCTTGTAACTCCACACGTTGGAGGGACGGCCAAAGTCATCCAGCTTATTGGTGTGCTCGTCGTCCAGACGCAGATCCTGGAAATGCTCCTCGCCGAACTCCACGGTATAGTGGTTGTCGGTGTAGCTACCAGCTTCGATACCAGCCTTACGGTTGCTGATATTTTTGGCATATTCCTGGTTGCTGGTCTTGTAGGTGCGGGTGGGATTGACAGTCATGGTGTCGCCGCTGGCAGTGTTGATGTTCACGCCGCCGCTGTACTGGACCATGGTGGCCTTCAGGGTATTCAGAGCCAGCTGGCAGGCCTGCTCACGGGTAACAGGCTGGTTTCCGTCGAACTTCAGACGGTCAAACAGGCCAGCCTGGTTGCCGATGTTGGCAACGTTCATGGTCCAGCCAGAGCCAGTGAAGCCCTCGACATCACCCTTATAGCCAACAGCACCCAGCAGCATCTTTGCAAAGGCATGGCCGGTCAGAGAGTCACCGGGCTTGAAGGTGCCATCGCTATAACCGCTGATGATGTTGGATGTTTTGCAGAAGCTGATGACGCCCGCAAAGTTAGAACCAGCGGGGACATCGGGGTAGGGCGCGTAGTTGGTAGGAAGGTTGCTGGCGGCCTCGGGCCCGATCAACAGGGAAACGATGATCTTGGCGGCGGCCCCGCGGGTCAGTTCCTTCGTGGGTTGGAAGCTGCCGTCATCGTAGCCGGTAATGATACCGATACGATTTAAAACGGCAACAGCTTCTTCGTACTGGATCTCGTCCTTGTCAGTGAGATCTTTGTACTCAGTCGCTCCCGCGCCAATTGTGACCAGAGACATGGTCATGATCAACGCGAGAAGCAGGGACAGGAATTTCTTCATTGAACATTCCTCCTTTAAAGATTACGGTCCGTCCGAACTTCCGATGCCCCCTCCAGGATTCGTGTCGGGGCTAGCCGATCCCACATCAAGCCTGGAATTGGCCTCATCCGTCCGCCGTCCGCACGCTCAATGTAACAGTCCTCCACATATTTGTCTATAGCTTTCGAGAAGTTGTAATTTGTTTGATAAATGCCGTGAAACTATATATTTTATTTGAAAAATGTTTGTAACAAAGAGCTGGCGTTCCTATACTTTTCGCTCGGCGCTGCTACCTCTTCCGGCTGGAACGGCGGGGGGTAAGGTTTCGCCGTCAGAAGGGCTTTTGTCAGAAGGGCTTTTTTTATTTAATAAGTATCGTTGCCGGTCCTGAAGGATGGCCCCGCGGGCCAGCATTCGCTGAAGCACAGGGCGGCACTGGCCAACGTCGATACCGAGTAACCGTGCCACATCCTGACGGTAGGCGAAACCCTCACGCTCTAGATATTCCAAAATAACGGCCTCCTGCCGTTCTGGAGGGACTACCTTTTCGGGTAGATAATAGCGGGTACCCACCTGAGTGAGCCGTCCCCGGCGCACCAGTTGCTTAAGGCGGTTATAGGCGGTGGTGCGGGAAATGCTCAAAAGTGCCATGACCTCATTTCGAGTGGTCCAGCCTTGCCGCCGGACTTGGGAGAGAATCTGCCCCTCTCCTCCGGAGCGCAGGGCGCAGTCCACCCGCAGGTCCCGGAGGGTGAGGTCATCCAGCCCTGCCCGGACCAACGAGGCTCGGACCAGTTTTGAAAGGCGGGTTCGGTCATAAGGCTGCCGGCTTCTGGGAGCGGTGAGGACAGGTCCCTCCCTGCCTGCTTGTTTTGCAAGGTCTTCCAGGGCTTTTTTGGCCCCACCGGCCAGAGGCACTTCCCGCTGAGGAAGGCACAGCCGGTCTTCCCCGACTTGATCCCAGGTCAGGGAGACGATTTCCTCCAACTGTAACCCCACCTGCCAGGTTAGCCAAAGAGCAATCCCGGCAGGACTGATCCCCTCCGTACGGAGCAACTTCCAAAGGGCAAATTCATCAATCTGTACGCCGGTTTCCCGGTGGATGCGGGTGGAGATTTTCTTTTCCTCCAGATGTCCGGCAAAGTGGACATTCAACCCCGCTGCCTCCACGCCGGTGATCCGGGAGACATACTGCCAGTCGTGCTCCTCCAGTTGCCGGAGGATAAAATCATGGCGCAAATCAATAAGCCGCACTTGGGACTGGCCATGCTTGTCTAAGGCGGAGCGGGCCAAACGGGAGATGGATTGGGGCGTTAGAGGCTTTTGGTCCCGGTCAGAGAGGACCACAGCCTCCTGGCTTCGGTCCCGCCCGTCCCGCAGGGCTTGGAGCCAGTCAGACAACTCCCGGCCAATGGGGACCTTTCGGTCCGGCAAGACCAGGCTGCCGTCTAAAAAGTCCACTTGTTCCCAGGTGAGATGTTGGATTTCGTCCCGCAGCAGTCCGGCCAACCAGGCCAGACGCAAAATGGCTCCGGCGGCGTTGCCGGAATTTTCCCGCAGAATTTGTTCCATAGCCCCCTCATCAGGGCGGTTGACAACGTACTCCTGCATAGCGGCTCCTTTCTCAAACGTTACATTTGCAAATCAAAATAGAAGATGCTTTTGATTTTGTGAAGAGTGGATTTCCCTTGCGGTATCATGAGGACGGGCGAATCTGAGGAATTTATAATGTTACAATTATTTAATGAAATCAAATTACCCCCAAAAAACCGCGAAATCCTTGTACCGCAATGGGTACAAGGATTTTCTCGCTTGCATCATACGATAAAAAGTAGCAAAAATCAATATCTTTCCGCATATTTTGTGTGCCGGTTTCCAAGGATAGACTGGACGAAACAGAATGGAAGGAGCAGCATATTTATGACAAAACAAGAGCGCGTGGAAACAGGCCGGCGCCTGCGCCAGAGACGAAAACACCTGGGCTTGACCCGGGAGCAGTTTGCAGAGCTGGCGGATATTGGCGCGGGGTACTATGGCCAGATTGAAGTAGGCACTTCTCAGATGTCCATTGACACACTCATTAAGGTGGCCCGAACATCCCGGCTGTCCATGGAGTATATACTCTTTGGAGAGGAGGGGGGCGAGGCGGAGATGGACTCCCTTCAAACGCTTCTACGTGAATGTACACCCCGGGAGTTGCGGCTGGCGGAGAAGGTCCTTCAGCTCTTCTTGCTTCGAGGAGACTGAGAGCGCAAAAAAAGCGGCCCGCGTAACGCGGGCCGCCTCGGCTTATAGAAAGAGCAAGAACTCGTTGGGTGGAAAAGGAGAAGATGGCAAGGAGAACCCGGGAAGGGGTCCCTTCATATTCCATCCCAGGTTTTTAGACATTTTTAAATCTGGCGTATAAAGTTCGTCATGGGCCGTTGCGCGGCCTGGGGGGAGGGGCATTTTGTTTCGTGGAGGACCTGGACCATCCAGGCCATATTCCGCCCCAAGCGGGCGGCCACAGCCATGCCCTCCTCATCCTGGGCGGCCTCGCCGGGGTCCGCCCCATGAACCGCGCCCCAGTAATCGGAGGTCATCAGAATCATCTCCATGGCGTCCATGGTTCCCAGCAGCTGCTGGTATGTTTCCATCCCCCCGCTGCGGCGGAGGGTGCACAAAGCCCCGCCCACCTTGTGGTGAAGCTGGTTGACGCCGCAGCCCGCCGCTAAGATCAGCCGGTCCAGCACGCATTTCATGCCCCCGGCGATGCCGCCGTGGTATACCGGAGAGGCCAGGAGGAGGCCGTCGGCTTCGATGCAGGCGGCGATGATTTCGTTGACGCCGTCACCGTCTTGGATACAGCGCAGGCTCCCGGTGTTCAGGCAGTGGTAACAGGCCATGCAGGGCCGGACGTTTGCGCCGGGTTGAAAGACCTGAAACTCCACGCCGGCGGCCTGGATTTCCCGGCCCGCGGCCTCCAAGACCAGGGCGGTGTTGCCGTTTTTGCGGGGGCTTCCGTTGATGGCGACGATTTTCATGGGGAGATCCTCCTTTTGTAAGCTGGAATCATTATATGGGATTCCGGATAAAATTGCAAGAATTTCGGAAACCCTCTTTTTCTTCCGGGAAAAGTGCGCTATAATAGCACCCGTAAATTTGACGTCTACGGAGGATGAACGCCATGCGGCAAAATGAAATGTTCCTGCTGAAGCTGGGGGAAGTGGTGCTAAAGGGTCTGAACCGCCGCTCCTTCGAGGACCGGCTGGTGGCCAATGTGGCCCGCCGCCTGAAATCCTGCGGCAGTTTTCAGGTTTATATCCGGCAAAGCACCATCTACGCCGAGCCCACTGCGGATACCTGCGACATGGAAGCGGCCTATGCCGCCGCGCGGCAGGTATTTGGTGTGGTGTCCGTCGCTCGGGCCGTGCCCTGTGAGAAAACGGTGGAGGCCATCGTGGAGACGGCCAAGGAGTATCTGGCGGAGAACTTCGCCGGGGCGAAGAGTTTTAAAGTGGAGAGCAAACGGGCGGACAAACAGTATCCCATGAACTCCATTCAAGTCTCCCAGGCCGTGGGGGGGGAGCTGGCGGAGGCGTTCCCCCACGTGGCAGTGGACGTCCACAGTCCGGATCTCACGGTCCATGTGGAGATCCGGGAGAAATACGCCTATGTCCACGCCCCTGCCGTCCCTGGAGCGGGGGGACTGCCTGTGGGCATGGGGGGACACGCCGTCAGCCTCCTCTCCGGCGGACTGGATAGCCCGGTGTCCTCCTGGATGATGGCCCGGCGGGGGGTGGAGCTGGAGATGGTCCATTTTGTCTCCCCGCCGTACACCTCCCAGCAGGCTCAGGACAAGGTGCTGGAGCTGGCCCGGTTGCTGACGGCCTACTGCGGGCGTCTCCGGGTGCACATCCTGCCTTTCACGGAGATTCAAGAGGAGATTCGGAAAAACTGCCCGGAGGAGTATTTCACCCTTATCATGCGCCGCTTCATGATGCGTCTGGCCCAGGCCGTGGCCAAGCGGGCGGGGGCCAAAGCCCTTGTCACCGGGGAGTCATTGGGCCAGGTGGCCAGCCAGACCATGATGGCCCTTGGCGTAACCGACGATGTGACGGAAATGCCGGTCCTCCGGCCTCTGATTGGCATGGACAAGGTGGAGATTATCCGGATGTCCCGGGAGATCGGAACCTACGACACCTCCATACTGCCCTATGAGGACTGCTGTACGGTCTTCACCCCCCGCCACCCTGCCACCCGCCCCAAGGTGGAAGATGTCCGGTTGGCGGAGGCCAAACTGGATATCGAGAGCCTGATGGCCCGCTCCCTGGAGGGGGAGGAGTGGATTTGGGTCAAGCCCTGACCCGGCGCCCGCAAGGGCAAGTACAAGCCGCCCCTATACGGGGGAAAGGAGTGCCGCCATGTCCCATACTGCCGAACTCATCGCCGTAGGCACCGAGCTGCTTCTCGGCAACATCGCCAACACCAACGCCCAAACCCTGAGCCAAAGCCTCTCCGCCCTGGGGATTAACGTCTTTTGGCACACGGTGGTGGGTGACAACCCGGAACGGCTGAAAGAAGCGCTGGACATTGCCCGCCGCCGGGCGGACATCCTCATCACCACCGGAGGCCTGGGCCCCACCTACGACGACCTCACCAAGCAGACCATCTGCGAGGCATTTGGAAAGCCCCTGGTGCTTCACCCGAACATTTTGGAGGACATCCGGACCTTTTACGAATCCGCCCTCCACGTTCCCATGCCGGAGAACAACACCCAGCAGGCGGAGCTGCCCGAGGGCTGCACGGTTTTCGACAACCCCGTGGGCACCGCCCCCGGCTGCGCCTTTGAAGCGGAGGGGGTCCGCGTCCTCATGCTCCCGGGGCCTCCTCACGAGATGGAAACCATGCTCCGCCGCCACGTGGAGCCCTACCTCCGGAAGCTCTCCCACGAGGTCATTGTCTCCCAGGACATCATGACCTTTGGTATGGGGGAATCCTCCGTGGACCAGCTGCTCCATGAGAAAATGGCCCATATGACCAACCCCACCCTGGCCACCTACGCCAAGCCCTGCGAGGTCCGTCTCCGGGCCACCGCCAAGGCTGCCACCGGGGACGAGGCCCGCGCCATGCTGGCTCCCGTCTGGGAGATGGTCTACAAAACCTTGGGAGATATTGTCTACAGCGGGGACGGCGGCGATCTGGCGGACTGCTGCCACGGCCATTTGCTCCGCCGCGGGTTCACCCTGGCCACTGCCGAGAGCTGCACCGGCGGCCTTGTGGCGGAGCGAATGACCGCCATCCCCGGGGCCTCCGGGGTCTACCGGGGCGGCGTGGTCAGCTACTGGACCAGCGTGAAGGCGGACCTCCTACACGTGCCCGGGAACCTTCTGGATACATACGGCCCCGTCTCCGCCGAATGCGCCCGGGCCATGGCGGAGGGCGTCCGGAAGCTCACTGGGGCGGACCTGGGGGTCTCTGTCACCGGAGTGGCGGGGCCGGACCCGGACGAGCGGGGCGTTCCTGTAGGTATTGTGTACGTCGGCTTGGCCACGCCGGAGGGGACCTTCTGCCGCTCCCTGGACCTGGGCCGGCGGAGACGGGACCGCATTCAGGGTCTGGCGGCGAACCACGCCTTTGACGTTGTCCGCCGGTATCTCCAGGGCCTGCCCGTAGAGCGCATTTGAGGGGGTCACGGCCTCTGCCATTCTCCCCTTTCAGAATGGGCGTTGCCTGGTGCCGCCAGGCAAAATGATGGGTCCAAGTATCGAAAAGCGAGCAGTTACCCCCTTGCAGGTAGCTGCTCGATAAATTGAGAACCGTCAGGCTCGTTTCTGTTCGCTGTGAAATTCCATAGAGACAGGTCCGAATGCAAACTAAGATCTATGAAAAGAGATTCTGACGGTCTTCGATTCGTAAAGTAGATTTTTTAAAAGAAAAGGTCAGCCTATTATTTGGCTGGCCTTACTTTATCCCTAAAATATCGTTAAAATATGGAAGTGTAGAGTATTTATATTTTCTATCGTATTCTTTGCATTTTGCTGATTTTTCTCCATTTGCAAATGATATATATTCGTTTATGTAATTATTTATATCATTTGCTATTTTGTTCTTGTTTTTTATCATTTCTCTATATTCGTCAGAATCAACGACAACATTATTATTATCAATATATCGTTTATTCTCTATTAGTATAGCTTTTTTGTAGTCTAACCCTGACTTTGATTTTTTTGAACGCTTTGTATTGGAAAAAGTAAATGATTCAGAATGCTTTACATTTGAACGAAATGGTATACAAATTAAATATTTATTATGAAAATCTATTAAAAGACAAGTGTATGGTCTATTTTCTTTGCACATTATTTCTGGATATTTTTTAATAGGATAATCATCATAAAAATTTTTAGATAAGGAACAAATATCTATATCAAACTCCAAAATTCGACACCCCCGTTAAATGGATAAGGGTTAGCCGTAAAGACTAACCCTTAAATACTTCGCTCGGTCAATTTTTATTTTACCGACGAGTCAGAACCGTCACTCGTCTCCTTCGCTCGGTCAATTTTTATTTTACCGACGAGTCAGAACCGTCACTCGTCTCCTTTAACGAAGCATTATCCATCTTTCTTATATTATACACAAACAGCAACAACAAGTAAACTGGCATTTCCCACAAAAAATATGGGGGAATTTGAGGTGTAACTAAATCAGCTCTTTCATAGCCAACACTTCATCCAGTACCCGCTTTACTGCTTCGACGGATATCTTATCTGCTTCTTTTTTTATTATATCAAAGTCAGCTTCCATTTGTATATTGATGTTTCTTACAATCTTTCCAACATTATTAAAATAGTCGATCAAGAAGTAAATCACTTTCTTTTCAGAATCATCCAAGCCGGATATGTCTACTACCTCTTTACCATCCAATCCTAGCAGAAAATCTGTAGAAACGTTAAAAAGCCGCGATAATTCTACAAGATACTGTGCAGATGGTACACTCACGCCCAATTCCCAGGCATTAACAGCCGACCTAGATATCCCCAGCTTTTTTGCTAAAGCTGCTTGTGTTAGACCGTTTTTTTCACGTGTATCTCTAATGCGTTCTCCAATCATTTTTAAAGCCTCCGTTCTTGTTTTGTTATTATCTAAAATATTGGAGGTCATTACATTAACATTAAATATTTTTATTCTGTCATCAAATGACATAATAATTTGACATTTCATCCCCGCTGTGCTAGAATAGCTACAACAACAAGTGGAAGGGGGTGTGTATTATGTTGAAAGTTTGCCGGAACGACAAGGAATCGGTTCTTGAGCAGGTCCGTTCTGGCAAAATTGACGCTGTTGCGTTGAGTACAACGAATTTAGTCGATGATATCATCCATGTCATGCACACCTCTGGAGTCCTTGATTGTTTGACCTCTGGAATACAGGACAGGCGTTCTCATAATACGACGGTTCCATACAGCATTATATGGGCCTCTGCGATAGCCGCCAAAATGAAAGTACATACCAGTTTAACCGATATTCCAAATGCAATTACGGACCATCGGGTTTTAGGCGCGCTTGGGTACAGTTTATATGACGATTCCGGCAATATTGGAGAATCCTTGATGAATGAGGGCAGTATCCGGTTTCTGCTTGGGAAATATAACTCTGATGACTTAATTGAAGGTTATAATCAAACTGTCCAAAAACACATAATGCCAAAACTGGACATGATTCCTAACATTCATATTTTGGACTGTACAGATTTAGAGGTCAATTTCAGCAACCAAAACTATGAAGGCTCTGAAATATCATACAGTAAGCGGACAAAGGATGGTGCTCTGGCAAAGGGTAGGGGCTATAAGCTGGCTACTTTGCGTGGCATTGTAGGAGATAGTGGAATTATTGAGGATATTCGCTTTGGTTCTTTGAACACTCATGATTTAACACTGAGCAAGGAAATGCTTATGACTTCTCCCATGCTCAAAAGCGGTGATATCCTGATAAATGACAGAGGTTTTTTATCCAGAGAAGTTATAAATTATTTGAAAACAGAGCGAAACATCGATACATACGTCCCGCTAAAAAAGGGTATGGTTAGTTTTCAAATTGCTGTCCAGGCGGCTAAAGTTCAGAACAAATGGTCCAAAAATCCGAAGTATAACCGCCAACAGATATCGTTGATTACAGGATTAGGCGAATACTGGCCGTTTGAGGAAAAGATACCAGAGGCTGCAAATGTTCCGATCAACGGATGTGTAATTTGGTATGAAGATACGGATTCCTATGCTGTCATTGTCACAACAGATTTAGACCAATCTGCTAAAGGCATTATTGATACATATTGCTTGCGTCCAGAAATTGAGGAAGATTATCGGCAACTAAAGGATTTCTGGAAGCTGGAAGATTTCAAGAGTACAAAGCTGAATCTCATTGCGTTTCATATTGTATGCGTTCTGTTTGGGTATCTGTTCTTCCAGCTTTACACTATGCTGCCGGATGGAGCAGAGTTTAGCGGAAAGTCTCTTCCTGTACTTTTAAAGCGATATCAGGCCAAAGCTCAAGGGCATATCGTCATTTATGTTGATGATTTATTTGGTGTATTTACGCTCTTTGAAGTATTGGAGTTATATGCAAATGCACCTAATAATGTTAAAGCGTTATTAGGCGAAAAAGTTAATATGATTTAAAAAGAGGGGTTAGTATGGTTAAAATATGCTCTAAATGCAGAAGTATATTGCCTGTTGATAAAATGGATTGCCCTAAATGCGGGAATAAGAACTTATTTATAGGATGTAATAAATGTAACAAAATATTAACAAAAGGAGCAAATAGTTGCCCCATATGCGGAGACAAAATTTTAGGAAAAACAGAAGCAGAAAAAATTTCACCAGATCAAGTAGGCGTAAAAAAAGCAGGGGTTTTAGAAACTATTTTAACATTTTCAGTTGCCATAATAATATCTTTAATCATAATTATGTTTTTTGGAACTTCTAATTCAAATATAAGCAGCAACATAAGCATGGGCAGTACTATTATTGTAAATAAAGATTCATATGGGCATGATGAAACATGGGCTAGGGCTGAAGTTCATTCGATTGTTTCATCCCATTTGAAAGCTCCTTCAACTGCAAAATTTCCATGGCCTGATGAAGAAAAAGTTTCTCGTTCTGGAGATACATGGACAGTAAGCGGATGGGTAGATGCGCAAAATAGTTTCGGAGCAATGATACGGTCTAACTATGTTGTTAAAATTACTTCAACCTCAGAAAATACATATAAAATTGTTTCATGTTTAATAGAATAAACATGATATCCACTATCAAATTTGATAGTGGATATTTTTGTTTGTCAACGCTAATATTACTTTACGAATCGAAGTCTGACGGTTTTCCCCCTTGCCTTTCCGCCGGGAAACTGATATACTAAATCTTCATACCCGATACCCGCACGCGCCGAGCGTGGCGCGAATAAGATACAAAGGAACGACTTCATGAAAACGATTTTTCTCGTGGACGGAGACAATAACATTGGCACAGGCCTGACCGGCGTCGATATGCTCTCAGAGCAGGATACCGTTTTGATCTTCTATCAAAAGGACAAAGGTCTCGCTCTTAGCAAGCTCAAAAAACTCTGCGCCGGGACGGCGGCGGACGTGCAGTATATCGAGAGTGTCCGGGGCGGCAAGAACTCTATTGACTTCCAGATCATCACCGAGCTGGGCGTTCTGGTGGGGAAACGGGAGGCGGATTACGCCTACGTCATCAGCCAGGATAAAGGCTACTCCGCCTCCATCGAGGCCCTCCAGTCCCGGTACGCCGGCGCTTTTCAGGAGGTGGCGCTGCGGCCCTCCATCGAAAGCTGCCTCCACCTGCCCTTTGTCCTCCGGGCGGCGGACCGCCAGGAGCTTTGCAATGCTTTGGTGAAAGAGTACGGCTCCGCCCAGGGCTGCGCCCTGTATAACCACCTCAAGCGCGTCTTTCAAACTCCGGAGCCGGAGACGGAAAAGGCGGTGAAGGTGACTCGCCCCCGCCGTGGAGGACGCCGGAAAAAGCCCGCCGTTCAGGAATCCGAAGAGTGAGAGCCTGCTTTGCAAGCGCGAAAACGCCGCCCACCGGGCGGCGTTTTTCTCCCCCGGCTTCCCTTTGGTTCGACGGAATTCGACAAGATTCGATAAATTCCTTGTGTTTTTTCCAGCTTTCTGCTATGATATTTCCGGGACAGGCAGTCTTTTCCTCGGCTTGGACCGCCGTCCCTGGCAAAAGCTAGCTCAGACACTTCCAGAGGGAGGAGACCTCTCCGGGAGTTTCGCCGGAAAGGAGTTATTCCATGGATTTGGACCTCTCACTGTTGCCCCAGGCCGCCGCTCAGATGCGGGGGGCCTTGAGCAACCTGTATTTTGCCGCCGCCCGGTTGGCGCCTGCCAGCGCCCGGGAGCAGGACCCCGAGCTGGACGCCAAGGCCGCCCTGGTGGATCAGAGTTATTACCGGCTGATTCGGTTGGTGAACAACCTCTCCGCCACGCGGTACCTCAACGGCGCCCCCCTGCCCCAGCGGGACCGGGACATTGTGGAGTTTGTAACGGATGTTTTTGCCCGGGCCGCCTCTCTGGCGCCGCTCCGGGGGCTGGAGACCCGCTTGATCTGCGCGGCGGACAGCCACATCTGTTCCTTTTGCCCCGACGCGTTGGAGCAGCTCCTCTATCAATTGCTGTCCAATGCTTTTCAGTTCACGCCCGCCGGCGGTCTCATTACGATGGAGCTGAGGCTGACGGGGGGGCGGGTCTTCCTCTCCGTGGAGGATACCGGCCCCGGCATTGCTCCGGAACGGCTGGAGACCCTCTTTGACAGCTATCACCAGGCGGATGCTCCCGCCCCGCCGCCCCAGGGTCTGGGCCTGGGACTGGCTTTGTGCCGGGGAATCGCCCAGGGGCATGGCGGAACCATCACGGCGGAATCTCACTTGGGGAGGGGGAGCCGCTTCACCTTCTCCATGCCGGACCGCCTCAGTGGGGCGACGCTTTCCGACATCCGTTTCGACTATGGCGGGGGGTTCAACCACGCCCTCATGGCCCTCTCAGAGTCCATGCCTCCCCAGGCGTTCGAGATTCGCAACCACTGACAAACGGGACCGGCCCCGGAAAGGGGCCGGTCCCATTGCAGCCTGTCAAAAAGTACTGTCTAAAATGGAGCGGAAAGGAAAAGAGCTACGAGAGAAACCCATCAGGGGTTTCTCTCGTTTTGAATCAAAAGGTTTTCAGACCTTTTGAAAGGTCTGAAAACCTTGCTCAGGCTGGCGAAAATCCTTTTTCGACAGCCTGAGACGGGACCGGCCACGGGAAGGGGATGGTCCCGTTGCGTTCTTCGGAAGGGAGATGCCGCGTGGCCTTTGGGAAAACACCGGCAAAACCGCCTTGCGTATCCCGGGTTTTCCCGGTATAATAAGGGGCGAGGAATTGAAACAGGGAGGTACTATCTTGCAAAACCGCTATCAAAATCTATTTCCGGCCACGCTGGTGTTTTCCGTTGGGCTGATGCTTCTGGGGCTGACGCTGGAAGCTCCAATGGAGATCTTAAAGGGCTTGTACCACATCGTCACCATGCAGGATTTGCTGATTACGGACTATGTGTCCATCGGCGGCCCTGGCGCGGCCCTGGTCAACGCGGGACTGGTGACCATGATTTCCATTTGCATTATCAAATTCTCCGGCGATCCCTTTAACGGCTTCACCATTGTGGAGATGGGACTGATGGCGGGTTTCTCCCTCTTTGGAAAGAACTTCATCAACATCTGGCCCATCATTTTGGGGACCTGGTTCTATGCCAAATACCAGAAAGAACCTTTTTCCAGACACGCCTCCGTGGCGCTGCTTGCCACCTCTCTGGCTCCGCTGGTTAGTTATATGGCCCTGGGCAGCGTTCACGCCAATCTCCTTTTGGGAACGGCCACGGGGATTTTGGTGGGCTTCATTTTGCCTTCCCTGTCCGCGTATACCTATAAGGTCCAAAACGGCATGAACCTCTACAACATGGGGTTTGCCTGCGGCCTTTTCGCCATGATGATCGTGCCGGTGCTCACCGCCTTTGGCGACAGCCCGGACTCCGTTCTCTATTGGGCGCGGGGGTACAACACCGGCTTCATCGCTGTGCTGGGCCTGCTGTGCTCGGCGCTGATCCTTTTGGGCTTTTTCGCCACAGGCGTTCCCGCCTGGAGCGTCTGGACCGGGTACCGGCGCCTTCTCTCCACCACCGGCCGGGCGCCCAGTGATTACCTCCGGATGTTCGGATATGGCCCGGTTATGGTAAACATCGGGGTCAACGGTTTTTTGGGTATGGGCTATGTTCTTTTGGTGGGAGGGGATCTCAACGGGCCCACCATCGGGGGCATTTTCACCATCATGGGCTTTTCCGCCTTCGGCAAACACGCCCGGAACATCTTGCCTGTCATGGTGGGGGTCTTTATCGGCGCCTATGGTATGCACTACACGCCGGGGTATCCCTCTCTCCAGCTGGCGGGGCTTTTCGGCACCACCTTGGCCCCAATCTCCGGGCACTTCGGGTGGCCCTATGGCGTGCTGGCCGGATTTATCCACGCCTCCCTGGTACTCCAGACCGGCGGGCCTGTGGCGGGCTTGAACCTTTATAACAACGGTTTTTCCGGCGGACTCATTGCCATTGTACTCTACCCCACCATTACCGCCATTGCCCGGAAACGCCGTCCCACGCTCCAGAACGAGGACTACTACGACCTGTTTGAGGAAAGCGCCCCCATCGACACCTCCGACCTGGAGAAGACCCACGGCGAAGCGGCTCCGGAGGAACCGCCGGAGAGCGAGGCGCTGGAAGCCTGGGCAAGAAAAAATTTCCTGGGACCGGAATAAAATTTGAAAAAGCCGTCCATGCTTTCCCCAAAGGCCCGCAAGGGGCCGGGAAGGGAATGGACGACATATGAAAACCGAACGGGCGGGAAAGCTGAAACTGGTGGAAATCACACTGTTGCTGTTTCTGGCGGCCTTTCTGGCCTCCGGGGCTGCGGCTCTGCAAACCGGGCAGGAATTGTCAGATAAGGTGGTCCGCCTCCACGTGCTGGCAAACTCCGACTCGGAAGAGGACCAGGCCCTGAAGTTGCGGGTCCGGGACCGGATTCTCGCTTGCACGGAACCCATTTTGACGGAGGCGGCGGACCGCCGGGAGGCAGAGGCCCTGCTTCAAGAGCGGCTTTGGGAGCTGGAGGAAATGGCCGCCGGAGAGATCCGGGCCAACGGCTATGACTATGATGTGACCATAAAACTGGAAGACACCATGTTTCCCACTCGGGAGTACGAGGGCTTCACCCTCCCTGCCGGGAGGTATCTGGCCCTTCGGGCCGTCATCGGCGCGGGGGAGGGACAGAACTGGTGGTGCGTGGTGTTTCCGCCTCTGTGCGCCGCCGCCGCAGCGGAGGTGCCGGAAGCGGCCCTGGCCGCCGGACTGTCCTCTGGACAAGTGGGACTCATTACGGAGGAAAACCAGAGCTATGTGCTGAAAAGCAAGCTGGTGGAGTTCTGGCAGGAGCTGGAGGAAAAATTTGGCTGAGAGCAGCCGGAAGACGTTCCAACTCCCCCCCCCTTCCGCCGGCGTTTGCGGCCTGTAGCCGGCGAATAAAATGGAAGTCCCCTTCAGAAAAGTGGATACGCCTCTTTTGGGCAAGCAAGAAACCGGGCCCCCTCTGGGGGGCCGGTTCAGAGTGTCGAAAAACCGTAAAACCCTTCCCCGACGGGAAGGAAGAGAGCTACGAGAGGAACCCAGGAAAGGTTCCTCTCGTTTTCAATCATAAGTTTTCAGACCTTTTGAAAAGTCTGAAAACTTGCTCAGGCTGTCAAAAAAGTATTTTTGCCAACCTGAACCGGGACCCCCAGGGGTCCCGGTTCTTTATGTCTCCTGGACCCGTTCCACCATACGGTTCAGATCCACGTGGAAATAGGTAAACACCCCCGAAGCCAGCAGGGCCCCGGCTGCGTCGGTGATCTCCACATCCACCAGCGCCGTGGACTGTCCCCGGTGGCGGACCCGGCCGGTGGCCCGGATGGTCCCGTGGGCCCGGTTGTCCAGAAAGTGCAGGTCCCCGTGTTGGGTGACATAATACCGTCCGTCCGTGTGAACAGCCTCTCCCGCCGCGTCGTCCGCCAGGGTGTAAAACGCCCCGCCGTGAACCATACCATAAGGGTTCCGGCTCTCTGGACGGATCTCCAGGCGGAAGACGGCCACGTCCGGCTCCAAGGATTCCAGCTGAATAAAATTGTGATCCAAAAAGGCGTTGTCCCCCAGGTGTAGCGATTCCAGAAGGAGCTTGTCCAAGTTTTCCATAAAAGACCTCCGGCTTATGTGATAAAAGCAAGGCCAGTATAGCACAGGCCCGGTTCCATTTCAACTTTTTTGAAAAGAGGGTTGACAAACCGGAGGGGATGAGTATAATGAACATATGAACACTAGTTCAATTGTTCATTTGAAAGGGGGCGGCGCCATGGAGGACCGCTACAATGTGGAGTGCTGTGACTTTATCCACGCCCAAGGGAGCTTGGTGGAGCGAGTCCGGCGGGAGCTTCCGGGGGAGGACACGCTCTACGATCTGACGGAGCTGTTCCGCATCTTTGGGGACTCCACCCGGGTCCGCATCCTTTACGCGCTTTTCGAGGCGGAGATGTGCGTCTGCGACATCGCGGCGCTGTTGGGGCTCACTCAGTCGGCCATCTCACACCAGCTCCGGGCACTGAAAAATGTCCGCCTGGTAAAGTCCCGGCGGGAGGGCAAGACCGTCTTTTACTCTCTGGCGGACGACCATGTGAAGACCATCATCGACCAGGGGTTGGAGCACGTCCGGGAGTGATTCCGTTTTCCCTATGCGAAACATATCAACATATCAGGAGGAAGATCATCATGAAAAAGCGTTTCAAGCTCACCGATTTGGACTGCGCCAACTGCGCCGCGAAAATGGAAGAGGCCATCAAAAAAGTTGACGGGGTACACGATGCCACCGTCAGCTTCATGGCCCAGAAAATGACCGTGGACGCCGACGACGCCCGGTTTGACGAGATCATGAAGGAAATTGTGGCGGTTTGCAAAAAGGTGGAGCCTGACTGCGTCATCAACCTTTGAGCACCTTTTGGGACCGCTGGGCCCGGTTTTATGACTGCACCCAATGGAGCAACCGGCGGGCCAACGCCGCCGCTGCGGCTCGGACGGCGGAGTGGATTCCCGCCGGGGCCAGGGTGCTGGACTGCGCCGCCGGAACGGGGCTCTTTTCCCTGGTGGCGGCGGAGCGGGCGGGCGTTGTCCTCTGCACAGACCTGTCGGAGGCCATGCTGGAGCAGGCGAAGCGGAAGGCGCGCCGCCGGGGGCTGACCAACCTGGACTTTGCCCGCCGGGACCTGACCGCCCTGCCGGACCCGGACGGCGCCTTTGACGCGGTAATCGCCGCCAACGTACTCCACCTGCTCCCGGAGTCGGAAGAGGCGGTCCGGGAGCTTTGGCGGGTGACCGCCCCAGGCGGGCGGCTTCTTCTGCCCACCTATCTTCAGGGAAAGACGGGAGCGGCCTATGGGGCGGTGATTAAAATCTATCAAGGCGTGGGCTTTCACTACGAGCACGCTTTCACTCCCGAAACCTACCGGGCCTTTCTGGAGCGCCTAGGGCTGGGCCGGGTGACGGTGGAGGTGGTCCCCGGCCGTCTGCCCGTAGGGCTGGCGATGTTGCGCAGGCCATAGCCTGCCGGCGGTCCCTATTGAATTGCACAAAAAAGTAAGCTCCCCGCCCTAACGAAGCATAGGGAGCCTACCGGCACAGCACAGGCAGCATGGCCACCTTCTATGTTGCCTCCAGTATAGCAGACCCAAACGAGAAAATCAAGCGGAAAACCCCGCGTCTTTAAGGAGGCGTTTCCCATGAACAACCTCACCCGCAAACAGCGAAAAATGCTGTATCGAATTTTGGCGGCGGCAGTGCTGCTGGTTGCCGTCAAGCTGCTGCCCAATCTGTACCTGCCACCCCGGTGGATGGAAATTCTGCTGTACCTGGTTCCCTACGCCGTCATCGGCTGGGACGTTCTTTGGAAGGCCGTCCGCAACATCTTAAACGGCCAGGTCTTTGACGAGAACTTCCTCATGGCCCTGGCAACCGTCGGGGCCTTTGCCACCGGGGAGTACGCCGAGGCCGTCTTCGTCATGCTCTTCTACCAAACCGGCGAGCTCTTCCAGGATTACGCCGTGGGCAAGTCCCGCGAGTCCATCGCCGCCCTGATGGATATTCGGCCCGACGTTGCCAATTTAGAGAACGAGGACGGCTCTTTGGAAGAGGTGGACCCGGAGGATGTGGAGGTGGGCTCCGTCGTTGTGGTGAAGCCCGGCGAGCGGGTTCCCCTGGACGGCGAGGTTTTGGAGGGCGTCTCCGCCCTGGACACCGCCGCCCTCACCGGCGAGTCCGTGCCAAGGGACGTGGGGCCTGGGGATGCGGTGATTAGCGGCTGCGTGAACCAGTCCGGGCTGCTGCGGGTCAAAGTCACCAAGCCCTGCGAAGAGTCCACCGTGTCCAAAATCCTGGACCTGGTGGAGAACGCCGGGGAGAAAAAGGCTCCCAGCGAGAACTTCATTACCCGGTTCGCCCGGTACTATACCCCCGGCGTGGTTCTGGCCGCCACGGCGTTGTTCCTCCTGCCCACCGTCGCTCTGGCGCTGCTTCCGCCCTCCGTCCAGCCCGCTTTCCTGGCGGGGACGGACTGGACCGGCTGGCTCCACCGGGCGTTGATCTTCCTGGTGATCTCCTGCCCCTGCGCCCTGGTAATTTCTGTGCCCCTGAGTTTCTTTGGGGGCATCGGCGGAGCAAGCAAGTGCGGCATTCTGGTGAAGGGAAGCAACTATTTGGAGACCCTGGCCAAGACCGAGACAGTGGTGTTTGACAAGACGGGCACCCTGACTCAGGGGAGCTTCACCGTAACCGCCCTGCACCCCGCCCCCGGCGTCACGGAGGACGCCTTGCTGGAGGCGGCGGCCCTGGCGGAGAGCTGGTCCAGCCATCCCATCTCCGTCTCCCTCCGCAAGGCCTGGGGGAGGGACATCGACCCCAACCGGGTGACGGACGTGGAGGAAATCGCCGGACACGGCGTCACTGCCAAGGTGGACGGAAGGGCCGTCTCCGCCGGCAACAGCCGCCTGATGGAAAAAGAGGGAGTCCAGTGGGAGCCCTGCGACCTGCCGGGGACCATCGTCCACGTGACCGTGGAAGGGCGTTACGCCGGACACATTCTCATCTCCGACCTGCCCAAGCCGGAGGCCAAGACCCTGGTGGAGGGCCTCAAGGCGGCGGGAGTGAAACGGACTGTTATGCTCACCGGCGACACCGAGGCCACCGCCAAGGCCGTGGCCCGGGACCTGGGACTGGACGAGTACCACGCCCAACTCCTTCCGGCGGACAAGGTGGAGCGGGTGGAGTCCCTGCTTGCGAAGAAATCCCCCGGCGCGGCCCTGGCCTTTGTGGGGGACGGAATTAACGACGCGCCGGTCCTCACCCGGGCGGACATTGGCATCGCCATGGGGGCCCTGGGCTCCGACGCCGCCATTGAGGCCGCCGACGTGGTACTGATGGACGACAACCCGGCGAAAATCGCCGCCGCTATGCGCATCTCCCGGAAGACATTGCGGATTGTCAAGCAGAACATCTGGTTTGCCCTGGGGGTCAAGGGCGCGGTGCTGCTGTTGGGGGCCTTTGGCGTCGCCACCATGTGGGAGGCGGTGTTCGCCGATGTGGGCGTGGCCTTCATCGCGATTTTGAACGCTATGCGCTGCCTCCATGTGGATGAGTTTAAGAGGTGAACGAAAGAGCCGGACGGAAATTTCCGTCCGGCTCACAGGCTGTCAAACAAGTATGTTTGACAGCCTGAGCAAGTTTTCAAAACCTTTGAAAACTTATGATTAAAAACGAAAGGAACCCTTCCTGGGTTCCTCTCGTAACTCTCCTCCTTCCCGTCGGGGATGGTTTTTACGGTTTTTCGACACTCTGCAACTCCGCCCTTTTGGGGCGGAGTTTTTCGCAAGTGGGACAAAATTTTCTGCCTCATTGACTTACCCGCCTTATCACATAGCGGGCGTTCGGACCGGCCCCGCACAGAAAATGATGGCTGTCAATTCTCCTGAAAATACTGCCGGGTGGTCTCGGCGTCGGCGGCGATCTGGGCCCGGAGGGTGTCCAGGGAGTCGAAGCGGATCTCATCCCGCAGGTGCCTGTAGAATTCCAGGCGCAAAGTCTGTCCGTACAAATCCCCTTGGAAATCCAGAAGACACGCCTCCACCGTCACGTCGATTCCGCGGTTCACGGTGGGCCGGGTGCCCACGTTGGTGACGGCGGGACAGCTGGTCCCGTCGGCAAAGTATACCCGCGTCACATAGACCCCGTAGCTGGGAACCAGCACGTGGGGCGGGACCGGCAGGTTTGCCGTGGGAAACAGCCGGGTGGAACCAAGACCTTGTCCGTGGCCCACGGTTCCCGTCAAGGTGTGGGGATGGCCCAGGAAGAGGTTGGCCCGTTCCACCTGCCCCATCTCCACCAGGCGGCGGATGTAGGTGGAGCTGACGGTGACGCCCCCCAGTTCCACCTTGGGAATGATGTCGCAGCCCAAGTTTAAAGCGGCGCATTTTTCCTTTAAAAGCTCCGGCGTACCCTGGTTCTTGTGGCCGAAGCGGTGGTCGTGACCCGCCACCAGGTGGACGGCGTGCCAGCGGCCCACCAAGAGTTTTGTGACAAAGTCCTCCCAACTGGTGGTCATCATCTCTTGGTCAAAGGGGGCTAGAATGACATCCTGGATGCCATAGAGCCGCTGGACCAGCTCCCGGCGATCCTCCGGGGAGTTGATCAGGGGGCAGGGGACGCCGGTGACCACCTCCTTGGGCGGGCGGTCGAAGGTAAAGACGGCAGGGGTGCAGCCCCGTCGGGCGGCCTCCTCCACTGTTCGGCGCAGGAGGGCGGCATGACCCAGATGGACTCCGTCAAAGAAGCCCAAGGCAATGACACGTTCTTTCATATTACGCTCCAAAAAAATTCTTGATGGAAGTCAGAGTTTCGGACTCCGCTTGGGAGAGGCAGAGAAACGCCCCCTCCAGCCCGTAGAGCCGGTAAGTACCGTCTGCCGTTCCCGGTAGAGAGATGGGATTGCCGCAGCGGACCCGCTTTTCCTGGCCGGGAGAGCGGACCGTCAGGGCAGGGTATTGGGCAAAGAGCCCGTCCAGGGGACGAAGCAGGGCCTCTCCTTGGGCCTGGACGTCTTCTATGGTGACGGCGTCCTCCAGGGTAAAGCCCGCCGCCATGGTCCGGCGGAGGCTGTACAGCGTTCCGCCGCAGCCCAGGCGTTGCCCGATGTCGTGACAGAGAGTTCGAATGTAGGTACCCTTGGAACAAAGGCAGCGGAGGCGGTAGTCTGTGGCGTTTTCCGCCGCCAGCAGCTCCAGCTGATGGATGGTGACGGGGCGGGACTTGCGCGCCACCTCTTTTCCGCGTCTGGCTAACTCGTAGAGCTTTTTTCCCTGGACCTTGACGGCGGAGTACATGGGAGGAATCTGCGAAATCTCCCCCCGGAACATGGCCAGGGCGGCTTCCAGATCCTCCCGGCCCACGGTTACGGGGTGGGTTTCCAAAACCGCGCCGGTGATATCCTGGGTGTCGGTGACAAGGCCGAGGCGAAGGCCGGCGGCGTACTCCTTCCTCCCGTTTTCCGCGAACTCCACGGCCCGTGTCGCCCGCCCCACGAAGACCGGCAAAACGCCGGTAGCCATGGGGTCCAGCGTGCCGCCGTGGCCCACCCGCTTTTCGTGGAGAATGCCCCGGATCTTGGCGCACACATCCATGGAGGTCCACCCGGCGGGCTTGTCAATGATGAGGATACCGTTGGGCATGGGGCAGCCCTCCCAATTAAAGAGTGAAGTCCGGGACCACCTGGGCGATGGCCTCCAGCATTTGCCCCTTTGCCTGGGCAAAGGGAGCCTCTACAGTGCACCCGGCCGCTGCCGCGTGGCCGCCTCCGCCCAGAAGGGCGCAGGCCTTCGTGGCGTTGACCCGGGGGCCGGTGCGAAGGGAGAATTTCCACACGCCGGGGCGGAGCTCCCGCATGGTGACAGCACAATCCACGCCCTGAATTTGTCCCCCCAGGGCGGAGAGGTCCTCTGCGTCGGACTCCGTGGCCTGGACCGACTCCATCAGAGACAGAGGGACGGATAAAACGGCCACCCGGCCGTGGTCGTGGTACTCGGCTCCGCCCAGCATGGCGGCCTCCAGAGCCAGACGTTTCCGGCTCTTGGTGCGGAAAAAGGTCTTGTTCACCGCCTGAAAGTCAATGCCGGTGCGAAGCAGGGCGGAGGCCACGGCGTGGGTGTGGGCGGTGGTGTTGCTGTAGGCAAAACAGCCGCAATCCGTGGAAACCGCCACATAGAGAGGCAGGGCCATCTCGGCGGTAATGGGACCCAGGGCGGCCAGAATGTCATAGATGATTTCCCCGGTGGCGGCGGCGGAGGGGCGGAGGTAATGTTCTTTGCCAAAGCCCTCAAAAGAGGGGTGGTGGTCGATGGCCAGGTCCACCCGGTCCACGTAAGGTTTGGCGTTTTCCGGGAAGAGGGAGGTGGAGGCGATGTCCGTGGAGATCACCCGCTCCGGATGAAAGCCCTCCGGGGCCTCGTAGGGGAGGAAATAGGGGGCGGTGGCGTCCGTCAGTTCCGGGTTGGGGAGGAGATAGGCCGTCTTCCCCAGGGCCCGGAGCCCCGCACAAAGGGCGGCGGCGGAGCCCACGGTGTCCCCGTCGGGACGGACGTGGGTGAGAATCAACGTGTTGTCAAAGGATCGAAGCCGCTCTGCGACCTGGTGTATGGTGAGCATGGTCATTCCTCCTCCGGCTGATTCCGGGCGGCGTCCTTTTCCTCCTCGTTGCGCAGTAGCTCCAGAATGTGAGCCCCGTGCTGAATGGAGTCGTCGCCGATGAATTGGAGCTCCGGCGTGTAGCGGAGTTGGAGAGCGTGTCCCAGTTCCCGGCGGAGAAAGCCTGCGGCGGACTTGAGACCCTTCAAGACGTCTTTTTCCCGGTCCTTGTCCAGGACGCTGATATAAATACGGGCATATCGCAGGTCGTTAGTGGTGTCCACGTAGGTGATGGAGACCATCCCGGAAACTCGGGGGTCCTTCAAATTTCGGAGCTGGGATGACAGCTCCCGCTGGATTTCGTCGTTGATGCGGTTGATGCGGTTTGAGGCCATAGGCGTTCTCCTTTTTCCCCATGGCGGGGGTTTGTACTTGCCCTGACGGGCAGAGGCGCGTCCAGGTGAAGGGCAAATCCGGAAAGGTGCTCCGCAGGCAATTAGCGGTGCCCGAGCCCGCCGGCTCCTTTTCACTGCCCATTCCCCGGCGGACCCTCTTTCAGGGGGCGCTGCTTCTTGGAAGAAGTTTATAGGGCGCGCCTTTAAAATTTGTCTGGAAGGCACAGGGGCGGCGGCATCGCCGCCGCCCCTATTTTGCGCTTACTGGGGGATTTCCTCCATGGTATAGCCTTCCACAATATCGCCCTCTTTGATATCGTTGAATTTTTCAATGGTCAGGCCGCACTCGTAGCCGCTGGCCACTTCCTTCGCCGCGTCCTTGAATCGCTGGAGGGAACCCAGCACGCCCTCGTGAATGACGATGCCGTCCCGGACCAGGCGGATGGAGCAGTTGCGGACGATCTTGCCGTCCTGGACGTAGCAGCCCGCCACGGTGCCCACGCCGGAGACCTTGTAGGTCTGGCGGACCTCCGCGTGACCCAGCAGAGCCTCCCGGTACTTGGGGGCCAACATACCCTTCATGGCGGCAGTGATTTCGTCAATGCAGTCGTAGATAACCCGGTACATCCGCATATCCACGTTCTGCCGCACCGCGCCATCCCGGGCCGCCGCGTCCGGCCGGACATTGAATCCCACGATGATGGCGCCGGAGGAGGAGGCCAACATCACGTCGGACTCGTTCACCGCGCCCACGCCGCCGTGGATGACCCGGACGTTTACTTCCTCGTTGGAGAGCTTTTCCAAAGATGCCTTCACGGCCTCCACGCTGCCCTGGACGTCGGCCTTGACAATGAGTGCCAGCTCCTTGCGCTCGCCGGCCTGGATCTGGTCGAACAGGTTCTCCAGGCTGACCTTCTGCACGGGGGCGGCGGCTTTTGCCCGCTCCTCGGCCTTGCGCTGTTCCACCAGCTCCCGGGCCATCCGCTCGTCGCTGACGGCGAAGAAGGGACTTCCGGCGGTGGGGGCCTCGCTGAGGCCCGCGATCTCCACGGGGACGGAGGGACCCGCCTCCGTGAGGCGGCCGCCCTTGTAGTCCAGCATGGTGCGGACCCGGCCCACGGCGGTGCCCGCGATGATGATGTCCCCCTGCTTCAAGGTGCCGTTTTGGACCAGCAGAGTCGCCACGGGGCCCCGGCCCTTGTCAAGCCTCGCTTCGATGACGGTGCCCTGGCCCGCCCGGTTGGGGTTGGCCTTCAGCTCCGCCATTTCGGCGGTGAGGGTTACCATCTCCAAAAGGTTGTCGATGCCGATGTTTTTCTTGGCGGAGATTTTGCAGCAGATGGTCTCGCCGCCCCAGTCCTCCGGAACCAGACCGTGCTCCGTCAGCTGCTGCATGACCTTGTCCGGGTTGGCGTTTTCTTTGTCAATTTTGTTTACCGCCACCACGATGGGGATGTTGGCCGCTTTCGCGTGGCTGATGGATTCAATGGTCTGGGGCATAATGCCGTCGTCCGCCGCCACCATCAAAATGGCGATATCCGTCACCATGGCGCCCCGGGCCCGCATGGAGGTGAACGCCTCGTGGCCCGGCGTGTCCAGGAAGGTGATGGGTTTGCCGTTCACCTGGACCTGATAGGCGCCGATGTGCTGGGTGATGCCGCCGGCCTCGCCGGAGGCCACGGAGGTATCTCGGATGGTATCCAAAAGAGAGGTCTTGCCATGGTCCACGTGACCCATGACCACCACCACGGGGGCCCGGGGAATCAGATCCTCGGCCTTGTCCTCGGAGATGTCGATGAGCTTTTCCTCAATGGTGACCACGACTTCCCGCTCCACCTTGCAGCCCATTTCCTCGGCGATAAAGGCGGCGGTGTCGTAGTCGATCATCTGGGGCAAAGAGGCCATGATGCCGTTTTTCATCAGGGCCTTGACCACCTCCGCGCCGGTTTTCTTCATCCGGCTGGCAAGCTCTCCCACGGAAATCTCATTGGGAATCTGGACCTTGACGGGGGCCTTCTTGGCAATCTCCAGTTGGAGACGGCGCATTTTCTCCGCCTCGTCCTGGCGGCGCTTGTTGGAAAACACGGGGCCGCCCCGGCGCTGCTGCCGGCCCTGGACCTTCTCCCGGCCGGAGCGCTGCTGGCGCTGCATCCGCTCGCCCTGTTGGCCCCCCAGGGTTTCCAAGCGCTCATCGTACTTGGCCAGGTTCACGTCGCCGCCCTTCCGGGTGTCTACGATCTTCTTCTGGGGCACCCGGCTGACAGGCTTTTGAACCGGCTGTTGGCCCTGCTGCTGGGGGGCGGGTTTACCACCCTGAGGCTGCCTGGAGGGCTGGTCCTGGACGGGGGGCTGCTGAGCGGCGGGGGGCTGGGTATGCGGAGCCTGCGGACTCCGCTGCCCCTGCTGGGAGGCGGGTTTTCTGGGGGGCTGCTGGCTCTGCCCGGCGGGCTTGGAGGATTGCACGGCCTCCTGAGCCGGAGCGGGCTGCGCCTCCTGATAGGTCTCCTGGAAGATAACCTGCATATCGGAGACGGGATGATCCTGAGTCAGCCGGTCGAAGATGATGGAGAGTTCCCGGTCCGTCAGCACCTGCATATGGTTCTTCGGAGCGGAGCCGTACTTGGTCAGGATCTCCGTAATGGTTTTGGTGGGCAGGCCGAAGTCTTTTGCCACCTCGTGAACTCTGTATTTTTCAATAGCCAAATAAAACACCTCGTTCTGTTCCTCTCCATAAGCCCGTTTGAAAACCGGCGAACCCGCCGCCGGCTTTCAGACGGACTTGGGAGCGGAGAAAATATGATGGGAGTGAATGGGCCTGTTGGGGCCCGGTGATCCGGGGCGGCGCACCTCAGCGTCCCCCGTCCTTGCCCCGGCCTTTGCCGAAGGGAGGGGCGGCTTTGCCCTTTTGCCGGGGAGGGCGTCCCGCTTTTCCCCCCTGGGGACGGGCGCTTCCTTCGCGCTGGAAGGGCTGTCTTCCGTCCTCGCCCCGGAAACGGCCTGAAGCCTTGAGAGAAGTGCCTCCCGGTTTTGCGCCGTGAGGGCGGCCCTTCCCGTCAAAGCGGTGGGAGGCGGCTTTGGACTGGGGATGGTCTTGCGCTTCCCGCCACTTTTTGGGCGGATGGGCGGAGGCCCTCTCCCGGCGGGGAGAGGACGGACGGCGCTCTTTTTGCGGGGCGGGAGGCGGCGGGGGAGGCGGAGCCCGGTGGGGAGCGGACTGGCGCTCCTTGGCGCGGCGGCGTTTCAAGTCCATTCGGGCGGCGGCCTCGCCATAGCGTTCCGGGTCCATGGCGGCCAGACGTTCCGCCACGGCGGCGGCAAGACCCAGATCCGTCAGGGCGGCCAAGGCGGCGCTACCCCGGCCCAGAGCCCCGCCCAGCTCCGCTTTGGGGAAGGGGAGAACCAGCCAGAGGCAGTGGCCCTCCCGGGCCAGATGTTCCGCCCGCCGGAGGGTGTTTCCCGCCGCGTCGGAGGCCACCAGCAACAGCCGTGCCTGTCCGGCCTTGGCGGCCAGGGCCACCGGTTCCTCGCCCACGGCCAGTCTCCCGCCCCGGAGCGCCAGCCCCAGGAGGGAGAGAATGTTCTTTCCGCTCATGTCCCGCCTCCCAACTCCGCCTCCATGGCGTCATAGACCTCCGGGGGAATGGCGGTTTCAAAGGCCCGTTCCAGGGCGCGGGTTTTCCGGGCTTTTTTCAGACAGGCCGGGTCCGGGCACACATAGGCCCCCCGGCCCGGTTTCTTCCCGGTAAAATCCAGGCTGACTGCCCCCTCCGGGGAACGGACCACCCGCAAAAGGGCCTTTTTATCCCGCATTTCCCGGCAGCCAACGCACTGACGCTGGGGTATCTTTTTCACCTTGGGCACACCAGACCACCTCTTTTCCATAGATCGTGGACAACGGGGACCTGACGGGGGCTGGTCCGTATTGCCGGTTGTCAATTCTCAATTTTCCCCCCGTCCTCGGGGTTTTCCGGCTCCTTGGGATGTTCCAAAACCTCCGGGGCCTTTGAAGCGAAGGGCTCTTCGTCCTCCTCGGGCTGGTAGCTCTGGGGCTTGATGTCAATTTTATAGCTGGTGAGCCGGGCGGCCAGACGGGCGTTTTGACCCTCTTTGCCGATGGCCAGGGACAGCTGGTCGTCGGGCACCACACAGCGGCAGGCTTTGCCCTCTTCCGCGATCCACACGTCCACCACGTCGGCAGGGGCCAGGGCGGCGGCGATGAACTCGGCGGGGTCCTCGCTCCATTTGATGATGTCGATCTTCTCCCCCCGGAGCTCGTCGACGATGGCGGCCACCCGCTGGCCCTTGGGCCCCACGCAGGCGCCGATGGGGTCCACATTCTCCTCCTTGGACCAAACGGCCATTTTGGTGCGGCTGCCCGCCTCCCGGGCGATGGACTTCACCTCCACGGAGCCGTCGAAAATCTCCGGGACCTCCAGCTCGAAAAGGCGCTTTACCAGGCCCGGATGGGTCCGGGAGATCAGCACCTGAGGCCCCCGGGTGGAATGGCGCACATCCACCACATAGACCTTGATGTGCATTCCCTCCTCCAGTGGCTCGCCGGGGACCTGCTCCCCCGCCAGCAGCAGCGCTTCCGTGGATTCCGCGCCGGTGCCGATGCGAAGCGAGGCGGCGCCGTTTCGGGGGTCAATGCGGGTGACCACGCCGGTGAGAATCTCGTGCTGTTTGGAGTTGAACTCGTCGTAGACCTTGCCCCGCTCGGCTTCCCGGAGACCCTGGATGATGACCTGTTTGCCGTTTCCCGCGGCGATGCGGCCAAACTCCATCTTGTCCACGGGGATGTTCACCACGTCCCCGATTTCATACCGGGCGGAAATGGCCTTGGCCTCCTCCAGGGACATCTCGTTGAAGGGGTCCACATAGTCCTCCTCGTCCACCACGGTTTTGCGGATGAACATACGAAGCTCCTTGCGGACCTCGTCCGCCTCCACCACGATGTTTTCCTCTTCCACATCCTTGTGGTCCCGCTGATAGGCCGTGGTGATGGCCTTGATCACTTTTTCCAGCATGGCCTCCTTGGAGATACCGCGCTCCTGCTCCAAAAGCTCCAGGGCGGTGAAGATCTCCCCGGGGTTCATGCCGGCGGGTTCTTTCTGCTTTTTGCCTCTCATCGTTGCCGATTCTCCTTATCACTGAAATACATGAATATCAATGTCGTTCATACGCGCTAAAACTCCACCCGCAGGCGGACCAGGGCCACGTCTTTCCTTTCAAAGGTTCGAAAGCTCCCGCCCGCTTCCACAGTGACGGCCCCGCTCTCCGGGTCGTGGGCCGCAAGAACGCCGGGAATTTCCTTCTGCCCGTCCAGGGCGCGGTAGAGCTTCACCAGCACGGGACTGCCCAGAAACTGAACGAAATCCCCGGGGCGCTTCAGGGCCCGCTCCGCCCCGGCGGAGCCCACCTCCAGGGTGTAACTGCCCTCAATGGGGTCCGCCTCGTCCAAAAGATCCGAGAGCTTTCGAGAAACGGCCTCGCAGTCCAGGATGTCCACGCCCCCCTCTTTGTCCAGCAAAACCCGGAGATACCAGGTTCCGCCTTCTTTGACGTACTCCACATCCCAAAGAGTGCAGCCCGCCTCTTCAATGGCGGGGGCGGCCAGTTCCGCAGTGAGCTCGGTGATTTTTTTCATAGTGTTCTCCCTTGGAAGAATTTGACGCTGCCGGAAAGGAGGGGCGGAACCCCTGGGAAGGGGACCGTGCCGTTAACCGCTATAATATAATAAGGAGTTTTCAAAACCTTGAAAGAGGTCTGAAAACTCAGGCCTTTTTTGTCAGTCCATCAGGGCCAACAAAAAGAGCGGACCGCCGGCCCACTCCTTACCATAGCTTCCATCTTACTCTAACATATGCAATATACCACAGCTCATGAGAAAGCGCAAGCCTTTTTGCAAATTTTCGGTTTCCACTTCCCCGGCGGGGGCCGGAATGAGACCTTCGGCGAAGCGACGGAGCCCCCTCGGAAAAAAAGAGGAAATACAGCAAAATTTCTCTTGACACAGGGGGATTTTTTTATTATTATATGTGAGTATGCGGCGGAGAGGACAGCCTCTGCGCCCCGCGACCGCGATGAACCGGGAGATTGCTCGAAAGAGGTAACTTCCGGGGAGTATGTCCGATAATCGGGCGGCTGAGAAAGGTCTGTACGCGAGCGTAGATCGCCGCGCCATGACGGAACCGGCTTGCTTTGCGCCGGGTTTTTTCATGAGCTGGAATGATACGCACGGATAAGCGGACAGAAAAATTTCTCTTGCCGTACGGAATCGAGGTCCATCAAAAAACCGTACGAATTAGGAGGAACCCAACATGGCACAGAAGGAAAAGATCCGTATCCGCCTGAAGGCGTATGACCACCAGGTGATCGACCAGAGCGCGGAAAAGATCGTGGAGACTGCCAAGCGCACCGGCGCCGAGGTCTCCGGCCCCATCCCCCTGCCCACCAAGAAGGAGATTGTCACCATTCTCCGCTCTGTTCACAAGCACAAGGACAGCCGGGAACAATTTGAACGCCGGACTCACAAGCGGCTGATCGACATCACCAGATCCTCCCCCAAGACGGTGGAGGCCCTGATGGCCTTGGAACTCCCCGCCGGCGTGGAGATCGAGATTAAGCTGTAAGACCCCATTCCCATGTTGAACCGCTGCCCGCGCCCCTCCCAGAAAATTCCCCGGGCTTTTCCGGAAGTCCCCTCCGCCCGCCGTACAATCGCCCCGGCGCAAGCCGGCGGGTTGCTTGCGGCGAGGAAGGGTGAGGCGGAATTTCTTTCGACGGCGCAGGCGGGTCAAGTTGGCCGGAACGGTTCCCAATGGCCGCGGCCGGTCAACCAATAACCTTATTTCAAGGAGGAACCTACATGAAAGCGATCATCGGCAAAAAAGTGGGGATGTCCCAGATTTTTGACGAGAACGGCCACGTGATCCCCGTCACGGTTATCGAGGCGGGCCCCTGCGTGGTCGTGCAGAAGAAGACGGCTGAGAAAGACGGATACGCGTCCGTGCAGCTGGGCTTCGAGGACATTGCGGAGCGCAAGCTCACCAAACCCGAGCTGGGCCACCTGAACAAGGCCGGCGTGGCTCCCAAGAAACACCTGAAGGAGTTTGACCTGGAAAACGCCGCCGAACTGAACGTGGGCGACATTGTCAAGGCGGACACCTTCGCCGCGGGAGACTTCGTGGACATCACCGGAACCAGCAAGGGCCACGGATTCCAGGGCGTTGTCAAGCGTCACGGCGCGGCTGTGAAGCGCAACACCCACGGCGGCGGCCCCGTCCACCGCCACCAGGGCTCTTTGGGCGCGGGCACGACCCCGGGCCGCATTATGAAGGGCCGCGACGGCGCGGGACACATGGGCGTGGATCAGGTTACCGTTCAAAACCTCTCCGTCGTCAAGGTGGACCCCGAGCTGAATATGCTGGTGGTTTGCGGCGCGGTGCCCGGACCCAAGGGCGGACTGGTGACCATCAAGTCCACGGTCAAGGTCCACAAGGTCAAGCAGGCTGGCGCGGACATCAGCAAGAACCCGCAGAAGGCTTCCGGCCGCAACCCGCAGAAGGCCTCCGCCAGAAGCAAGTGAGAAAGGGGTGCTGAATAAATGTCTACTGTGAAAGTTTTGAACATGGCCGGCGCGGAAGTCGGCACTGTGGAACTGAACGACGCGATCTTCGGCATCGAGCCCAACGAATCCGTTGTTCATGAGGTTGTGAAAAACCACCTCGCCAACTGCCGCCAGGGCACCCAGAGCGCCCTGACCCGCGCGGAAGTCTCCGGCGGCGGCAAGAAGCCCTGGCGCCAAAAGGGCACGGGCCACGCCCGTCAGGGCAGCACCCGGGCTCCCCAGTGGACCCACGGCGGCATTGTCTTCGCGCCGAAGCCTCGGAGCTACAGCTACGTGCTGAATAAAAAGGTGCGCCGGTTGGCTTTGAAGTCCGTCCTCTCCGCCAAGGCCGCCGAGGGCAATCTGGTGGTGATCGACGCCATCAAACAGGCGGAGATCAAAACCGCCGAGTTCCGCAAGTTCCTCGGCGCTGTCAAAGTCGACGGCAAAGCCGTGGTGGTAACCCCCGCCATGGACGAGACCGTCGTCAAAAGCGCCCGGAACCTTCCCGGCGTGCTGACCACCCCCGCGAACCAGCTGAATGTCTATGACATCCTGAACGCGAAGTACCTGGTGGTGGATCAGGCCGCCCTCGCCAAAATCGAGGAGGTGTACGCGTAATGACCGCATACGATATTGTGATCCGCCCTGTCATCACCGAACGGGCCATGGCCGGAGCCGCAGACAAGAAGTACGTCTTCGAGGTGGCCCGGGAGGCCGGTAAAGTGGAGATCAAAAAGGCCGTGGAGGAGATCTTCGGCGTGAAAGTCGCCGCTGTCAACACCTTGACGGTGCCGGGCAAGGAAAAGCGCATGGGCGCGGGCCGTCCAGGCATGACGAAAACCTGGAAAAAGGCCTATGTCCAGCTGACCCCTGATTCCAAGACCATCGAGTTCTTTGAAGGCATGGTCTGATTCTACGGAAGGAGTGTAACGACAAATGTCTATTAAAACCTTTAAGCCGACGACTCCCTCCCGGCGTCAGATGACGGTCTCCGGATTCGACGGCATTGACAAAAAGGCCAAGCCCGAGCCCAAGCTCACCGAGACCCTGAAAAAGAGCGCCGGCCGGAACAGCTATGGCCGCATCACCGTCCGCCATCGGGGCGGCGGGAACAAGCGCAAATACCGGGTCATTGACTTCAAGCGGGACAAACACGATATGTTCGCCACGGTCCTTCGCCTGGAGTACGACCCCAACCGCTCCGCCAACATCGCCCTTCTTGAATATGAGGACGGCGAGCGCCGCTACATTCTGGCCCCCGTGGGCCTGAAGGCCGGCGACAAGGTGGAATCCGGCCCCAGCGCCGATATCAAGGAAGGAAACGCCCTCCCGATTGCCAACATCCCCGTGGGTACCATGATCCACAACATTGAGCTTCACCCCGGCAACGGGGCTCAGCTGGTCCGCTCCGCCGGAACCGCCGCCCAGCTCATGGCCAAAGAGGGCAGTGACGCCCAGATCCGTATGCCCTCCGGCGAGGTCCGGATTGTCCGGACCAACTGCATGGCCACCATCGGACAAGTGGGCAACATTGACCATGCCAACATCAACATCGGCAAAGCGGGCCGCAAGCGCCACATGGGCTGGCGTCCCACCGTCCGGGGCTCCGTCATGAACCCCTGCGACCACCCCCACGGCGGCGGCGAGGGCCGCGCCCCGGTTGGCCGCCCCGGCCCTGTGACCCCCTGGGGCAAGCCGGCTCTGGGCTACAAGACCCGGAAAAAGAAGAATCCCACCAGCAAATTCATCGTCAAGCGCCGCAACGAGAAGTAAGGGAGGCAGATGAAATATGAGCAGATCCATTAAAAAAGGCCCGTATGTCGCCCCGGAGCTTCTGAAGCGGGTCGAGGAAATGAACGCGAAGAACGAGAAGAAGGTCCTCAAGACCTGGAGCCGTAGCTCCACCATCTTCCCCTCCTTCGTGGGCCATACCATCGCCGTGCACGATGGCAGGAAGCACGTGCCCGTCTATGTTCAGGAGGACATGGTGGGCCACAAGCTGGGCGAGTTCGCCCCCACCCGTACCTTCCGCGGACACCGGAAGGACTGAGTTGAAGGAGGATGCAGAACATGGAAAATAAAGTAGCGAAAGCGTATCTGCGCTATGTCCGCATCGCCCCCCGGAAGGTCCAGATTGTCTGCGACCTGATTCGCGGGAAGGACGCGGGCAGCGCCATGGCCATCCTGATGCAGACCCCCAAGGCCGCCTCCGAGCCTTTGCAGAAGCTGCTGAAGAGCGCCGTTGCCAACGCCGAGAACAACTTCGGCATGGACCCCGCCAAACTGGTGGTGTCCGAGGTGTACGCCACGCCCGGCCCCATCCTCAAGCGGATGATGCCCCGGGCCCAGGGCCGCGCCTACCGTATCAACAAGCGCACTTCTCACGTCACCCTGGCTGTGGCGGAAAAGGCATAAGAGGGAGGAGAACCATTTATGGGACAGAAAGTCAATCCCCACGGCCTGCGTGTGGGCGTTATCAAAGACTGGGATTCCCGCTGGTATGCCAGTGACGAGAAAGTCGGCGACCTGATTGTGGAGGACCAGAAGATCCGCAAATACCTCAAGAAAACCCTGTACGGCGCCGGTGTGCCCAAGATTGAAATTGAGCGCAGCGGCGACGTGGTGACCGTTTTCCTGCACTGTGCCCGCCCCGGCATGGTTATCGGCAAGGGCGGCGAGCAGATTGAGCAGTACCGTCTGGCTGTGGAGAAGCTGGTAGGCAAAAAGGTCCGGCTGAACATCGTCGAGGTCCGCAACCCCGACATGAACGCCCAGCTGGTGGCGGAGAACATCGCCCAGCAGCTGGAAAAGCGCATCAGCCATCGCCGCGCCATGAAAAACGCCATGGCCCGGGCCATGCGCGCCGGCGCCAAGGGCATCAAGACCTGCTGCTCCGGCCGTCTGGGCGGCCGCGAAATCGCGGGCGTTGAGCACTATCACGAGGGGACCATCCCCCTGCAGACCATCCGCGCCGACATTGAGTACGGCTTCGCGGAGGCCGCCACCACCTTTGGCCGCATCGGCGTGAAGGTGTGGATCTACAAGGGCGAGGTGCTGAGCCAGACCTTGCGCACCACTCCCCGCACCATGGACACCTCCAAGCCCTATCAGGAGCGCCGGGAGCGTCGTCCCCGCCGCGACGGCGACCGTCGGGGCGGATTCAACCGGGACCGTCAGGGCGGCGGCGGCTTTAACCGCGGCCCCGGTGGCGGACGTCCGGGCCAGGGCGGCGGCTTTAACCGCGCCGGTGGCCCCCGTCCCCAGGGCGGTTTCAACCGCGCTCCCGCCCGTCCCGCCCCCGCAGCGCCCGCCGCCCCCGCGGCCCCGAAGGAAGGAGGAAGCAACTAATGCTGATGCCGAAGAGAGTCAAATACCGCCGCGTGCACCGCGGCCGTATGACCGGCAAGGCCACCCGTGGAAACACCTTGGCTTACGGCGAGTATGGCCTGGTGGCCACCGAGCCCGCCTGGATCACCAGCAACCAGATTGAGGCGGCCCGTATCGCCATGACCCGTTATACCAAGCGTGGCGGCCAGGTCTGGATTAAGATTTTCCCTGACAAGCCCGTGACCAAGAAACCCGCCGAGACCCGCATGGGTTCCGGTAAGGGTTCTCCCGAGTTCTGGGTCGCCGTTGTGAAGCCCGGCCGCGTCATGTTTGAGATCGCCGGCGTGTCGGAAGAAGTTGCCCGCGAGGCCCTGCGTCTGGCCAGCCACAAGCTGCCTATCAAGACCAAGGTCATCGCCCGCGCCGAGGAAGCAGGTGAGTAAGATGAAGGCAAGTGAAATTCGTGAAATTCGCAAGATGACCCCGGAGCAGCTCAACGAGAAGCTGACGGGGTTGAAGAAGGACCTGTTTTTCCTTCGTATGCAGCACGCCACCAACCAGCTGGATAATCCCGTGAAGATCCGGGAGACCAAGCATGACATTGCCCGAGTCAAGACCGTGCTCCGGGAGCTCTCCGCTTCCGGCAAGCAGTGAGAAGGAGGTAAGGAAACATGGACGAGAAGAGAACTTCCTCCCGCAAGACCCGGGTTGGTAAGGTGGTCTCCGACAAGATGGACAAAACCGTCGTGGTTGCCATCGAGGACCGGGTGGCCCACCCGCTGTACAAGAAGATTGTCGGCCGCACCTACAAGCTGAAAGCACATGACGAGCAAAACAGCTGTGGCGTGGGAGACAAGGTGAAAGTGATGGAGACCCGCCCCCTGTCCAAGGACAAGCGCTGGCGCGTGGTTGAGATCATCGAAAAAGCGAAGTAAGGAGGCGTCGAGTTATGATTCAACAGGAAACCTTCCTGAAGGTCGCCGACAATACCGGCGCCAAGGAAATCAAGTGCATCCGCGTCCTGGGCGGGTCCAAACGCAAATATGGTAACATTGGCGACGTCATCGTGGCCTCCGTCCGCAAGTCCGCCCCCGGCGGCACTGTGAAAAAGGGCGAGGTGGTCAAAGCCGTCATCGTCCGCTCCGCCAAGGGTATCCGCCGGGGCGACGGAACCTATGTCCGGTTTGACGACAACGCCGCCGTCCTCATCAAGGACGACAAGAATCCCCGGGGCACCCGTATCTTTGGGCCCGTGGCCCGGGAGCTTCGCGACAAGGATTACATGAAGATCCTGTCCCTGGCCCCCGAAGTGATTTGAGGAGGGCAAGGAAATGTCTATGAACATCAAAAAGGGCGACACGGTCGTCCGCCTCTCCGGCGACGGCGGTAAGGACAAAGACCTGAGCACCCACCAGGGCAAGGTCATTGCCACCCTGCCGAAGGAGAACAAAGTCGTGGTGGAGGGCATGAATCTGGTCACCTGCCACATCAAGCCCCGCCGTCAGGGCGAGGAGGGCGGCATTGTCAAGCGGGAAGCCGCCATTGCCGCTTGCAAGGTCCAGGTGGTCTGCCCCAAGTGCGGCAAGCCCACCCGGGTGGGCCACAAGGTTGAAAAGAAGACCGTGGCCGGGAAAGAGAAAAACGTCAGCGTCCGCGTCTGCAAGAAGTGCGGCGCCGAGCTGTAAGGGAGGAGGAGTCACAAATGGCTGATAAGAAAGTGCCCAATCTCAAGGCAAAGTACGCGGCTGAGGTTGCTCCTGCTCTGATGAAGCAATTCGGCTATAAGAGCGTTATGCAGATTCCCAAAATCGACAAGGTGGTCGTGAACGTGGGCTGCGGCGAGGCCAAGGAAAACGCCAAAATTCTGGATAATGTGGTGCGGGATCTGGCTCAGATCACCGGCCAAAAGCCCATTATCACCCGTTCCCGGAAGAACATCGCCAACTTCAAGCTCCGTGAAAATATGCCCATCGGCGCGAAGGTCACCCTCCGGGGGGAGAAGATGTGGGAGTTTTTGGACCGCCTCTTTAACGTGGCCCTGCCCCGCGTCCGCGACTTCCAGGGGATCAGCCCCAACGCCTTCGACGGCCGTGGGAACTACGCCCTGGGCATCCGGGAGCAGCTGATCTTCCCCGAGATCGAGTATGACAAAATCGACAAGATCCGGGGCATGGATGTGGTCATCTGCACCACCGCTCACACCGACGAAGAGGCCCGCGCCCTGCTCACCCAGGTCGGCGCGCCCTTCGCCCGCTAAGGAGGGAGAGAAGAATGGCTAAGAAATCCATGATTTTGAAGCAGCAGCGTCCTGCAAAGTACTCCAGCCGGAAGTACAACCGCTGCAAGCTTTGCGGCCGTCCCCATGCCTACCTTCGGGACTATGGCGTGTGCCGTATCTGCTTCCGGGAGCTGGCCTACAAGGGCGAGATTCCCGGCGTGCGGAAAGCGTCCTTCTGAGACGAGGCGTCGGAAATTCCGCCCACTCCGCTTCCGCCGCCGAAGGCGGCGAAAGCTACGCTCTGCTCCATTCCCTCCGCCTCTTTTCAAGGGGGAGCAGGCTCCCCTTTGAGTAACCCCCACCCCCTGCGGGGGACGGGAGACGAAGGACGGAGGTTTGGAACGGCGCGAACTATGTTGTCGTCGCTCCGGCTTGGATGAGTGCCAGGCCTTAGAGCGTGATAAAGTTCTTTTTGCCGTTTTTTCTTTCAAGAAAAAGCGGAGACAGACGGCGAAAGGTCATGGCCAATCGGACTGTGGTCCAATTGGTCATGATACCTCGCTGCTGAAGCGGTCAAAGGCCGCAACTCTAAAATAGGAGGAATTTACACCATGCATATCACCGATCCGGTTGCGGATATGCTCACCCGAATCCGTAACGCCGTCAGCGCGAAACACGACACTGTGGATGTCCCCGCCTCCAACATGAAAAAGAGCATCGCTCAAATTCTGCTGGACGAGGGCTATATTAAAAATTTCCAGATCGTGGACGACGGCACCCAGGGCAAAATTCACATTACCCTGAAATACAACGCGGGCAAGGAAAAGGTCATCACCGGCCTGCGCCGCGTCTCCAAGCCGGGCCTTCGGGTCTACGTGGGCGCCGACGAGCTGCCCCGCGTGCTCCGTGGCCTTGGTATCGCTATCATCTCCACGTCCAAGGGCGTCATGACCGACAAGAAGGCCCGTGAGCTCCATGTCGGCGGCGAAGTCCTGGCGTTCGTCTGGTAAGGAGGGTGTTGAACAATGTCTAGAATTGGCAGAATGCCCATTACCGTCCCCGCCGGCGTCTCCGTGGAGATCGCCGAGGGTAATGTGGTTACCGTGAAGGGACCCAAGGGCCAGCTCACCCGCGCGCTGCGCCCGGAGATGATCATTGAACAGGAAGGCACTACGATCACCGTGAAGCGCCCTTCCGAGGATAAGCTGCACCGCAGCCTCCATGGCCTGACCCGGACGCTTTTGCACAACATGGTTGTGGGCGTTACCGACGGTTATGCCAAGGAGCTGGAAGTCAATGGCGTGGGCTACCGTGTGGCCAAAGAGGGCAGCAACCTGGTCATGAACCTGGGTTACTCCCACCAGGTGATCGTTTCTGAGACCGAGGGCATCACCATTGAGGTCCCCGCTCCCAATAAAATCATCATTCGCGGATGCGACAAGGAAGTGGTGGGACAGTTTGCCGCCGAGGTCCGCGAGAAGCGTCCGCCCGAGCCGTATAAGGGCAAGGGCATCAAATATGCCAATGAAACCATCCGCCGCAAGGTCGGTAAGACCGGCGCCAAGAAGTAAGGAGGTGTGCCGAAATGATTAAAAGACCCAATACCAACGCCCAGCGCATGAAGCGCCACAAGAGGGTGCGTGCCAAAATCTCCGGCACCCCCGAGATGCCGCGTTTGAACGTGTTTCGCAGTGAGGCCAATATCTACGCGCAGATCATCGACGATGTCTCCGGCGTGACCTTGGTCTCCGCGTCCTCCCTGGATAAGGCCATTGAGGGCTATGGCGGCAATATGGCCGCAGCCACGGCTGTGGGCAAGCTCGTTGCCGAGCGGGCCAAGGCCAAGGGTATCGAGACCGTGGTCTTCGACCGCGGCGGCTACCTGTATCACGGCCGTGTGAAGGCTCTGGCCGAAGGCGCCCGTGAGGGCGGCCTGCAATTCTGAGGAGGGAGGAACGTTCAATGGCTAGATTTGAAAGAGAGCAGAGCGAGTATATTGAGAAAGTCGTGTACCTGAACCGTGTTTCCAAAACCGTGAAGGGCGGCCGGGTCATGAAATTCTCCGCCTTGGTGGTCGTGGGCGACGGCAAGGGCAAAGTCGGCTATGGCCTGGGCAAGGCCGCCGAAGTTCCCGAGGCGATCCGCAAGGGCATCGAGGCCGCCAAGAAAAACATGATCACGGTGACTCTGGCGGGCACCACGCTGCCCCATGAGACCATTGGAGAGGCCGGAGCGGGAAGGGTTTTGATGAAGCCTGCCGCCCCCGGTACCGGCGTCATCGCCGGCGGCGCGGTCCGCGCCGTCGTGGAGGCCGCGGGCATCAAGGACATCCGAGCCAAGAGCCTCCGGTCCAACAACCCCAACAACGTCGTTGCCGCCGCCTTCCAGGGACTCAAGAGTATGCGCGGTCCTGAAGAGGTCGCCCGCATCCGCGGGAAGAGCGTCGAAGACATCGTGGGTTAAGGAGGCGACAAACGTGGCAAACTTAAGGATTGAGCTCGTCAAGAGCCTGAATGGCCGCCTGGAAAAGCAGGTTGCCACTGCGCATTCCCTGGGTCTGCGCAGAATCGGTGACGTCACCGTGCAGCCCGACAACGATCCCACCCGCGGAAAAGTGGCGAAGATCGGCTATCTGCTGCAAGTTACCGAAGAGAAGTAAGGAGGCGCCAAACAATGAAATTAAGCGAACTGTCTCCCGCCGAAGGTTCCGTCCGTCAGGCGTACCGCAAGGGCCGGGGCGCCGGCAGCGGCAATGGAAAGACCGGCGGCCGGGGCCACAAGGGCCAGAAGGCCCGCTCCGGCGGCAAAGTCCGCGTGGGATTTGAAGGCGGCCAGATGCCTCTGGCCCGCCGGGTTCCCAAGCGCGGCTTCAACAACATTTTCGCAAAGCCCCTGGAGGTTGTGAACCTCAGCGCTCTGAATGCCTTTGGCGACGGGGATACCGTCACCGCAGAGACGCTTTTGGAAAAGGGTGTCCTCTCCAAATGCGAGTACGGCTTCAAAGTCCTGGGCAACGGAAAACTCACGAAAAAAGTCACTGTCAAGGCAAATGCCTTCTCCGCGTCTGCCAAGGAGGCCATCGAGGCAGCCGGCGGAAAGGCGGAGGTGAAGTAACGTGATCCAAACCGTTCGCAAAGCCTGGGCCATCCCGGAGCTGAAGAAAAAGATAGTCTTCACGCTGCTGATCCTGCTGATTTTCCGCATTGGTAACGCCATCACGGTCCCCTATATTGACACAGGGTTGCTGGAAGAGCAGCTCAACGGTATGGGGGCCACGATCCTGGGGCTGTACAATGTGATGAGCGGCGGCGCCTTTGCCACCGCCACGGTCTTTGCCTTGAGCATTCAGCCCTATATCAACAGCTCCATCATCATCCAACTGCTCACCGTTGCGGTCCCGTACCTGGAGCATCTGGCTAAGGACGGCGGCGAGGAGGGCCGGAAGAAAATCCAGTCCATCACCCGCTACACCACCGTGGCCATCGCCGTTCTCCAGGCCGTGGGTTATTACTTCATGATGAAGCGCTACGGCATCCTGGCCCCTGGGGCCGAGGGCATCTGGCCCGCTTTGGTGATCATTGTGTCCTTCATTGCCGGTTCCTCCTTCGTCATGTGGATGGGCGAGCAGGTCACGGAATTCGGTGTGGGCAACGGCATTTCGATCATCCTCTTCGCAGGCATTGTCTCCCGGGTTCCCTCCATGGTTTCCAGCATGGTTCAGGGTGTGAGCCGGTGGTCTGCCAAGCGCGCCGGCGACCTGACGCTGGAGAGCCTGACTCAGTCCGGCTATTCCGCCGACCAGGCCCAGCAGGTTCTGGACAGCGCCATGGCCCCCTGGGCGGTTATCCTCCTCTTAGTGGGTGGTCTGGCCCTGATTGCCTTCATCGTGTTTATCAACGACGCAGAGCGCCGCATTCCCGTGCAGTACGCCAAGCGTCAGGTGGGCCGGAAGATGTACGGCGGCCAGAGCAGCAACCTGCCCATGAAAGTGAGCATGGCCGGCGTCCTGCCTGTCATTTTCGCCCAGAGCATTGCCTCTTTGCCCATCACCATCTGGAGCTTTGTGGGCATTCCCGCCGAGGGCACCGTGTCCCGGAGCATCTATGACGCCATTGACACAAAGTCCGTGGTCTATATGGTGGTTTATTTCATCTTGATCATCGGCTTCGCTTATTTCTATTCCAGCATTCAGTTCAACCCTGTGGAGATTGCCAACAACATGAAAAAGCAGGGCGGCTTTATCCCCGGATTCCGTCCCGGCAAGCCCACGGTGGACTTCATCCGCAAGGTGCTGAACAAGATCACCTTGTTTGGCGCGATTTACCTTGGCATTGTGGCCATCTGCCCCTTGATCGTGGGCGGAATAATCGGCAACAACTCCGTGGCCATCGGCGGCACCTCGGTCATCATCGTGGTGGGCGTGGCGCTGGAGACGGTCAAGGCCCTGGAGTCCCAGATGCTGATGCGTCAGTATAAGGGTTTCCTGGAGTGAGAAAAAAGACCGGCGCCGGGTGGGGCCGTGGGCCCCGCCCGCGCCCGGAATACAGGAGGTTTTGTTGATGAAATTGATCCTGTTGGGCGCCCCGGGCGCCGGAAAGGGAACACAGGCCGACATCCTGTGTGAAAAGCTGAATATTCCCACCATCTCCACCGGCAACATTCTCCGGGCCGCGGTGAAAAACGGCACCCCCACCGGCCTGAAAGCGAAAGCCTTCATGGACGCGGGACAGCTGGTGCCGGACGAGGTGATCATCGGCATCATCTCCGAGCGGCTTCAAGAGCCGGACTGCCAGGGGGGCTACATCCTGGACGGTGTGCCCCGTACCATCGCTCAGGCGGAGGCCCTGGAGAAGGCCGGAATCGCCTTTGATTCGGTGGTCTCCCTGGAGGTCAGTGACGAGACGATCATGGAGCGCATGAGCGGCCGCCGGGTCTGCCCGGATTGCGGCGCCAGCTACCACGTGGTGGCGGTGCCCCCCAAGGCGGAGGGCGTTTGCGACAAGTGCGGCGGGAAATTGATCCAGCGAAAAGATGATGCACCCGAGACGGTGAAGTCCCGTCTTGAGGTCTATCATAAGGAGACGGAGCCCCTCAAAGCATTCTACGCGGAGCGGGGCCTTCTGAAGACGGTGGAGAACCAGCCTACCGTGGAATCCAATTCCCAGGCGATCCTCCGCGTTTTGGGGAGATGACGGGATGATTACCCTGAAATCCCCCCACGAGATCGACTTGATGCGCCGGAGTGGAAAAATTACCGCGGCTGCCCGTGCCTTGGCAGGGGAAATGGTAAAGCCCGGCGTGACAACCCAGGAGATCAACGACGCGGTGGAGCGGTTTATCCGCAAGCAGGGGGCGGTTCCGTCCTTTCTCCACTACAATGGCTACCCCGCCAGTGTCTGCATCAGCGTCAATGACGAAATCATCCACGGCATCCCCGGAAAACGGGTCTTGCAGGAGGGGGACATCGTCAGCGTAGACGTGGGCGCGTACATCGGGGGCTTTCATGGAGACTGCGCGGCTACATTCCCCTGTGGAGTGATTTCCCCGGAGGCCCGGCGCCTGATCGACGTGACCAGGCAGAGCTTCTTCGAGGGAATCCGCTTCGCCCGGGAGGGACAGCGCCTTCAAGACGTCTCCGCGGCGATTCAATCCTATGTGGAGCAAAACGGTTTCTCCGTAGTCCGGGAATACGTGGGCCACGGCGTGGGAACCCAAATGCACGAATCGCCAGAGATCCCAAACTACGGCCGTCCGGGCCACGGTCCCCGCCTTTTGCGGGGGATGACCCTGGCCATTGAACCTATGGTCAACGCCGGTTCCGCCGCCATCACGCAACTTCGTGACGGCTGGACGGTGAAGACCGCAGATGGAAAGTGGGCGGCTCACTATGAAAATACGATCCTGATTACCGATGGCGCGCCGGAGATTCTCACGGCCCCCGCCATTTGACAACAGGTGAGAGGGAACGCATGGAGATTGCGAAATCAAATATCGTCCGCTCCAACGCGGGGCGTGACAAGGGCAAGCTCTTCGTCGTCCTGGCGGTAGAGGGAGAATACCTCCTGCTGGCGGACGGAAAATCGAGAAAGGTGGAAGCCCCGAAGCGAAAAAAGCGCAGGCACGTGCTGTTCGTCTCGGCGGAGGAAACCCGCCTCGCCGAAAAGATCAAGAGCGAGGAGAAGATCACCAACAGTGAGCTTCGCAGGACCCTCGCGGCCAGCCGCGAGGTGATCCAGCCGGACCAGGAGGGATAACGTTTGGCAAAATCCGACATGATCGAAGTGGAAGGTGTTGTGGTGGAAGCCCTGCCCAACACGACGTTCCAGGTTGACATTGGAAATGGTCACATGATTCTGGCGCATATTTCCGGGAAACTGAGGATGAATTTCATCCGGATTCTGCCCGGCGACAAGGTCACGGTGGAAATGTCCCCGTACGATCTGACCCGGGGCCGGATCACCTGGCGCAGCAAATGACATCAAACGACGTAAACCGCTGAAAGGAATGGTTGCAGACTATGAAAGTAAGACCGTCCGTGAAGCCCATGTGCGAAAAGTGTAAGGTTATTCGCCGCAAAGGCCGTGTTATGGTCATTTGCGAAAATCCGAAGCACAAGCAGAGACAGGGCTGAGAATTGAAATTGGAGGTGCTTTAACAGTATGGCACGTATTGCCGGTATTGACCTGCCGAAGGATAAACGTATTGAAATCGGCCTCACCTATATTTACGGCATTGGGCGCAAAAGCGCCAAGGACATCCTGGCGAAGTCCGGCGTGAATCCCGACACCCGGGTGAAGGACCTGACGGACGCTGACGAACAAAAGCTCCGTGACGCCATTGACGACTACACCGTCGAGGGCGATCTTCGGCGGCAGACCGCCCTGGATATCAAGCGGCTCAGCGAGATCGGCTGCTACCGTGGCCTTCGCCACCGCAAGGGCCTGCCCGTCCGGGGCCAGCGGAGCAAAACCAATGCCCGCACCCGCAAAGGACCCAAGAAAACCATTGCCAACAAGAAGAAGTAAGGAGGGAGAAAGAATATGGCAGCAACGAAATCCGGCGGTAAGAAAGTCATCCGCCGCCGCCGCGAGCGGAAGAACATTGAGCGTGGCCAGGTCCATATCCGTTCTTCCTTCAACAATACCATGGTGACCGTCACCGACGCCCAGGGAAATGCCATCTCCTGGGCCTCCTCCGGCGGCCTCGGCTTCCGGGGCAGCAAGAAGTCTACCCCCTTTGCGGCCCAGACCGCGGCGGAGACCGCCGCCCGCGCCGCCATGGAGCATGGGCTCAAGACCGTGGAAGTCTTTGTTAAGGGCCCCGGCCAGGGCCGTGAGGCCGCCATCCGGGCGCTGCAGGCCGTGGGCCTGGAAGTGACGATGATCAAGGACGTCACCCCCATCCCCCACAACGGCTGCCGTCCCCCGAAGCGCCGCCGCGTGTAATCGAAAGAGGAGGTAACAAGCAATATGGCAAGGAATATGCAGCCGATTGCCAAGCGCTGCAAGGCTTTGGGCATCTCTCCCGCCGTCATGGGCTACGCCAAGAAGGAAACCAATCGGAATCCCGGTGGCCAGATGCGGAAGAAGAAAAGCGAATATGGCATTCAGCTGAACGAAAAGCAGAAGGTCAAATTCATCTACGGAATCCTGGAAAAGCAGTTCCACAGCTACTATGAGGCCGCCGCCGCCGCCCCCGGCAAGACCGGCGACAACCTGCTGATCAATGTGGAGCGCCGCCTGGACAACGTGGTGTACCGCATGGGCTTCGCCATGACCCGCCGTCAGGCCCGCCAGCTGGTGAATCACGCGCATTTCACCGTCAACGGCAAAAAAGTCGACATCCCCTCCTATCAGGTGAAGGCCGGCGACGTCATCGAAGTTGCCGAGGGCAGCCGTTCCTCTGAGATCTTCAAGCGCCTCACTGGCCAGGATGCCCCCATCTTCCTCCTGCCCGCGTGGCTGGAGCGGGAGAAAAACGGCCTGAAGGGCACGGTGACCCGTCTTCCCGCCCGTGAGGATATCGACATCCCCGTGGAGGAGCACCTGATCGTTGAGCTGTACTCCAAGTAATCGGAGGATACCCTCGAGAATGAGCCGAACCAGAGGCGGCGCATGGGGCCGCCCGTTGAGAAGATGAAGGAGGGTACTGCGTGATTGAAATCGAAAAGCCCCAGATCGAATGCAACGAAGCGCCTGGTGATGTGACCTATGGCAAATACGTGGTGGAACCCCTGGAGCGGGGATACGGCACGACGTTGGGCAACGCCCTGCGCCGGATCATGCTCTCTTCGCTGCCTGGCACCGCGCCGACTACCATCAAGATCGCCGGCGTCCAGCACGAATTTTCCACCATTCCCGGCGTGAAGGAGGATGTGACGGAGATCGTCCTGAATATCAAGGGTCTCCTGACCAAGCTCCACAGCGACTCGGTGAAAACGGTCTATATTGAAGCGGTGGGTCCCTGCGTGGTCACCGCCGGCGATATCAAGGCCGACGGCGAGGTGGAGGTCCTGAATCCGGATCTGCACATTGCCACACTGGATAACGGGGCGTCTCTGAATATGGAGATTACCCTGTCCCATGGCCGGGGCTACGTCCCTGCCGACCGCAACAAGCCCCAGCAAAATGTGATCGGAACCATTGGGGTAGATTCTATCTACACGCCGGTGTATAAGGTGAATTATACCGTGGAGCCCACCCGTGTGGGCGCTTCCAGCGACTTCGACAAGTTGACGCTGGAGGTCTGGACTGACGGCACGATCTCCGCGCGGGACGCCGTCTCTCTGGGAGCGAAGATCCTCTGCGACCATTTCACGCTGTTCACCGACCTGAGTGAGAACGTCGGCAGCCGCCCCACCGTGGTGGAGAAGGCGGAAGCCCAGCGGGACAAGGTGCTGGAGATGACCATTGAGGAGCTGGACCTGAGCGTCCGGAGCTTCAACTGCTTGAAACGGGCCAATATCAACACGGTGGAGGACTTGATCTCCAAGACCGAAGACGAGATGATGAAGGTCCGGAACCTGGGACGCAAGTCCCTGGAGGAGGTCATCAACAAGCTGGCCATGATGGGTCTGCACCTGGCCGACGAGGAGAACAATTAAGGATCTTTCTTCAAAAGAAGGATCGTTGGAAAGACCGTGGAGCGCCTGCCGCTTAGAGATATGGCGTGCCTTTTGCGGGCAAACCCGGGAGGTGGGTCTTTCCTTTCAAGAAACTGTTTTTCAAGTTGTTGAAAAACACGCGTCCAGTGAAACATTTTATGACGGACGAGATAACAAGTTAAGGAGGAAACCGAAATGCCTCGAAAGCTCGGCAAGACCTCTGACCAGCGCAGAGCTATGCTGCGTCAGCAGGTCACGGATTTCCTGGACTACGGGAAGATGGAGACTACCGTCACCCGGGCCAAGGAAATCAAGCCCCTGGCTGAGAAGATGATTACCCTGGGCAAAAAGAGCGATCTGGCCGCCTACCGGCAGGCCATGAGCTTCATCACCCGGGAAGACGTCTGCAAGAAGCTCTTTAAAGAAATCGCGCCCAACTACACGGAGCGCAACGGCGGATATACCCGCATTATCCGCACCGGAATCCGCCGGGGCGACGCCGCGGAGACCGCGGTGATCGAGCTGGTGTAAGAGCACAAATAAGAGCGCTTTGTCATGGGGACCTAGGCTCATGACAAAGCGCTCTTGCTTTTTTCCCGCGCCTGGGTGGCGGAACTGCACATGGGCCTTGGTGAAGAGTGGAGGGCTTTCTTATATCTTCGCAATTTTTCCAAGGAGAAAATGTTGTCCACTGCGCATACTAACCCCAAAGAAACAAGGGGGGAATTGCGCGATGAGGAAAAAGTGCCTGCTGATCATCCTGCTGATGGCCCTGCCGGCGCTGTGTCTGGCGAAGAGCGAGGCGGTGCCCGCCGAAGGTGGGGCGAGGATTCCGGCGGGGGAAAAATACGTGGCCCTGACCTTTGACGACGGTCCCCGGCGGGGCACCACAGACCGCCTGCTGGACGGGTTGAAGGAGCGGAAGGCCAGCGCCACGTTCTTCCTGATCGGCCAGCAGATCGAGGCGAACGCGGATCTGGTTGTCCGGATGGCGGAGGAAGGGCACCAAATCGGCAATCACACCTGGAGTCATCAGCGTCTGGATGGAGTGGCCCCGGAAGCCGCCGTCCAGGAGGTGGAGCGGACGGAGGCGGCGTTGGAAGCGCTGCTGAGCGGCGGAGAGTATTGGTTGAGGCCCCCTTATGGCCAGGTGGCAGAGGGAGCCGTTTTCCGTGTGCCGTTGGTAAAGTGGTGTGTGGACCCCCGAGACTGGGAGAGCCGGGATGCGGAGAAGGTGGCGCAGGCGATACTGGAGTGCGTGGAGCCTAATAGCATCATTTTGCTCCACGACATTTATCCCACGTCGGTGGATGCGGCATTGCGGGTGGTGGACCAGCTTCAGGAGGAGGGCTATTGGTTTGTAACGGTGGAAGAGCTGCTGTGGCTGAACGGCGTGACGCCGGAAGCGGGGCGGATGTACCGGACCGGCTGGGGCTGAGGAAATTTCCATGAAATTGCCAAGAGGCAGGCAAAATTTTGTTGACAAAAAGAGGGGAATATGTTATGATACAATGCGTGTTCAAGAGACGGCGCCTTCTGAATGGAGAGATGTCCGAGTGGTTGAAGGAACCGGTCTTGAAAACCGGCGGCGCGCAAGTGCCCGTGGGTTCGAATCCCACTCTCTCCGCCAAGTTTTAAAATTCATATTTCATACGCGGAAGTACCCAAGTGGCCGAAGGGGCTCCCCTGCTAAGGGAGTAGGCTGGATAAAACCGGCGCGAGGGTTCAAATCCCTCCTTCCGCGCCACGAAAAGTCTTGGAATCGCAATGGTTCCAGGACTTTTTCGTTTTGGTTACCCTAATGGTTACCCTAATTCGGATTTTTGGCCCGAAACCCGTTGGATGTACTGCTCCATTCGGTCAGCGGACTGCTGTCTCATTTTCCGGCTGGCATGGGCGTAAATATCCATGGTAAACGAAGCGGTCGCGTGTCCCAAATTTTCTTGCAGGGTTTTTATGTCCTCTCCGTTTTCAATCATAGCAACGGCGTAGGAATGTCTGAGATCATGAAAGCGGATATGGTCCAGTCCCAGATTTCGGACGGTTTTTTTGAAATGCTTATAAATCGTTACATGAGTGAGGTGCCCGCCTGTCTGATTGGTAAATATAAGATTATCCGGGTTGTTCCAAGCGGGTCCTGCTAAAAGTTGGTCCTGAGCTTGCTGGCTCTTTTGCTTTCTCAAGAGTTTTGTAACAGAAGCGGCCACTGTAATCAACCTGGACTTGCCGTTTTTAGTAGGAGCAAGCTGGTACGTCCTCCTACCTTCTGGCTCTTCTGGAGCTGCTTGTTGATATAGAGCGTATTTTTCTCAAAGTCTACGCAATCCCAGGTCAACCCTAAGACTTCACCTTGCCGCATACCAGTAAAGAGCGTTACCTGGTAGATACATTCAAAGGGCGTTCCTTGAATTGCTTTCAGGAACTTTTCGACATCATCCTGTTCCAATGGGGTGATGTCTTTTTTATAGATTTTGGGGAGGTCGCAAGCATCGGCAGGATTATGATGCAGGTTTCCGATTCTGACCGCCTGAGCCAAAGCTCTATGCAAAATACCGTGAATATTTTTGATGGTTTTGGGGGAGAGCTTTTTGTCCCTCAGCAAAACACGGTTGTAAAACTGCTGAATTTGCAGAGCGGAGAGTGTGGAGAGCTTTACAGCGCCTAGAGAGGGCTTAATGTGATTCTTACAAGCGGAAGTATAGGAATCCAGGGTGTAGGGCTTTACAGAGGGCGTAATATAAGTATCCAGCCAAATATCCAGCCATTCCCCCAAGGTTTGCTTAGAGGGAGCAACATAGGTTCCCTCATCAATCGTCAACAGAACCTTGCTTAGGTTTTTGCTGGCCTCCGCTTTCGTTTTTCCATAAACGGAACGTTGAATATTCTTTCCGGTTAATTGGTCCTTTACGGAATAACGGCCCTCCCAATACTCCTTGCCTTTTCTGGTTATTTGCCTGAGCGAACCCATACCATTGGCGTTGCGTCCGGATTCCGGTTTCTTGTTCTGAGCGGTAATCTTTTTCTTCGTGCGTGGCATAACTCCTCCTTCCAGGCCACGCTGACACAAATCGGATGCGCCATGAGAGTTAGTAAGCCATAACTCTAACTGTAGCCTGAATAATTGTAAAAATATTTGTCATGATGTGTCCTCCTTCTGAAAAATTTGGTTGATGTGCCTAGGTAGTGTTCACATAAGCACATCAACAATGAGAGCAAAAAAGACAAAAGCCAAAAAGA
>CAJUCO010000010.1 GCA_910585245.1 uncultured Oscillibacter sp.
TTCCATATATCATATTTTACCACTGTTTCATCCGCTTGTGAATACAAATTCTTACTCGTGAGAAAATCCATACTTAATCCTCCTAAAAAAATACACTCGGTTATTCTGAATAAATAACCGAGCGCACTCGACATCTTCCTCGATTTTGCAGCTACGGCTGCAAATCAAGAGAGGGGAAGTCCACGCGATTGTTGGCGAAAATGGCGCAGGCAAGTCAACGTCGATGAATATTTTGTATGGAGTCATCCAACGGACGGCGGAGAGATTCTCTTTCGGGGTAAACCTGTTGTGATGCACAGTTCTAAAGACGCCATACAGATGGGCATAGGGATGATACATCAGCATTTTATGTTGGCCGGCGACTTGACGGTGGCGGAAAATATTGCCCTGGGAATGCCGCCGAAGGGGAAATTTTTGTGGCGCGCCAGCGACCTGGCCAACCGTGTGGAGCCCCTGTTGGACTCCCTGAACATGAGCATGGACTTGAACGCAAAAGTAAACACACTTACCGTTGGCGAAAAGCAGAGGGTGGAAATCATCAAGACGCTGTACCGCGGGGCAAAGATTATCATAATGGATGAGCCTACGGCGACGCTGACTCCTATGGAAGTGGAGGAGTTGTTCAATACCATTCGGATGTTAACGAAGCAAGATTACACCGTAATTTTTATTACGCACAAAATTCGGGAAGTCATGCGCATCGCCGACCACGTGACTGCGCTGAGGATGGGGGAGACCGTCAGAACGGCTCGGATTTGCGACGTTACGGAACAAGATATTGCCCACATGATGATTGGCCGGGATTTGCGCGGATTGACGCGCAAGGAGAAGCGTCTTGGCGACGCCGCTTTGGAAGTGGAGAATGTCGACGTGCTGAAAAGCAGAAAGAGAAAGGCGGTAAAAGACTTGTCGTTCTCTTTGCGTTGCGGAGAGATCCTGGGAATCGCGGGCGTGGAGGGCAATGGGCAGAGCGAGCTTGCCGAGGCGCTGAACGGAATCCGGCCAATCAGCAGGGGAAGTTTAAAAATTCTCGGGAAGACGGCCACCCATCTTACAACGGGGGAGTGCCTTTCCCTGGGTGTTGGCTATATCCCGTCCGACCGGATAAAAGAGGGTCTTGCGCTGAGAATGAGCGTAATGGAAAACCTTATCGTTGGCGTGCATAGAGCCAAGCCTGTGCGGAAGAGGGGTATCCTGAACTGGGCTACAGCCAGAGCTTGCGCGGAGGAGATCATTGAGAAATTTGAAATAAAGACGCCGGATGGTTCTGAACCTGTGGGAAATCTCTCTGGTGGAAATATGCAAAAAACTATACTCGGACGGGAACTCAACCGAAAGCCCACACTTGTGATAGCCTGCCAGCCGACCAGGGGCGTGGACATCGGGTCAACAGAGCACATTCATAATCTGCTAATGGATGTTCGGGACAACGGCGGGGCTGTGTTACTCATCTCTTCCGAGTTGGATGAAATTATGGAATTGAGCGACCGCGTCATGGTGATGTATGAAGGCGAATCCATGGGCATATTGAATGCGGATGAGATTTCGGAAAGCAAACTTGGTTCCATGATGTTTGGCAGCCATAAGGAGGAGGCGAAAGAGTGATCAGACGAAGCGCGCACAGGCTTCCCCGGCCTGTATATGAGGTGTTGCGGTTACTTTTCATCTTGATACTTGCATTTGGGATTAACAGTTTGATTCTAATCGCGATTGGAAAGAATCCGCTGGATGTTTACGGAGAATTGTTTTACGGGTCCTTAGCGGGAACATACAGTTTGGCGAAAACCCTTCGGTGGATGACGCTGCTGCTATTGTGCGGCACGTCGGCGGCCATTGCGTTCAATGGCGGCGTTTTAAATTTGGGCATTGACGGGCAGCTCTATATGGGGGCGATGGCGGCGACGGTTGCCGGCATCTACGGGCAAAACATTCCGCATTTGCCTTTGATTCTGCTTTGTATGCTGGCCGGCGCCTTGGCCGGGAGCCTGTGGGGAGTTTTCGCGGGCTTTCTAAATGTAAAATGTGGGGCCAATATGGTGGTTATCACGCTGATGATGAATTATATCGCAACTCTGTTTACAGAGTGGTGTATCTTTACCCCCTTGTATACAGAGGCCGGCGTAGCGGCCAAATCAACAGCAAACATTGCCCAGCAGGCGCACCTGAGTGTTCTTATACCAGGGACGCAAGTGACCACTGCCCTTTTTGCCGCTTTGCTTGTCCTGGTGGCTGCGGCGGTGTGGATCCAATATACCGCGTCTGGATTTGAAACACGAATTGTCGATAAAAACCCGCTGTTTGCATCCACAATGGGGATTAGCGTTGGGAAAAAGACGCTGGTATTGATGCTTGCAAGTGGCGCGGTGGCGGGCCTTGCGGGGGCGCTAGAGATCATAGGCGTACAGCATCGCTTTGTAAGTTCCTTTATATCCGGTGTCGGGTTTGATGGTATGGTTGTTTCCATGCTGGCGGGAAACAATATGTTGCTGCTTCCGGTTGCAGCATTTTTCATGGGGGTTATGGAGAGCGGCTCCGCTTCTTTGGAGATGTTTGCTGGAATCCCCCGCGCGATGGCAGAGGTGTTAATGGGAATCATCATTCTCTTTGTAACGGTTGATTTGAAAAGGCCAAAGGAATTTTTAACGAAGATGTTGGGCCATGTCTGTTCTCCCGGTCCAGAGAGCGCACGCCGCTCAAGATGAAGAAACTCGATTTCCAAACGGTATAATGGAAACGCTGTCTTATAGAAAAGGGGCACGGAGCGCTGCTCCGTGCCCCTTTCCGGATTTTCAGAATCCCCTACTACAAATCCACTTCTCCAAGTCCTCCGGCGAAAGCTCCTGGCTCACCAGCGCATCAATATATAGGATATCATTGCAAGCGAAGTTGAATAACCCGGGGGTTCCGCTTGGGCAGACCAGAGCGGCAGAGCCCTGCTTTCAAAATGCCTTCCAGAGAACAGGCGCATTTTCACTATTACTGGATAGCGCAGCAAAGCATAAAAGATCATATATCCATACCATTTTAACCGCACAAATCTTAACTTTTCAAATTTATCTCCAAGCCAAAGAAAAGCTGCAAATAAGCGTGTTCTATAGAAACCATCTTCTTTCACGCCTCTTTGTGTCTGTCCCCTGTTGAAATAATGCCAGACTGCCGGTCTGAAGCAAGGTCACTGTTGGAGGGGTGAGTGCTACATGGATAACCCAACAGTCGAGAAATATTGGTTGCTGTTTTCCTTATCTCTCGGAGCATAAATTCCTTTTCTTCCTGCATACGGTATCCCGGCCCCGATATGCTAACCGCCGCTGTCACTCGTCCATCCATGTCGTAAATCGGAGCTCCATAGCAGATCAGGCCCTCTTCAATCTCGCCGTCGTCTATGGCAACCCCCTGGACTTGCGCAATCTTCAACTCGGCCCGGAGCTTTTCCGGATCTGTGATCGTGCGATCAGTTAATGGTTTGGCTCGCTCCTGCATCCAGCAGCAAAATCGGTCAATTTCCTTTTCGCTCAGGCTAGCCAGCATTACCTTGCCGCTGCTGGTGGCGTATGCGGGGGCCCGACTGCCGATGCGGGTGTTGCAAACGATGGAGCGGTGGGTTTCTACCTTGTCCAAATAGAAAATGTCGTGGTCTATCAGGATACTGAGGTTGATGGTTTCCTTGACAGCGTCGCTGAGGCGCTCCAACTCCGGCCGGGCCAGACGGCGCAGGTCAGATTGGCTCAGAATAGAGCTGGCCAGCATCACCAGCCGCGGCCCCACCTGATAGCTTTTGCGGACAGGGTCCTGTACAAGGTATTGCCGGCTTGCCAGCGTGGAAACTTGCCGGAACACAGTGGTAGTGGGCAAATCCAGTTGATCCACCAGAGCCTTCAGCGTCCATTCGGTTTCGACATCGGTAAAACACTCTAAAATCTGGATTGCCCGTAGTATGCTGGAAACCTGTTCTCTTGCCATAGTTGTTGCGGCTCCTTTCCGTGTTGTCCGGATGCTTTTTGCGTCGACAATCGAAAAATACAGGTGTTTTTCATACAATACGCATATTTTTAGGGAAACTCTGATTAAATCAACTCGCGCGGATTTGAGCCAGAAATCTCTCTTAGCAAGAAAGAAAACCGCAGGAATACTAACGTATTTTCAAGGTTTTCTGTAGCAATTCACGGGGAATTTATGATGTGAAGCCGTGTGGAGGAAGTTATTCAGAATACATCCACTATAAAGTATAGCATAAAATAACTGGCTTGTGTATCTTTTTATTTCAAATTTTAAAGTTAATTTTCGTTATACGGAGTTATTATCTTTCAACGGACATCCCCTGGTTCAAATTTTGGTCGGTTGACCTGTCGATGATGCACTGCCGCCGCCATGGAGAGCAAACGTCTGGGGCTGTGCCAGAAATCCCTCTTTGCCGTTTGTAATCACCTGATTGAACAGTGAGCTAGCAAGTTCTTGTGGTTGTACCCCATCGCCAATATCCTCGTTGCCTTCAAAAAGGACTTTGCGGGTAGAAACCGCAAAAAATTTTGTTCCCGCGTTGTGATAGGAATTATAACGTAATTATTACGGTCCACTCGAAGTTTGAACGGCTCCCTGTCTTCTATGAACGGCGGGAACAACTGCTGCAAGAACAAATTCTAAAGATCAAAAAGGGAAGTGAAGAATTAGAGGGCAGCGGCGCGGAGCGGTTCAGTGTCAAGCAGTTGGAATGCACAAAGCGTTCCCTGAAGGCCGTCTGGAAAAACTTATTGCCATAGCACAGAAGGATAGTTACATTACCCTTGAGCAGCGTAGATTGTATTGAAAAAGTGGTAGTAGACGGAACTGGAAGATTATAGTAAAACAGGAATGTTAAAATACATGATTGGGAGGTTGTATTACTATGAGCAATGCAGGAGTACACGTAATACGGCTTTCTTCAACAGAGAAAAGCCTTTAAGTACATTCTTGATGGAGCAGGAAAAAAGCACAATTTAGCAATTGTGCCCTTTTCTAAATGTTCAACTTTACATAAGAGGTTTGCTTTTCAGTATCTACACAATATATTTGTATTTTCTGTCTTGCTCCTTATCGGGCCCATTGGCCTCCCGGTCTTTTCAGCACACTATTTGGTGATCCTCCGCTCCAAGTCCGCCTTGACCTGCATATAATTATGGAAGGGAATGGGCAGACTCTCCCCTGTGATCAGGGTTGTCTCATAGCGGCGGACGGACATGATGTAGCGGGTATTTACCGTATAGCAACGATGAATGGAGCAGAAGCTCTCCGGCAGCATGGCGTTGACCTCGCTAATACTCAAGTCACTCTGGATGATCTTATCCACACAATGAAACTCCGCCTTCCGATTCCGGCTCTGGATGTAAAAAATCATGTCTGGCTGGACAAATAGCGTAGTGTTTCCACAGGGAACAGCCAGCCTCTTTTTAGGAGGAACTTCCATGAGAATATCCCGTACAAACTGATAGGCGGACATCTCCAATTTAGGCCCGCCCTCCTCCAGAGCAAAGGGATGAAAAAACTCGTAGTTGGCGTGGAGCAATACCAGCTTGGTCTCCGTGCCAATGAGCTGATAGAGAAACGTATAGGAGGCGGTGACAGTATCTTCGTCCTGCCGGTCTGGAACGCAAGCCCGCACCTCCCCCATCACCGCCTGACAGCGGGGCGTGAGGGACAAAGGCGTGTATTCCTCCTGAAAAATCTCATAGGTCTTCGTCCGCTGCTCCACGCCGGCCTCCAACCGGGAACGGATGGTGTCGCCGCCGATCAACACCCGTCCACCGGTTCCAAGCCACACGCTTTTTGAACAGAGGCGGGCCAAATAGGGCTCCAAATTCCCGGCGTAGTAACCGTGGGTGATCTCCCGGCTCAGGGCCACGGTATCCTCCAGCTTTCCGCTCATGGAACTCCCTCCCCTTTGTGATTATTGTAACGATATTATACAATAACCGTCGAAAAAAGGCAAGGGAAAAAAGGTGTTACCTTGAACTTTAGTTGGAAAAATTATACTTTCCGGCTCTTCTTTTAATTGCCGCTGCGGTACTGCTCCGCCGTCAACTTGAGACTGACGCCTCCCTCACCCAGGGGCTTGGCTGAGAGTTGAAGCTGATTCTCCAGGGGCTTGTTCCCGTCGATGCGGAATGCCCGGGTAATTTTCTCACCCGCCGGGAGATAGATGCCGGTGAAGGAATCGCTGCCCCCGCCCACCGTATAAAGACGGTCGATGAAAATTTCCGCCTCCGCCGTGCCGGTGTTTTCGATGGTAATGACGGCGTATTTACCCAGGCGGGCAGTGAAGCAGAAGAGCTGTTTGATTTCCTCGCCGTCGGTAAACACCCGGTCCTTCATAGACACACCGCAGAGGGAGGCCGGGTTGATTTCCTCCGGCTTTACCTCTGTGTACATCCCGCCGGTTTTGCCGTATTCCGGTTCCGCTTTCAGGATACTCTTGTGCTTGGCCCAGGTGTTCTGCCGGTCTTCCGGTTCCATATCCGCATATCTTAGCGTTTTTCCCGAGGACCCGGGAAAATTGCCGCCTTCAATTGCGTAATTACCCTCGCTGTCATAGATTGCACCAAGCAGAAAATCCTGACGTTCAGAAACGTATCTCAGCTCGCTTTTCCACTCCGGTTCCCCTTCCTTCCTCTCAAAAGCCCGGACGCCAAATTCCAACTGGTTGGCTTCTTCCCGGAAAAAGACGTCCTCAGATACGTCAAACAGCTCCGCCACGACGGTAGCTTCCATATAATAGTGCGTCTCGCCTTTGCTGTCCGCGTAGCTGAGAACCTTGGGGGCTTTTCCACCGGCCTCGGTAGTCAGCATCTCCCCGGGGGCAATTTGTTGTTTGAGGAATATCCCCACGCCCACCTGGGCGGGAACCGCTCCACCGGCGGCCGGGGCTTCCAAGGGATCATTGACCGCCAAAGACGCTGAGATTAAGCCAATCAGCAGGACCATGGTAATCATGCCCGCCACAAAGGGGGTGTAGTTTCTTCTCATTTCCCGTTTACCGTGCCGCATTTGTCATTCTCCTTTACCATTTCAAATTTTCCGCAAGACGGATCATATCCTCTTTTTCCAAGGCGTTGCTGGCTAAGACATACGCGTTGGAGCCGCTGGACCACATCAAAATCCGTTGCCCTTCGCCGGATAGGGAAAGCAGGACGGCGTCTTCACCCCCAATCCGGATGTTCCGTATCTGGTAGTCTCCCAACAATGTGCCGCCGGTGTCTCCGGCATAGTGCTGGTACAGCTTGATAAATTGCTTCTCGTCCGTATTTTGCACATAGCGGGTGGTGAAGCCGCCCTCAAAGCTGTTCGTATCCCAAAGAATGAAGTTCTCTGGAACTCCCTCCAGCTTCATCCGGTGCGGCTCCTGAGAGAAGGGGGCCTCCCTGGGGCGGATGACATAGGAGACCGCCCCGTCTTGCTGGTCGGTGTAGATGCGGTAATCATCTTTCCGGTCCGCCCCCACACCCACCAGCAGCGCAGACAAAGCCGCCACGACCGCCGCCAAAAGGACCAGCGTCCTCCAGCGTTTTCGCCTTCCCTCCAACAAGGGCCACATGGACGCCTCAAAGGTCAGGGAAAAGTTGTGCGCACAATTCTCCCGCTCCGGGAGGGTATCCAGCCAGCGTTCCGCCGCCTCCGGGGCGGCAGCGTACAGCATCTCTTCGGTGATGTTCAAAGGATTTCCCCCCTTTCCATCAACTCCGCCGCCAGTTTCTTTTTGGCTCTGGCAAGAATCTGGCGCACGTTGGCCGCCGTGGTCCCCAGGAGTTCCCCGATTTCGCCGGCGGAATAGCCGTTGTAGTATTTCAGCAGCAGCGCCTCCCGGTACCGGGGAGGCAGGGCCGCCATCGCCCCCGCCAGGGTGCCGTCCGAGGGGGGCGGCGCACAGCCCAGAAGGGTTTCCTCCTCCAGCTCCACCTCAGACCACCGCCTCTTGGCCCGGTAGAGGTCGATGGCCTTCCGCTCCACCGTCACGGCGGCCAGATGCCGGGCCTGGGGCCCCAGCTCTGGGGGAAGGCGGTGGTTGGCGAGACTGAGGAAGGCAAGATGCACCGCGTCCTCCGCATCCTGCGGATTTTGCAAGATGCGGTTTGCCACATGAAACATCAATCCCCGGTAAGCGCTGTACATCGCCTCGAACCGCGTCCGGTCCTCCGCCGTCTCTATGGCTTGCAGGTATACCAGCATCTTACCGCCTCCCTCTGTCTCTATACTCTTGAACGTTTCAGCAGGGCAAACTGTGACACACCGGCAAAAAAATTTTTCTCCATTTTTTTAAGGCCGCGTGAGGCGAACCCCTAAAAACCACCCCGCGCCGTTTCCGGCGCGGGGTGGGGAGAGAGGTGGAGAGAAAGGAGGGTTCGCATCAGGTCTTTTCCTGGGGGTCAATGGGATAGTCCTCCAGCACATCCAACAAACGGGAGTAGTCTTGGGAAGCCAGGTGCGTGTACCGGGCCCAGCGGTTCCGGCACTGGTTCCGGGCCTCCGCCAGCAGGGCCTCCGCCGCCTCCGGGAACGTCCGCTGTAGGGAATTGAACCGGACCTCCCCCATGAAGAACTCCCGGAGATCGTATTTCGGGTCCTTGAAATCCAGGATGAAGGGATTTTTGCCCTGGGCTTTCCGCTTGGGGTCATAGCGGTAAAGAACCCAATAGCCGCTTTTCACCGCCAGCTTCGCTTCCTCCTGGGCCCAGGCCATGCCTTTGACAATGCCATGGTTAATGCAGGGGGCATAGGCCACAATGAGGGACGGTCCGTCGTGGGCCTCCGCCTCCCGGAGAGCCTTGATGTACTGAGCCGGGTCCGCCCCCAGGGAAACGGAGGCCACATACACATTCTGGTACTGGGTAGCCAGCATCCCCAGGTCCTTCTTCTCCGTCCGTTTGCCTGCTGCGGCGAACTGCGCCACCGCGCCGAAGGGCGTGGCCTTGGAGGACTGTCCGCCGGTGTTGGAGTAAACCTCCGTGTCCACCACCAGGATGTTTACATCCTCCCCGGAGGCCAGCACGTGGTCCAGACCGCCGTAGCCGATGTCATAGGCCCAGCCGTCGCCGCCGTACATCCACATACTCTTTTTCACCAGCTGATCCTGGGCTTTGCGGACGGCGTCAATGGTTCCTCCGGTTTCTTTGGTGGCTTTCAGGGCGGAAATCACCCTGTCGCTCACCGCAAGGGTCCGCTCTTTGTTCTCAAAATTTTCCAACCAGGAGGAGAGGGCGGATTTTAAATTCTCGTCCCGGGTCTCTCTCACCAGCTCCAGCACCTCCTGCCGGAGATGAAGCCGCTGCTGGCGGACGCTTAACACCATGCCGAGAGAGTATTCGGCGTTGTTTTCAAAAAGGGAGTTGGAGAGGGCGGGCCCCCGGCCGTTGGGCTTGGTGGTATAGGGATAGCTGGGGACGCTGAAGCCCCAGGCCTGGGTGCAGCCCGTGGCGTTGGCCACCACCATCCGCTCGCCAAAAAGTTGGGTGAGGAGCTTCATGTACGGCGTCTCGCCGCAACCCGCGCAGGCGCCGGAGAACTCCAGAAGGGGCTGTTCATACTGGCTTCCCTTGACGGTAAACTTATCCATGGGGTTTTCTTTGGGGGAGAGGGAGAGGCTGTAGTCCCAGCCCAGCTGCTGAGGTATCTCCTCCTCAATGGGCTTCATGACGATGGCTTTTTCCTTGGCGATGCAGACGGCGGCGCAGGTGCCGCAGCCCGTGCAGTCCAGGGGGTCCACCTGGATGCGGTATTGGAGGTTCTCAAAGCCCCTGCCCCTGGCCGCCTTTGTCACATAGCCTGCAGGGGCCTTTTGGACTTCCTCTTCCGTCAGGAGGAAGGGACGGATGGCGGCGTGGGGACACATGAGGGAGCACAGGTTGCAGCCGATGCAGTTTTCAGGGAGCCAGCTTGCCGCATGGGAGGCAAAGCCCCGTTTCTCGTATTTGGAGGTGGACATGGGGACGCTGCCGTCCGCCGCGTCCGTGAAAACGCTGACGGGGAGATGATCGCCCTTTTGGGCGTTGACAGCCCGCATGACGGTGCGGACATACCAGGGGGATGCGGTGTCTTGCTCCTCCGGCTCATCGGTGAGGTTTGCCCAGGCGGCGGGAACCGGGATTTCCCGAAGACCGGCAAGGCCCGCATCCACGGCGGCGCAGTTCATGCGAACCACTTTGTCGCCCTTGCGGCTGTATGTTTTTTGGATGGCGGCCTTCATGTAGTCCACGGCCTCGTCCACCGGAAGGACGCCGCTGAGCTGGAAGAAGGCGGCCTGAAGAACGCTGTTGGTCCGGTTCCCAAGGCCGATGGCCCCGGCGGCGGCATTGGCGTCTATGGTGTAAAATTTGGCCTTCCGCGCCGCCAAGAGCCTCTTGACCTTGTTGGGAAGGCGGGTCTCCAGATCTTCCTCGGACCAGTTGCAGTTGAGGAGGAAGGTTCCCCCCTCCTTGAGTTCGTTGACGATATCATATTTGGCGATGTAGCTTTGGTTGTGGCAGGCAATGAAATCCGCCATGGTGACGTAGTAGGTGGAGAGAATGGGGGTGTGGCCGAAGCGGAGATGGCTCTTGGTCACGCCTCCGGATTTTTTCGTGTCGTACTCGAAGTAGGCCTGGACATATTGGTCCGTGTTGTCTCCAATGATTTTGATGGAATTCTTGTTGGCCCCCACGGTGCCGTCGGATCCCAGGCCCCAGAACTTGCAGCTGATGGTCCGGGAATCGGCGGTGACCACGTTCTCTCCCACCGGCAGAGAGTGGAAGGTCACGTCGTCGGTGATACCCACGGTGAAGTGGTCCTTTTGCTCTCCGGCCATGTTGTCGAAAACGGCGATCATTTGGGCCGGGGTGGTGTCCTTGCTGGAAAGGCCGTACCGTCCCCCCCAGCACCGGAACATGACGGCCTCCGTGTTGGAGGACGGAGCACACGTCCTTATAAAGGGGCTCGCCCCCCGCACCGGGTTCCTTGGTCCGGTCCAAAACCGTGAGGAGTTTGCAACTCTCCGGCAGAGCCGCCAGGAAGCGCCCGGCGCTGAAGGGCCGGTAGAGCCGGACCTGGAGGAAGCCAACTTTCCGGCCCATCTGGTTCAGGTACTGGACCACCTCCTGAAGGCAGCCGGAGACGCTGCCCATGGCCACCACCACCTGTTCCGCCTCCGGGTCTCCGTAGTAGTTGAAGAGCCGGTAATCCCGCCCCGTCAGGGCGGACATTTGGGCCAGATAGTCCTCCACGATGCCGGGGACGGCGTCGTAATAGGGGTTCACCGCCTCCCGGAGCTGGAAGGCCGTGTCCGGGTTGATGACGGTGGAGCGCATCAGGGGATGCTCGCTGTTCAGGGCGTTTCCCCTGAAGCGGTCCAGAGCCTCCCGGTCCACCATCCCGGCAAGGTCTCCATAGTCCAGCACGTCGATTTTTTGAATCTCATGGCTGGTGCGAAAGCCGTCGAAGAAGTGCATAAAGGGCACCCGGCTCTTGATGGCGGAGAGATGGGCCACCGCCGCCAGGTCCATGCACTCCTGGACGCAAGAGGAGGCCAGCTGGGCAAAGCCTGTCTGGCGGCAGGCCATCACGTCGGAGTGGTCCCCGAAGATGGAGAAGGCGCTGGTGCCCACGGTGCGGGCGGCCACGTGGATGACGCCGGGGAGGAGCTGGCCCGCGATGCGGTATAGCGGCGGCACCATAAGCATGAGTCCCTGGCTGGCGGTGTAGCTGGCGGTAAGGGCTCCGGCCTCCAAAGAGCCGTGCATAGCCCCGCAGGCTCCGGCCTCGCTCTGCATCTCCATGAGGCGCACCGGCTGGCCAAAGAGGTTTTTCATCCCGTTGGCCGCCCAGGTGTCCACGTGCTCCGCCATGGGGCTGGAAGGTGTGATGGGATAGATGGTCGCGACCTCGGTAAAGGCATAGCTGGCGTATGCGGCGGCTTCGTTACCGTCCATGGTCTTGCGTTTCATAAAAATCCCCCTTCTCTGATGTCCCGGATTCGTGACTCCAGGGCGCAAAAGTTCATATGTCTATTATTGCACGCAGACATCAGACTGTCAAGGAGAGACTGTTCTGTTTTTCCCTGTTTCACCAGGGGGCCTACACCCGCTGGCAAGGGGGAACGGGTTTAAGCAGAAAAAGATCCGGCCATACGGCCCTCAACGGTTGTGTGTACAGCTTCCAAAAGCGGATAGTCCCCAAAAGAGCCCTCCGGTTCCGCCGCCTTGACAAGGGCCTTGTCCCCCTGGTATACTTACGTGAAAAGCCGTGATTTTCTCGGTGGAGGCTCTGTTCATGAACGAGGAAAACCGCTCCCCTTTCAGGCGAACACGGTGGATCGCCGCCCTTGCCCTTTTGCTGGCAGCGTCCTATTTGCTGTTCGCCTTTTCTGGCATCCCCTTTATCGCCAAGTGGCGAACCCTGTACATTGAAACCGCCATGGGGACCATGTCCCACCAGTGGCTGGCCACAGCTTTCTTGCCGGACTCCGTGATCCGGGAGGCCATGAAGGATGTGGAGTCCCGCTTTCAGGACAACCTCATTGAGGCCAGCGACATTGCTCAGACTCCCCTCCCCACTTTGGAGCCCGCCGGGACGCCGGAGGAGCAGGCTGTCGCCACATTCACCGCCCTGTTTCCGGAGGTGGATCTGGACACCTTGCCGGAATCCGTCACCTGGGAGGACCTTCCCACCCTGGAGACGGAGCGTCTGGAGGGGGTGTACACCACCGCGGGAGACAAGGTCTGGGCCATTGATGTGCCCAACAAAATTCTCATTTGCACCGTCTCCGGTGACGGTTACCAGGGCAAGCTGGCCATCGCCAAGGACAGCTCCCAGGTCATTTTGGCAAAGAACACCCTCTCCAGCCGGGGACAGACGGTGACGGAGCTTTGCGAGGCTTACGGCGGCGTGCTGGGCGTCAACGCCAGCGGTTTCTACGACCCGGAGGGCAAAGGCCGGGGAAACGTGCCCATGGGCTTTGTCCTCTCCGGCGGGGAATACTCCGGCACAGCTCTGAAAGGGCGCTATCAGACCGCCGGATTCGATTATGAGGACAATTTTCGGGCGGGCCGGGGTCTGGACCTGGAGGAGATGCGGGACGCCGTGCAATTTTACCCCATCATTGTGCTCAACGGAGAGAAAAACATCGACGGCTCCTTCGGTATGGGCATCCAACCCCGGACGGTCATCGGCCAGACGGCGGACAAAGCCACCCTTCTGCTGGTGATCGACGGCCGCCGGGTGGGCCACAGCCTGGGGACCACCGTCTCCGAGTGCGCGGACATTCTCTTGCGCTATGGATGTTGGACCGCCATGAATATGGACGGCGGGTCCAGCTCCTCCATGACCTACAACGGCCGCATCATCACAAAAACCAGCAGTTCCATGGCCCAGGGCCGCTACCTGCCCGACGCCTGGGTGGTGAAGGGCATTCCTTTCATAAATGTTTTAAATTAACACGGTAGGCCCGCAGGGCCTCTTCATCGCCTTGAGCGATCAACTGCTCTAAATACGCCGCCAGCGTCTCCCGGTCCCTTGGCAATTCTCCCCGCACATGAATCAGGTTGGAGGCCCCGTCCGTCTCGAAGAGGGTGGGTATGTCCAGATTTTCCAGGAGGGTTTTCAACTCCCCCAGTTTCTCCAGCTCGCTCTCTTCCTTCCAGCGGCCTGCCTGAATCTCCCGGTACAGCTCCGAGTTGGGAAAGACCGTCAGCATAGAGGACCCAATTCGCCTGGGGTGGGTCCGGTTGAAGATCTCCGCGCTCCGCAAGGCCCCTTCCCTTCCCCGGCCCGCGCCGGAGATGCCCGCCAGATAGAAAAAGCTGTAGGAAATCCCCGCCTCGTCCAGCCGCGCCGCCTGTTTTACGATGTCCTGGGCCTGATAGCCCTTGCCCATAAAGGCCAGGGCCTCGCCGTCCCCCGTCTCCACGCCCACGGTCAGGCCGTCATAGCCCAGCCTTCGGAGACGGCGCAATTCCCCGTCGCTTTTGCGCTCCACATCCGTCACCCGGGCAAAGCAGCCGACGGTCTCCACTGTGGGAAGATCCCGCCGGATAAGCTCCGCGATGGTCTCCAGGCGTTCAGGCAAGAGGACGAAGGGATTGGCCCCCACCAGAAAGACCCGCCGGGGGCTCCGGGGTCTGGGAAGCCCCTGAAGCCGGGCGGACAGCATCGCCATGGGGTCTGTACTCCAAATCTGGGCCTCTCTCAGGTCCGCCTCGATTTCTCCCAGAGGGGACATACGAAAACGAAAGGGCAGGTCCTCGTAGAGCGTGCAGAATTTGCAGCTGTGGTGGGTGCACCCCGCCGTGGCCTGGAGCAGCAGCGAGTCCGCCTCATAGGGCGGCCGCCAGATGGTTCCATGAAAGTGCATAAATGGGTCTCCTTTCAAATTTGATTCTGCCGCCATGTTACTCTCACCGGCCCACCGCCGCAAGTACGGAATTTTTTTAGTGTCAGTCTCATTTTTGGCACCAGGGAAAGGAGGTCCCATGGAGGGAAACAAATTCAAGACCCCGGATATGATGGCCCGCTGTGTCCCCATGGCCAGCCTCCAGGCGGTATTGGGGGGCAAGTGGAAAATTCTGATCCTCTGGTATGTGGCCTTTTACAAGGTTCAGCGCTTTGGCCAGCTGTTGCGCCGTCTGGACGGGATCACGCAATCCTCCCTGACCCGGCAGCTCCGGGAGCTGGAACGGGACGGATTCTTGCACCGGGAGGTCTACGGAGAGGTACCGCCCCGGGTGGAATACAGCCTGACGGAGATGGGGCGGAGCTTCCAGCCCATTTTAGAGCAGATGCTCCAGTGGAGCGCGGAGCGTCTCTGCCCGCCGGATAGTGTCAAGGCCTATGAACTCCCCTCCTCCCCAAATGCGGATGAATCTTCCGTCCGGCTATAGAGACCCTTAAATATCTCGTGTTCACGATGGAATAAACCTCAGGGCCCCGGAGGATACTCTCCGGGGCCCTGAGACGGAAAACGCGCCTGCCGCCCAAAAGCGGCAGGCGCGTCGCGCTGCAAAAAACTCTTGAGAACTCAACCAATGCCCCCATACCTCGCCCCCAGAATCAGGGCCGCGACGCTTAGAGCGATGAACACATATCCCAGGGGAAGGAACCAGCCGCCAATGGGCTTCTTGGCGCCCCGGTTGACTTCCTCCAGGGCCTCCTTGTGGGGAAGCACCAGGAAGAACATGGCCGCCGACAAGGCCGCTCCCAGGGGGCAGATGTAGATGGAAACCACGTCCATCCACTGGGAGGTCCAGGGCTGAATCAGCAATGCCACCACCGCGCCGGTGACGCCCACGGCGGCCACGGCGGGGGCCCTTTTGAGTTTGAATTGCTCCTGCATGGTAGCCACGGGGGCCTCGTACAAATTGACAATGGAACTCAGGCCCGCCGAGAGAACCGCCACGTAAAAAATCACGCCGATGATCCGTCCTCCGGGCATCCCGTTGAGGATGTTGACCAGGTAGACAAACATTAAACCGGGACCCGGGTCAATGTCCGCCATGGCGAAGCCGCTGGCGCCAATGGCAGGGATGATCACAAAGGCGGCCAGCAGAGCGGCCAGGGTGTCGAACAGGGCCACCCGCAGGGCGGAGGCGGGAATGTTCTCGCTTTTAGGCAGGTAGGAACCATAGATCACAGAGCCGTTTCCCGCCACAGACAGGGAGAAAAAGGCCTGCCCAAAGGCGTAAATCCACACCTCAGGCGTGATCAGGCCCTTGGGGTCCAGGGTGAGCAAAAAACGGTATCCCTCGGAAGCGCCGGGCTGAAAGCCGATGTAGACGGCCAGGATGACAAACAGGCCGAAGAGCACCGGCATCATGATCTTATTGGCCACCTCAATTCCCTTGGCCACGCCCAAGGCCATGATGACCAGCACCACCGCCAGACCGATCAGCAGCCAGACCCCGTTGCCAACGCCGAAGACGCCGCCTTCAAGCATCATGCCCAGCGCCTCCCTCAGCGTTTCAGCCTCGGGGGCCGCGCCACCGAAGGCTCCGCCAATGGTTCCCATGTCGGTGCCCATGGCGTACAGGCTGCCGGAGAGGGACATGAACGTGTACTTGAAGATCCAGCTCATCACCACAGTATAGCCGATGGCCATCATCAAAGCGCCGATAATAGGAATCAGGCCGACGGCCTGTCCCAGCTTTTTTGGGCCGTTTCTGGCCTCGGTACAGTAGCCAAACGCGCCGATGGGCCCCGCCTGAGCCCGGCGTCCCAGGGCGAACTCCTCAATTACGCCGGAAGAGCCCACCAGGACGACAATGAGAAAATAGGGCAGCAGAAAAGTCATGCCGCCGTACCTGGCCACCATGATGGGAAAGCGCCAGATATTTCCCATACCAACCGCGGAGCCAATACACGCCAAAATAAAGCCCCGCCGGCTCTTAAACCCGTCGCGGGCCCACAGAGTCTCTTTGCTCATAGACAAGTTTCCTCCTCTTTCTCAGTGGATTTCCCATACACACACTCGCCGTGCTCCAAACGGCGCAAGGACACAAACTCCGATCTTGGCGGCGGTAAGGACACGACCCGGTCAATCGCGGACAACGCCACAAAAGACCCCTCCGGCTTCCCACAGCCGGACAGAGCCCCGCCGGACCGTATCCGCTTGCAAGCTCAGGAGAACAACATCCCGTCAAACAGGCGAAACGCGAGGTTATCTTATCAGGATTTCAAAAACCTGTCAATCCCCTCCGCTATTTGTCCCCTCAAAAGCGTGTTGAATGCAAAATACCGGCAATATTAAAATCCGGCCCGACTTGGTTCAGAGCCGATATATAAGGGATGAACAACCGTGCTGGAAGAAAATCCTTTTGACAGAAAACGATTCCGGTCATATAATGCTAAATTAAGTAGGAATATAGCCAAGGGCCGGAGCTTTTTCCCGGTGAACCCGTCCCCCGTTCCTGAACCGGCCGGCGTAGGCCCAGGAACTTACGCCATGAGATTCACAAAGAGAGCGTTTGGGGAACTTTCATGGCTACAAAATTGCATCTTGAAATTATATTAGAATATGATAATTGCCTCTTCCCATTGCGGCAAAAATTTAGTATAATAGTATAATTATATGATAGTGAGATAGTAGCTTTTAACCACAGAGGAATCGAGGTGCTCAATATGTCCTTCAAAGACAAGATTTCATCCCTTCTGTTCGGCGCAAAGAAAGAAGAGCCGGCAGATGAGACGCTCCTCACAGAACAGGAGCATAAAATACCCGAGACGGTCCCGGAGATCCAAACGGCCACACCCAATGACCCATCCCGTCTGGAGATCCCCGCAGACCATCCCATTCGCCAGCTCCACGAGCTCCGCCAGAAGGAATCCGGCCCACTTCCCTATCCCCGGCTGTGTATGGACGAGGACGGCGTCCTTCCACCGGAGCTGCTGGAGAAGGAAATGAACCGCCTGCAATCCTCGCTGAAAAGCGTGTGCGGCACCCGGTTAAAAGGCACCAAAGGCAGAATCCGCGGAAAGCACAGCAAGAAAAAGGCGGAAACCGAAGCGGAGACCGAAGAAGACCAGCTGGTCATGGACGCCCGCCCCTGGTTTTTCCTTTCTTCCGACAAAATCTATGCTTGGATGTTAGTCTTTCCCCCTGTGGGACCGGGAGCGGAACTGACGCGGGACATGATCTATCAGGCCCTGACAGCCCAGGGCATCTCTTATGGACTGGAGACCGCCCTGCTGGACCGGGTGGCCCACGACCGGGACCGCTATTTCAACCTCTATCTGGTGGCAAAAGGCAAGCCCGCCTTCGACGGGCGAAACGGCAACATTGTGGACAACTTCCCCCGGGTTATCCAGCGGGAACTGGAAGTAAATGAGTTCGGTCAGGTGGACTACACTGCGCTAAACCTGATCTGCAACGTGGAAGAGGGGCAGGAAATCTGCCACCTTATCCGCCCCACCGAGGGTGAACCGGGCCGGACGGTGCTAAATCAGGAGGTCCCCGCCAAGAGCGGAAAATCCGTGCCTCTCCCCAAAGGACGAAACACCGAAATCGGTGAGGACGGAGACACCCTGATCGCCTCCATGCCGGGCCATGTGGAGTTCAGCGGCAGCACCTTCCAGGTCAAACCGGTGTTGGACATCGACGGCGATGTGGATTTCTCCACCGGGAAGATCAAATTTGTGGGAGATGTGAATATCAAAGGCGACGTGCTCAGCGGATTCACGGTCAAGGCCATGGGAAACATCTACGTGGGCGGCGTGGTGGAAGCCGGCAGCACGGTGGAAGCCGGCGGAGACTTGACGGTAGTCAAGGGCATCCTGGGCGACGGGACCACGGTTATCCGGGCCGGCCGGTGCATTTTCGCCAAGTACATCGAAAACGCCACCATCTTTGTTCGGGAAAACCTGCAAACCGACTGCATCGTCAACGGAAAGGTATACTGCGACGGCGAGGTGATCATCCGCTCCGGCCGGGGCAGTATCATTGGAGGCCGGGTCTGGGCCGCTAAGCGGGTCAGCGCCAGCGCCATCGGCGCCAAGTCAGAGGTCAAAACTGCCATTGCCCTGGGGGGGATGCCCTGTTCCACCCTGGAAAAAGATCTGATTCGCAAAAAGCTGGCCAATCTGGCGTCGGAACTGGAAAAGCTGGAGGCTCAGCTGGACAGCCACGCCAAAACCAGTCTTATGGGGAAGCTCCGTATGAAGATCTCCATGGCGGAACACCGGCTCAAACAGCTGGACGAAGAGCTGGACAACGCCAAAGAAGAGCTGAAAAACCAGAAAGAGCAGGACAGCGGCCGCATGGAGTGCGGCGTGGCCTACGCGGGGACGGAAATCAGCATCGGGGACGAGTTCCTGCGCCTGCGGCAGGAAACTCACCAGTGCGTGGCCAAGCTGCTGTGCGACGAGATCGTCCTGATGTGACGCCAAAATGTCGAATAACCAACAGGCGGCGGACGCGAATGCGTCCGCCGCCTGTTTGCCAATTCCGTATCTTACCGCTCATCTCCCGGAACGTTCCCCTGCCTCCATATCCTTGACAAAGGGGGGAATCTGAGAAATCATATTGTCCATGTCCTCAAACATGGCGCTCTTGGTGGTGCCCAACCGGCTGGCCTGATCAATGTGCCGGACCACTTCCTGATACTGACCCTTGATCTGATCGAAGAACTGGCAAAGCACCGCCAGCTCCTGTTGAGCGGCCTCGATCACCCCGGAGATTTCCGTCTGTACCGAGGAGGAAGCCTCTGCGGTGGCCGTGATCTTGCGGAAGCTCTCGTCCGTTTGGCCCACCACGCCCACGCCCTGGTTCAGGGTCTGCTGGGAGGATTGGATGCTGCTGCTGAGCTCTCCTGCCCGAGCCTCCACGTCGCCAACGCCGTTGTCCACCTCTCCGGCCAGCTGCTTGATCTCCTTGGCCAACTCCTTCACTTGGGCGGCCACCACGGCGAAGCCCCGGCCCTCCACTCCGGCCCGGGCCGCCTCAATGGAGGCGTTGATGGCCAGAATATTGGTCTGGTCCGCAATGGAGACGATTTTCCCCATGCACTGCTGAATTCCCCGAATGGCGGATTGCAATCTCCCGAAAATATCCGCCATCTCGTCGTAAGAGGCCTGGATTTTCGTGGAGGTGTTTTTCAGTTCATCCATCAATCCCTCGGCTTCCAAAACCGTTCCGCCGATTTCCTCCCGCACATGGGCAAACTCCCCGGCGGCAGTGTCAATGTTGGCAAACGACTGCCCCAGCTCCTGAAGCTTTTCTTGGAAGTGATCCGCCTCTCTCAGCACGCCGGAAAAGGTAGACCCCACCATGCTCAGCTCCGAGAGGGAGGCCACCTCCTTCTTCACCAGCTCCTTCTGATACTCCTTCAAGCTGCCCGCCACATGGAGAACCGGGTAGAGACTCCTTTCCTCCCGAGGCCGGTCCGGCTCCCGCCGGTTTTTTCCCGCGAATAACATCCCGAATCCCCCTTACTCAAAGACCGCGCAGGTCATGGACTGATTGACAAAGCGGTTGTTGTAATGCTCCCCGTAGCCCACGAAACCCGCGTGGCAACCCAGGGCCCCCATCTCCCGAAGGTAGGTCTGCATATATCCCCGCTCTGAGAAGAGCTTGTAACGGAACAAACAGTTTACGGAAAAGACCGCCGAGCGCCGGGGAAACTCCCGCTGAATCTTGAGGATGGTGTCCCGGGTAATGGCCTGATAATCCCCCAGCTCCAGGAGGATCAGCACATCAGAATCGTTCACCTGGCGGAAGCAGGCCAAAGCATTGCCGTTGACCTCTTTGATGGAAATAATGCAGGTGTCATCCCCGTTGATCTTTCCAAAGGGATTTTGGAACGTCCGGGTCAAAATTTCCTCGTCCGTCACATGGAGGATGCCCTTATAGACCTGCTTGGCGGGCTTGCCGTTCAAGGAGCCCAGTATGTAATTACTCCGGTCGGTGTCAGAGGCAATAAAGCGGTAATCTCCCAACTGGTGGTAAATATTCTCCTTATAGGTTTTCACCCGGCCTCCCCGGTTCCGCACCAGGGCATAGGCCACGGCATCCGGATAAACCCGGCCGTTGGCGGAGATCCGGCCTTCGCCGCCGGTGCCCCCCACCAGGGAAATCCCCCGTTTATGCAGGACGGTGTGGATGGTAGTCAGCACGCAGGCGTCGTTTCCCGCGCAAAAGTCAATGCAAACCGTGTCGTCGCCGGAGCCGCCCACCGCCTGCATATCCCGCTCCAGACGCTGGATATACTTCACCGGCATGGTGGACACCTGCTCCAAAACGCCTGCCGCGGCAGTGACGCCGTCTGTGAACGCGATGACTCCCACGCCGTTTTCTACAACGCCGGCTTGATAGCACATTCCAATACATCCAATGCTGGGCACGCCGGGAAAGCGCCGCTCCAGTTCCTTGACATGGGTCTCGAACTGGCTGTCGTTTGATAGCAACATGATAAACTCGGGGCTACGGAGCCCACTGAGAGCCTCATCCAGATTTCCCCGCTGACTCATCCCATAAAATTGTCTCATGACGCGGTCTACCTCCTGCCATAATTTACAGCGGGTATATTATAATGGAAAGTCTCCGGTATGTCAATAACCGGCGCAGTTCGGGGAGTGTCCTCTTGCGCATTTTATAAATAATAGGACCCTGATGTAGGGGCCGCCGTCCTGCGTCCGCCGTTGGCGGCGGCGTACCCCTTGCGGGTGCCCGCGGCCCGTCAATACAAAACTTTACATCGGGCCGCCCAAGGGGACGGCCACTACAAAATAAAATCGTCCAATCGGACACTCCCCGCAGTTCTTTCACAAAAGGGAAGAAAATAGGAAAAGCCTTGGCTTGCAAGGCTTTTCCCATTTAAAACTGCGTTTGGAAAGACCGGTCCGCCCCGTCTGTTCTCACAAAAACGGAGGAGGGTTCGATGATAGAATTACGGCCTTTCCACCTTCACGTACTTGCCTCCCGCACGGCAAGACTCCGTGGCGGCCTTGGCCATCAGCACAGGTATCAGGCCGTCCACCACGCCGGTTTCCACCGGCTTGTCGTTGGCCACGGCATCCACGAAGCTGGCCACCTCGTCAATGAAGGCCTGGGTATAGCGCTCCAGGAAGAACCACAGAGGCTTTTCCGTCCGGCAGCCGTCCACCGTCATAATAGCGGCGGTGCTGTGCAGGTCGTTTCCGTCAGAGACCATGCCCTTGGAACCAAAGACCTCCACCCGCTGGTCATAGCCATACACGGCTTGCCGGGAGTTGTTGATGACGGCGATGCAGCCGTTATCCATTTTCATGGTCACCACGGCAGTGTCCACGTCGGGCACTCCGGATTCTTCCTGGAGTTTGGGATTTACCAGGCAGGAGCCCACGGCGGAGATCTCCAGAGCCTCGGCCCCGGTGACATAGCGCACCATGTCAAAGTCGTGGATCATCATATCATAGAACAGCCCGCCGGAAACGGCCACATACTCCATCGTGGGGGGCTCGGGGTCCCGAGAGGAGACGGTGACAATATGGGGATCCCCGATATCCCCCCGCTTTACCGCCTGGGCCACAGCCTTGTGGTTGTGGTCAAAGCGGCGGTTGAAGCCCACCATGAACTTCACCCCGGCCTCCTCAATAGCCTTTTGGAGCTCCAGAATCTGGGGCACATCGTATGTAATGGGCTTTTCGCAGAAGGTGTGCTTGCCCGCCTTCACCGCCGCCAGGGACATGGGGCAGTGGGCGTCGGTGGAGGAGCAGACAAAAACCGCCTCCACCTGGGGATCGTTCAGCACGTTTTCATAGTTGTCGGAGATGTTGGGAATGCCGTGCTGCTGGCACCACTCCCGGCCGCCATTGGTATCAATATAGGGGTCGGATACGGCGACGACTTCCGCGCCGGGGACGGAGTTGATAAGGTTTGCCATGTGGAGTTTGCCCATGCGGCCGCAGCCGATGAAGCCGATCTTTACGGTTCTCATGTTGATCATTCTCCTTTTACCAATGTTCCGAATCGTTTTCCACAGGTTCCGGCCACTCTGGCAAAAGCCGGAATCCTGCCGTCTCAGTATACCACGGAGACGGACAGGTTTTCAACAGCAAAATCCTGACCTGCCCAAAAAGGCGGAAGGCATTCCGCCTCATTTCCCGGGAATCTCTCCCACGCCTTTCAGGATATACTTGGGCCGGTAGGGATAGTCCTGGCAGGTCTCCCGGCTGGACACGCCGGAGAGAACCAAAACAGTGTCCAGGCCCGTCTCAATTCCCGCAATGATGTCCGTATCCATCCGGTCTCCAATCATCACCGCGTTTTCCGAGTGGACCCCCAGCATACGAAGGCCGGTGCGCATCATCAGAGGATTCGGCTTGCCCACGAAATAGGCGCTCTTCTCCGTGGCCAGTTCAATGGGCGCGATCAGCGCCCGGCAGGCCGGGACGATGCCCGCCTCCGCCGGGGCGGTCAAATCCGGGTTGGTGCCGATGAGCTTCGCCCCGGCGTTTACCAGGCGGATGGCCTTGGTGATCTGTTCCAGGTTATAGGCGGAGGACTCTCCCACCACCACGTAGTCCGGGTTCACGTCATTGTAGGTGATCCCTTTGTCATAGAGGGCGTTGGTAATGCCGTGTTCTCCCACCACATAGGCGCTGCACCCCGGGGCCTGACTGTCCAGGAAATGGGCCGTGGCCAGGGCGCTGGTATAAAAATGGGACTCGTCCACATCCAGGCCCATCCGGGCCAGCTTCTGCTGAAGCTCCTTTGGGGTGTACTGGCTGGAATTTGTCAGGAAAAGAAAGTTCTTCTTTTCCTCCGACAGCCACTCGACGAATTTCCGGACCCCCGGCAACACCTGGTTCCCGTGATAGATCACGCCGTCCATGTCGCAAATAAAGCCCTTTTTCTTTCTCAGTACTTCCATGGTCCACTCCTAATTGATCCAAGGGCGCAAAGCCCTGTGTAATATGGGTGTTCACTCCCTTAAAGTATCCCACATTCCAGAGAATTTGTCAAAGAAAATTCAAAAACGTTTTCCCTTCCGCCGCTATTTCCCACTTTGATGGATCTTTGAACATCCCAGAAATCCTCTTTACTCTTCGGTAAATTTCCAAAAATCTGAAAAAGCGCATTGAAATTTTCCCCAAATTCCTGTATAATTCATTTATCGGGGAGTGTTCTCTCCCCGGTTCCCTTCCATACACATATTTATTTAAGGAGGAACATTGGAATGAAGAAATTTCTTGCATTGCTGCTGTCCATGCTGATGGTTCTGAGTCTCGCCGCCTGCGGAGGCGACGAAGGAGACAGCCAGCCCGCAGACGATCCTAAACCCGCCGATACCCAGCAGCCCGCCGATTCCGGCAGCGAACCCGCCGGGGACAAAACCATCAAGGTGGGCCTTATCTGCATCGGAGACGAAAACGACCAGGGATACACCTACAACTTCATCCGGGGCAAAGAGGCCGCTACCGAGGCCCTAGCCGCCAAAGGCATCACGGTAGATTGGGTAGTCAAGTGGAACATTGGAGAGGACTCCGGCTGCGAAGACGCCAACATCGAACTGGCGGACGACGGCTGCGACCTGATCATTAACAACTCCTTCGGTTTCGAACCCTTTATGTTGAAGGTGGCCCCGGACTATCCCGAGATTGAGTTCATCGCCTGCACCAACCAGGCCTCCTGGGGAGACAATCTGGAAAACACCCACAACGCCTTCGCCAACATCTATGAGGGCCGGTATCTGGCGGGCATCGTGGCAGGCATGAAACTCCAGCAGATGATTGACGAGGGGACCATCTCCGCCGATCAGGCCGTCATCGGCTACGTGGGCGCCTTCTCCTTCGCCGAGGTCATCTCCGGCTTCACCAGCTACTTCCTGGGCGCCCGGAGCGTCTGCCCCAGCGTCACCATGAAGGTCCAGTTCGTGGGCTCCTGGTCCGACGCCACGGAAGAGGCCAACGCCGCCTCGGCCCTTGCCGACATGGGCTGCGTCATGATCTCCCAGCACTCCGACAACACCACCCCGGCCACCACGGCCCAATCCAAGGGCGTGTTCCACACGGGATACAACAACGACATGATCTCCGTGGCCCCCGAGGCCTCCCTCATCGGCACCCGGATCAACTGGGCCCCCTACTTCGAGTACGCCATTGAGTCCGTGGTCAACGGAGAGAGCTTTGACCAGGACTGGTGCCACGGAATGGACATGGACGCCGTGGTTATGACGGACCTGAACGAGGCCATTGCCGCCCCCGGCACCGCCGAGAAGCTGGCGGAAGTGGAGGCCAAGCTCCGCTCCGGTGAGCTCCAGGTCTTCGACACCTCCACCTTCACCATCGAGGGCAAGGCCCTGGAGAGCGCCTTCGCCCTGGACACCGACGGCGACTTCACCCCCGACTCCGAGGAGGCCGTGTTTGACGGGGCCTTCCACGAGTCCTACTTCCAGTCCGCTCCCTACTTTGCCCTGTCTATCGACGGCATCGAGTGGCTGAACTCCGCGTTCTGATTCCCTTACAAAGCAACAAAAGAACTTGATAGGGGGCCGCGCGCGGCCCCCTGTTCTTTTCCACTCCATCCCGACTCCGCCCGGCGCAAGCGCATTTCCCTGCCGGGACCTCTTAGAAAGGATGAGCGTTTTGGAACAAAACCTATGCGCCATTGAATTGAAGGGCATCACCAAGCGCTTCGGCGAAGTGGTGGCTAACGACGGCATTGACTTGCAGCTGAACCGGGGAGAGATTCTCTCCCTTCTGGGAGAAAACGGCAGCGGCAAAACCACGCTGATGAATATGCTCTCCGGCATCTACTTCCCCGACGAGGGCCAGATTTTTGTAAACGGCCGGCCGGTCTCCATCCGCTCTCCCAGGGACGCTTTCACCTACGGCATCGGCATGATTCACCAGCATTACAAACTGGTGGACGTGTTCACCGCCGCGGAAAATATCGTCCTGGGTCTGGAGGAAGCGGGAAAGCTGGACCTCAAGGCCGCCGGAGAGAAAGTCCGGGAAATCTGTGAAAAATACGGTTTCGACATCGACCCCGGACAGAAAATCTACGATATGTCCGTCTCCCAGAAGCAGACGGTGGAGATCGTCAAGGTCCTCTACCGGGGGGCCGACATCCTGATTCTGGACGAGCCCACCGCCGTCCTCACTCCCCAGGAGACGGACAAGCTCTTTGACGTTCTCCGGGCCATGAAGGCCGACGGGAAAGCCATCGTCATCATCACCCACAAACTCCACGAGGTCATGGCCCTCTCCGACAAGGTGGCGGTACTCCGAAAGGGCAAGTACATCGGAACGGTGCAAACCAGCGGGACGAACCCTCAGGCCCTCACCGACATGATGGTGGGCCACGCTGTCGCGTTGAACATCGACCGTCCCCAGTATCAACAGCCGGTGAAGCGTCTGGAGGTTCAGGGCCTCACCGTCCTGGACGGGGAAGGCGTCAAGCGGCTAAACAGCGTCTCCTTCACCGCTCTGGGCGGGGAGATTCTGGGCGTGGCGGGCATCGCCGGGTCTGGGCAGAAAGAGCTGCTGGAGGCTATTTCCGGTCTTTGTCCCGTGGCCGGGGGAGAAATCCTTTACACCCCGGACGGAAAGCCCCCCGCCAACCTGGTGGGCAAAACCCCCATGCAGATCCGCAAGGCCGGGGTGGCCATGGCTTTCGTCCCGGAGGACCGGCTGGGCATGGGCCTTGTGGGGTCCATGGGCATGACGGGAAACATGATGCTCCGCTCCTGGAAGAAGGGCCCGGGGGTCTTCCTCAACCGCAAGGACCCCAATGAGCTGGCCCTGCGGGTGTGGAAGGAGCTGGAGGTGGTGACTCCCAGCACGGACTTCCCCGTCCGCCGGATGTCCGGCGGCAACGTGCAAAAGGTACTGGTGGGCCGGGAGATTGCCAGCGCCCCCTCGGTGCTGATGACCGCCTACGCGGTCCGGGGCCTGGACATCAACACCTCCTATACCATCTATAACCTGCTGACGGAACAGAAAATGAAAGGCGTGGCCGTGATCTACGTGGGCGAGGACCTGGACGTGCTGCTGGAGCTGTGCGACCGGATTTTGGTCCTTTGCGGCGGACAGGTCAGCGGCGTGGTGGACGCCCGGTCCGCCACCAAGGAGCAGATCGGCCTGCTGATGACCCGCCTGGGCGGAAAGGAGGGCGCGTAAATGAACCACGAGAAGAAGATTCCCCTCATCCGTCTGGCCAAGCGGGACGGCATGGAGGGCTGGAAGGTCTGGTGCATCCGGTGCGGGTCCATTCTCTTCGCTTTGGTGCTGGGGGCCCTGGTGATGGGCCTTGCGGGGGCCAATCCCGTCACGGCCTACGGCGCTATGATCTCCGGCGCCCTGGGGAAGAAAAGCGCCATCCGCCAGACGGTGAAAATCGCCGTGCCGCTGCTGGGCTGCGCCCTGGCCATCGCCCCTTGTTTCAAAATGCGCTTTTGGAACATCGGCGCGGAGGGTCAGATCACCGCCGGAGCCATTGCCGCCAGCTATTTCGCCCTCTTCTGGGTAAACCGCCTGCCCTCTCCCGTGCTCCTTCTGGTCATGGGGCTGGCGGGCGCGCTGGCCGGGGGTCTATGGGCCTTGATTCCCGCCTTCTTCAAGGCCAAGTGGAACACCAACGAGACCCTCTTCACCCTTATGATGAACTACATCGTTATTGGCGTGGTCCGCTGGCTCCAGGGCGGGCCCTGGGAGGGCCGGAAGGGCTCCCAGATCATTCCCCAGTTCGACTCCGCCGCCTGTCTTCCCCGGGTGCTGGGCGTTCACTGCGGCTGGATCATCGTACTGGGGCTGGTGGTGTTCATGCACATCTACATGAATCACACGAAACACGGCTATGAAATCGCTGTCATTGGAGACAGCGTAAACACCGCCCGGTATGCGGGCATGAATGTGGGCCGGGTGATGATGCGAACCATGTTCCTTTCCGGGGCCATCAGCGGAATCGTTGGGTTTATCGTGGCGTCCGGAGCCAACAATACGCTCTATGACGGCGTGGCCGGAGGCGTGGGCTTCACCTCCATCACCGTGGCCTGGCTCAGCCAGCTCAATGCCTTCGCCATGGTGGGCATTTCCGGCCTGCTGGCGGTTTTGAGCAAGGGGGCCGAGACCCTCCAGACCCGCATGGCGGTGCCCACCTCCATTTCCGACATCATCACCGGCATCTTGCTGTTTTGTATGCTGGGCTGCGAGTTCTTTATCAACTACAAGCTGATTTTCCGCGGTGCAGGCAGAAAGGAGGCACGGCATGGGTAATTTTGGAACCCTCTTCATCGCCCTGATTGTCGCCGCCATTACCTACGGCACGCCGCTGCTCTTTGGCACCCTGGGTGAAATTTTGACGGAGAAATCCGGAAACTTAAATCTGGGCGTGGAAGGCATCATGTTCATGGGCGGCGCCCTGGGCCTGGGCGGGGTGTTTTACTATGAGAAGGCCGCGGGAGCCGGGGCCAACGGCATTGTGGCCGTGGGCATCGGCATACTGTGCGCCTTTTTGGCCGGGGCCTTCGCCTCTTTGATCTTCAGCTTTCTCACCATCACCCTTCGGGCCAACCAGAATGTCACCGGTTTGGCCCTCTCCATCTTCGGCACCGGCGTGGGCCAGTTTCTGGGCGAGTATATGCGGGTCCGGGAAAACGGCTACATCGCCATTGGAAACCACCTCAAGGGCTTTTTCCAGAGTTCCCCGTTTCCGGAGTTTCTCCAGAAAATCCCCGTGGCAGGTGGCATACTCTTTGGAAACAGCGTGTTTTTCTATTTGGGACTCATACTGGCCCTTGGGATGTTTTTCTTCCTGAACCGCACCCGGTGGGGTCTGTACCTCCGCTCTGTGGGCGAGTCCCCCGCCACGGCGGACGCGGCGGGCATCGCCGTGGAGCGGTACAAGTACCTCGCCACCATCACCGGCGGCGGAATCTCCGCCGTGGGCGGCATGGTGTACATTATGACCATAGCCGGGTGCGTGTGGAACCACGAGGGGCTTAGCGGCGTGGGCTGGCTGGCGGTGGCTTTGGTCATCTTCTGCATCTGGCGTCCTCTGTTCGCCATCTGGGGCTCCGTGCTCTTCGGTGCGCTGATGATTTTGTATCTGCGTCTGGTGCTGCCCTTTGTCCCCACCCAGCTCTATAAAATCCTCCCCTACGTGGTGACGGTCATTGTGCTGATTGTCTCCAGCATACGCAACAACCGGGAGAAACAGCCCCCTGCCAATTTGGGATTGGCCTACTTCCGGGAAGACCGTTGACGGCAGCCGGAACATTTCTCGCACCATAACAAGGCCTCTGGGCCCCGCTTTTCAAGTGCAGTTTCTTGAAAAGCGGGGCCTGTTTCCATTTCTGTGACTCTGCCGTTTCCCTTAGATCCGATGGAAGAAACGGTGTCCCTATAGGCGCGCCGCCAGCTCTTTCATGGCGCGGACAAAGCCCAAAAGGCTCCGGAACACCAGCAAAGCACCGCTTCCACCCGGTATGCGTAGGCTCCGCCCTGCGTATGCTGGAATAAGGCTCCAACTGCGGAGCGGAATTTGATTGTGTGTCAACACAGAAGGAGAGGATCTTTATGGCCACCGAGAAAAAAGGCATAAGCCTTCCCCGAAAGCTGCTGGCCGGCATTGCCGCCGGCATCATCTGCGGCCTGTTCCTGCCGGAGAGCGCCATGACCATCGTGGTGACGTTGAAGTATGTACTAAATCAGCTGATCATGTTTTGCGTGCCCCTGATCGTCATTGGCTTCATCGCCCCCTCTATCACCAAGATGGGGTCCAATGCCACTCGGATGTTGGGGGTAGCCATCATCGTGGCCTACGCCAGCACAGTATTGGCTACCTTGATGTCCATGGCGGCAGGCTACATTCTGGTGCCCTTCCTGCCCATCGCCTCCAGTGTGGAGGGGCTCAAAGAGTTGCCGGGAGTCGCGTTCCAACTGGATATTCCCCAGATCATGCCGGTGATGAGCGCCCTGGTTTTCTCTGTTCTCATCGGACTGGCCGCCGTATGGACCGGGGCCAAAACCGTCACCGCCGTTCTCCAGGAGTTCCAGGACATTGTCCTGAGCGTGGTCAAAAAAGCCGTCATCCCCATCCTGCCCTATTTCATCGCCCTGACCTTTTGCGGATTGAGCTATGACGGCACCATCACCAAGCAGTTCCCCGCCTTTTTGCTGGCCATTGTCATCGTTATGGCGGGCCATTACATCTGGATGGCAGGCCTGTACGGCTTCGCCGGGGCCTACTCCGGCCGCAGCGCCCTGGACGTTGTGAAGCATTACGGTCCCGCCTACCTCACCGCCGTGGGTACCATGTCCTCCGCCGCCACGCTGGCCGTGGCCCTGGACTGCGCCCGAAAGAGCAAGAGCCTCCGGCCCGACACGGTGGAGTTTGGCATCCCTCTGTTTGCCAACATCCACCTTTGCGGCTCCGCCCTCACAGAGACGTTCTTCGTGATGATCGTCTCCAAAGTGCTCTACGGCACACTGCCAAGCCCCGGCCGCATGACGCTCTTCATCCTGCTTCTGGGCATCTTCGCCATTGGCGCCCCCGGTGTCCCCGGCGGCACGGTCATGGCCTCCCTGGGTCTGATTTACGGCGTCCTGGGCTTCACCGACGACGGCGCGGCCCTGATGCTGGCGATCTTTGCCCTCCAGGATAGTTTTGGCACCGCCTGCAATGTCACCAGCGACGGCGCCTTGACCCTGATTCTCACCGGCTACGCTGAAAAGCACGGCATTCGGGAGCAGGCCCTCAAGGCCGTGGATTTTTGACTTCCGCCCAGCAAAAGAACAACACGCCAAAAACAAGCCCCGGCCCCTGAGAAAACCAGAGGCCGGGGCCGCTGTATGCGCTGTGGTACGCGATGGCTCTTGTTGTGCTCATAGCGGTCCCCCGCCGGGGCGAAACTCCTCACACATTACATTTTCGTTATCCCCAAAGGTGCTGTGTGGGATTCTTCCGTAATTATCTGCATTCAAATGACGAAGCGCGTGGCTTGGGCCACGCGCTCCGCCTGTTACGCCAAAGGTATTTGGTACTTACCGCAAGAGAAGTCCCCACATCATCGCCGCTTCCTCTTTCGATGGGCTATGTGTCCATGATCTCCCCAGCAATGAAATCGGAGACCACATCCACGAGTTGCTCCGGGGAAAGCTGCAAGTCCGTGCACCTTTCCGCCAGACGCGAGACGGCCTCTCGATTATCAGAAAACGCGGCGACAATCGCCACCGTCGTCCACGCCCCGCTCAGCTTTTCCCTGCCAAGGATACCATAAGAGCTGTTTGAATCTACAGACGTCATCTGGTATACCTCGTAACGATATGCACGGCTGGAGAAATATTCATCGTTTACGCTCATTGCAAAAATTCCTTTCTCCGTCAAACCATTTCCGGGGTTTTGGAGCCGGATTCCTGAAGCTCCCTGTCCTTGGCATAGGCTTCTTCAATCTCGACCCAGAATTGAATGGCCTCCTCATCGCTAAATTCCAACGCCCTCAGCAGCTTGAATATGGTGGAGGGTAAGGGCAGATGCTCATGGCACTCCATTTGCTGAATACAATTGCGGGTAAGTCCGGCTTTGCTGGCCAAGGCGGTCTGCGAAATCTTCAGCTCCTTTCTTCTGCGGACCAGCTTTTCCTCCAGGAACTTGCTCACGTTCGGGAACTCTCTGTACGCGCTTCTTGATTTTGGCATACTCAGCACCTCCTGCCTAAAAGGATATAGGAATCTTTTGGAAATGTCTGCCAATTCCTATTGGCATTGCAGAAAATGTCGAAATTTGCCGCCGGCTTCCCCACCGCAAAAATTTCGTTTCCCAAATCGGAAAGAACATGATATACTATAAAAAATTGTGATCAGGAGCGGATATGGCAATCAGTAAAGCAATGCGGGCAGCGTTGGGGCTGCTGTCCTACCCGGAGATTGATGTAAAAAAGACCTACTTGGTGGAACGCGAAATCCAAAAGCTCCTTTCTCGCCGGTCGAAGAATCCTTCCCTTTACCGTACATGGGAACATCCAATCCCATGTGGCGTGCGCAATGTTCCGGCACGAATCTTTACGCCCGCCGGTCCCTGCAAAGCGCTGCTGCTCTTTTTTCACGGTGGCGGCTGGGTCACGGGCACGGTGGACAGTTACGACGGTGTGTGTTCCGATATGGCCGCGATGACCGGCTGCACGGTGGTGTCGGTGGATTACCGCCTCGCGCCGGAGCACCGCTTCCCCGCCGCGCCGGAGGACTGCTACGCGGCCGCCCGGGAGGTGTTCCGCTGCGCCGGACTGCTGGGCGTCCGGCAGGAGGACATTGTCCTGACCGGCGACAGCGCTGGGGGGAATCTGGCCGCCGCCGTCTCCTTGATGGCCCGGGACCGGGGAGAATTCCGTCCCCACCGGCAGATCTTGATTTATCCGGCCTTGAGCGGCGACCATTCGGAAAATTCCCCGTATCCCTCTGTAAGGGAAAACGGAGCCGGTTACCTGCTGACCTCCCGGCGGGTCCAGGACTACCTGGAGCTCTACCGATCGTCAGACAGCGATCTGACAAATCCGTATTTCGCTCCGCTAAACGCCGCCAGTTTCTCGGACCTGCCGGATACGCTGCTGATCACCGCGGAGTATTGCCTGCTGCGGGACGAAGGCGAGGCCTATGGGAAACGGCTACAGGAGGCGGGCGGGCGCGTGGAGATACACCGAATCCCGGATGCCCTCCACGGCTATTTTTCTCTTCCGGTCCGCTTCGCCCAGGTGCGGCGGACCTATGAGATCATAAACCGTTTTTTGGAGGGGTCCCATGACTAAAAGAGGCGCGCCGTCTTGGTGGACACTGGATAATGCAGCAAAAATCTTTCCATCCACCAGTTCTTCGTATGATTCCAAAGTGTTCCGCTTTGTCTGTGAACTGCATGAACCGATAGACCCTCAGCTTTTGCAGGCCGCTCTTGACAAGACGGTCCAGCGGTTTCCGATCTACCGTGCCGTAATAAAAAAAGGCTGGTTCTGGTACTACCTGGAAGACAGCGCACTCCCTATTCAGGTACGCCCCGAGAGCCTGCCGCCCTGCTTCCCAATCTACCCCTCCACCCGCCGCAGTTTGCTCTTTCGCGTTCTTTATTACCGCAACCGAATTAGCCTGGAGGTTTATCACGCCCTGACAGACGGCTCCGGCGCGCTGAATTTTTTGTGCACCCTGGTCTATGAGTATCTGCTTCTACGCTGTCCGGACAAGCTCTCCCAGTCTGTTCCTGCCCTGCCCTATGATGCCTCCCGGTTCCAACGGCACACGGACAGCTTTCAAACCTACTATGAAAAGCCAACAGGAACTTTCATAAAGCGTTCCCCCGCCGCCTATCAAATCCGGGGAGAACGCCTGCCAAGGAAGCATCTCGCCATTTTAGAGGGGCGGATGCTGCTGGAAAAAGCCCTGGCCTGTGCAAAGGCCAGGGGCGTCACGCTGACAGAATTGATGGTGGCGGTTCTCCTTTGGGCTATCCACGCGGGAATGCGGGTGCGGGACCGCAAAAAGCCGGTGGTCGTCACGGTTCCTGTGAATCTTCGGAACTACTTCCCCTCGGAATCCGCCCGGAACTTTTTTGCAACCACGAATGTCAGTTATGATTTCAGCAAGGGGGAGGACAGCCTGGAGGCCGTTTTGAAGGCGGTGCGGCAGAGCTTCCGGGAAAATCTGACCGAGGAGCGGATGCGGGCGCACATGAACGCCTTGTGCGCCCTGGAACACAATGTCCCCCTCCGTCTGGTGCCGCTCCCGGTAAAGGACATCATCCTTTGGGTGGCCAACCGGCTGGCCAAACGCGGCGTAACAACATCCTTTTCCAATGTGGGAAAGGTGTCCATGCCGGAAGAGATGGAGAAGCTCATCCATTTGTTTAGCGTCTTTACCAGCGCCGGAATGCCGCAGGCCTGCGCCTGTTCCTTTGGCGGGCAGTACGTCGTCAGCTTTGCCAGCCCCTACCGGACCCGGGAGACAGAGCGCGTGTTCTTCCGGGAGCTGGCGCGGATGGGGCTGGATGTCGTATTGACCACAAATTTAACGCCGGGGAGGGAGTAACCATGCTGCACTGTGAAAAATGCGGCGTATCTCTGGCCGGTTCCCTGGACCTCTGCCCGCTCTGCCAGGGCGTTTTGACCGGGGCGCCGGAGGAGGACGTCTACCCGGTTCTTCCGGAAGAGAACCATTTTCATTGGTTAACCGCCAGACTGGCCGGGTTTTTTTCGGTGTCTGTCCTCGCCGTGTGTGCCGCCGTCAACTACTGCTTTCCGGCGGGGGGCTTGTGGTTTTTGTTTGTGGCGGCGGGACTTGCCAGCGCATGGCTTTTGATCGGGGTCGCGCTGTGGAAGCGGCGCAACCCTATGAAGGCCATTGTCTGGCTGCTGGCGGTGATGTCAATTCTGGCGCTGGTATGGGACTGGCGCACCGGCTTTAAGAGCTGGTCCGTCAATTTTGTGCTGCCTTGCCTCATTCCCTGTATGCAGATCGCCGTAGTTGTGGCGGCGCGGCTTCTGCGGCTGCGGCCCGCTGATTACCTGCACTACTTATGTGTTTGCATCCTCGCGGGGTTTCTCCCGCTGATTCTGCTGCTTGGCGGCAGGCTGTGGATGCCCTATCCCTCGGTGGTGTGCGTGGGAGTTAGCGCCGTTGCCCTGTCGGCGCTGGTTCTTTTCCGGGGAACCGCCCTGAAGGAGGAGCTGATCCGGAGGATACATTTGTAATGCGGCGGATTTGGAGCCTGCATAATTCGTTTGCCAGAGTGAGCAAGAGGCTTGACGGTGTCCGGCTGCTCCTGTCGCTTTGCTTCCAAGAGGGTCCCTTCCGGCGGCCCTGGGGAATCGTGTTTCCTAAGATTGGGAATCTCTCTCTTTCCGCTGCCAAGACGCCGCCGCTGTCCGCGAGATGGCCTCCGTTTTAGGAAAAATCTTTAGAGCCGCCGAGATGAGATACACTTGAGGGCCACCTGTAAATCTACAAGCAATGAACGATTCCTCCAAAGAGGCTTTCGTCATGAAGGCAACGCATACCAATTCCGCCACCTAGTGCTAACAATCCATAAAGACAGCGGGCTGGATAGAATACATCCGGACAAACTCTCTAAGCGCAAAGACCCATCCAATATAAGCAGGCCCTCTCTGGCGCACATCACAAAACCATGCGGGCGGTTTTATACAAACCATATAAAACGAGCATGAAAAGCCAGACAAGTTTCTACAGCTAAGCCAATAACCAGACAACTTTATTTGCTTTCTTTAGAAAGCTGTTGAATCAAAAAAGACTTTGTGTTACATTTTCATTATACAGATGTTGGAAAATAACCCGGACCACGTCTGATACATAACGGAAAAGGAGCAAGATTATGAAAAGAAGAATCCTTAGCATCGCATTGCTTGCCGCCATGTGCGCAGCTCTGCTGGCTGGCTGCGGCCAGAAGTCCGCAACATGGAAGGTTACCTGTCCCTGGGCCCCCTCCGGCGTGGCCGCCATGGTAAGCCAGCAGGCGGCGACCAAATCCACCAGCTACTCCGACTCCATCACCCTGGTGGCCGAAGCCATCAAGGGAGACGCCGCCACCGTGAACACCTGGGTGGCCGACACCAAGGCCAACGACACCCAGCTGGTCTTCGTGGGCGAGGGCCTGCTGTCCATCACCTCCATTCTGGACCCGGCCAAAATGCAGTTTGGTTATGAGGACTTTGTATTTGTGGAGAACCTGTATTCCTCCATCTTCGTTCTCTCCGCCGACGCCAAGCTGAATATTAACAATGTGGCAGATCTGGAAGCCTATGTCCAGCAGGGAGCGGAAATCAGTGTGGCCGTCAACGGCGCTACCGGCTCCGAGGCGTTCCTGGCTGCGTCCTTGTTCGGCGCCATGGGCGCGGGAGATAAGCTGAAGCTGACGCCCTATCAGTCCGCCGCTGAGGCCGCTCAGGCCGTGGCCCGGGGCGAGACTCAGTTCGCCGTCTCCCACCAGTCTCAGATTCTGGAGACCTACCAGCAAAAGGGCGTAACTGTTGTCTGCGCCTTTGATGAGGGCAACATTGAAAACGGCCCCTTTGCCGGTGTTGAAGGCGTGGGCCAGCACGGCTACCCCTATTTCCGCAACCGCTGCTTTGTCATGGCACGGGCCGGCACCGATGAGAAGAAGGTCGCCGAGCTGAAAGAGCTGTACGGCAAGATTCTGGCGGACGCGGAGGTCGTGGAGTGGCTTCAGGACACCATGCTGCTGGAAGTGGACACCATGTCTGTGGCGGACGTGGAGGCCCATGTGGAAAACGTGAAGAGCATCGTCAACGAGTATAAGGACATCGTCGCGGGCTGACCGCAAGCATTCATACAGGGGAATGGGATAGGGCAGAAGTCCCACCCATTCCCCTCTTTATTTCCTAAATTCTGAAAGGAGGACTCCTATGAAACAATGGGTAGAGCAGTTCAACGGCCGCATGGACGCCTGGGGCCGGAAGCTGCACGAAAAAGAAATCCGCATCCCCATTGATCTGGTTACTGGTTTCGTGTTTGCGCTCTTTGCCCTGATAATTCTGCTGGTTATGCCGGACCAGGTGGCGGTTTCTGAAAAGGATGTGGTCAACGGCCGGGCGTTTCCCACTCTGCTGATGACGGTCATGCTTTTGTGCTGCGCCATGCTGATTGGCAAGGAACTCTATAAGCTGGCCACAAAGCAGCCCTTGAATTGGAAGGTCATCAACCTTCAGGTGGAGGCCAAGGCGCTGGCAATCCTGGGTATTCTGCTGGGCACCTATTTTCTCAGCAAGTGGACCGGCCTGTTTGTGGTAGGCGCGATTTTTTGCAGCCTGGGCTTCCTGCTCTATTTCCGGTGCCGTAAGAAATCCTACTACGTCATTACCCTGGTCATTGCGGTAGCCATCTGGGCGGCCTTCCGCTTTGCCCTGGGCGTGAACTTTTAAGGAGGGGGATTATGTTACAATACATTGCCCCGGCCACCGGGTTGTTGTTTACGCTGGAAAACATCCTGTGGATTAACATCGGCGTGTTTATCGGCTCGGTTTTCGCGGCTATCCCTGGGCTAAGCGTCATCCTGTGCGTGATTTTGTTCCTGCCGGTCACCTATTCCATGACCGCCATTCCCGGCATGATGTTCCTGCTCGGTATTTACTGCGCCGGGGGCTATGGCGGCAGCGTCTCCGCTATCCTCATCAACACCCCCGGCACCCCTCACGCGGCGGCCACCATGCTGGACGGGCACCCCCTGTCGGAGCAGGGCCGGACCAAGGCCGCGCTGAAAATCGCCCTGTACGCCTCCACCTTCGGCGGAATCTTCTCCGCCTTGATGCTGCTGTTTTTGGGGCCCCAGGTGGCTCGGGTGGCCGCCCAGCTGGGCACCGCGGAGTACTTCATGGTCTGCGTCTTTGGACTGACCATCATTGCCGGTGTGTCGGGCAAGAGCATGATCAAGGGGCTGATTTCCGCCTGTCTGGGACTGCTCATCTCCTGCGTGGGCTCCGACCCCATGACCAGCTATGACCGCTTCACCTTCGGCGTTTCCCGGCTGTACTTAGGCCTGGACCTGGCGGTTTGCCTCATCGGCCTCTTCGCTTTGGTGGAGATCATGTCCAAGGCGGAGAAACGGCTGGACCGCCTGAATCTGGACACCACCCAAATCAAAGATGACGGCATCATCACCAAGGCGGAATACAAGCGCATGGCCCGTCCGGTGCTGCTGTCCTCCATCATCGGCGTAATGGTGGGCATCATCCCCGGCACCGGGGCTTCGGAGGCCTCCTGGTTCAGCTACAACACCGCCAAAAATATGTCCAAGCACCCGGAGGAGTTCGGGCACGGCTCCGTAGAAGGGATTGCCGCCGCCGAGTCGGCCAACAACGCCGTTACCGGCGCGACTTTGATTCCTCTGCTCACCTTGGGAATTCCCGGAGACGGCACCGTGGCGATTATGCTTTCCGCCCTGATGATCAACGGCCTGAATCCCGGGCTCAGCCTCTTTACCACCCAAGGGGACATCATGTATGCCATCATGTTGGGGTTGATCCTGGTGAATGTCTTTATGCTTCTCCAGGGGAAATTCCTCACCACCCTCTTTGCCAAGGTGGTGTCCATTCCCCAGGAAATCCTCACCCCCATCATCGTCATCTTCTGCTTTGCGGGGGCCTATTCCGTAAATGAGAATTTCTTTGATGTGGGCGTGGCCCTGGTGTTTGGTATGCTGGCCTGGGTTCTGCGAAAGCTGGAGCTTCCCCCGGTGCCCATCCTCCTGGGGTTGGTGCTGGGCAGCATGACGGAGACAAATTTCCGCAGGGCCCTTCTGATCTCCGACGGAAATCCCAAGATCTTTTTCAGCAGCGTGTACTGCATCATTTTCCTGGTCCTCATCCTGCTGGCGGTGGGCACCATCGTCCGGGGCAAGATGAAGGAACGAAACGCCCAGAAGGAGGACTGACCATGCCCAACAACATCATTTTTTACTTCACCGACCAGCAGCGCTGGGATACCTGCGGCTGCTTCGGCCAGCCCCTGGACATCACGCCCAATCTGGACGCCCTGGCCCGGGAGGGCGTGAAGTTTGACAACGCCTTTTCCCCCCAGCCGGTGTGCGGCCCCTGCCGGGCGCTGTTCCAGACCGGCAAGTACCCCACGGAGACCGGCTGCTTCCGCAACAACATCATGCTGCCCCCGGGAGTCAAGACCCTGGGTCAGTACATTGAGGAAGCGGGCTATGAGACCGCCTACATCGGCAAGTGGCACCTGGCCAGCGACGGGGAGCTGGAAAAGCCCCCCACCATCGACCACACGGTCACCGCCATCCCCCGGGAGCTGCGGGGAGGCTACACCGGCTTCTGGCGCGCCGCCGATGTGCTGGAGTTCACCTCCCACGGCTACGACGGCTTCGTCTTTGACGAAAACGGCCGGCAAGTTGACTTCAAGGGTTACCGGGCGGACTGTATCAACGACATGGCCCTGGAATTCTTTGATACCTATACGGGGGAGAAGCCCTTTTTCATGACCATCTCCCAGATCGAGCCCCACCACCAGAATGACCGCAAGCACTACGAGGGGCCGGAGGGCTCCAAGGAGCGGTTCCGGAATTTCATCCTGCCTGAGGACTTGAAAGCCCTGGGGGGCAACGCCGCCGAAGAGTATCCGGACTACCTGGGACAGTGCGCCAGCCTGGACGAGAACCTGGGGCGGCTGGTGGCAAAGCTGAAGGAAAAAGGGCTGTATGAAAATACGGTGATCATCTTCGCCTCGGACCACGGCTCCCATTTCCTCACCCGGAACCGGGACGAGCATCTCAACGGCTACGACGACTATAAGCGCTCCTGCCACGACGCCTGTCTCCACGTGCCTCTGGTCATCTCCGGCGGGCCCTACCGAGGCGGCCGGACGGTGGAGGAGCTGGTGAGCACCGCCAGCCTGCCAAAAACCATTCTGGCCCTGGCCGGTGTGGACGTGGGGGAGGCCATGATCGGGGAAAACCTCCTTGACGTTGTGGAAAAAAAGGCGGATAATAGGCCCAATGAGATTTTCGCGCAGATTTCTGAGAGCCGGGTGGGCCGGTGCATCCGCACGGCGCGCTATACCTATTCCGTCTATGCCCCCGGTGTCAACGGCGGCGCGGCGGCGGCCTCGGACCGCTATGCGGATGATTTCCTCTACGACATGGAACGAGACCCCCACCAGCTGAACAATGTGGTGGCGGACCCCGCCTACGCCCAGGTAAAAGCGGAGCTGCGAGCGCGTCTGCTGGACTGGATTTGGCAGGCGGAAGGGACTCGTCCCGTCATTACGGACTGAGGAAGGGCTGCGCGATTTCCGGGAGGGCGGCATGAAAGAGCTGGACGGAAAGTCGGAGATGGTCTACCGCTGGGTGCGGGCCTATATTGAGGAAAACAAGTTTTCCAGCAATACGAAAATTCCATCGGAAACGGTTCTGACCCGGAAACTCTCCGTCAGCCGGGAAACCGCGCGCCGGGCCCTGGGCCGGCTGGTGGAGGAGGGGCTTCTTCTCCGGGTGAAGGGAAGCGGAACCTACATCAACAAGGAGGCGGCCCTGTCTTGGGAACTGGGGGGCAGCGAGGGAAGGACCAAAATCGGACTGATTCTCCAGGGCCAGGACGGGAACGCCAACTCCAGTTTGATGGGCGGCATCCGAAGCATCCTGCCTCCGGACCAGGTGGATTTGCGCACCTTCCTCACCGACAACAAGTTTGCCAACGAGCGCCGCTGCCTCCAGGCCGTGGTCAACCAGGGTTTTCAGGGGTTCATTGTAGACGGGGTGAAGGCCAGTCTGCTGAACCCCAACCTGGACTACTATCAGAAAATCTATCAAAAGCGGATTCCCGTCATTTTCTACAACAACTACTATAAGAACTTGAAATGTCCCCGGGTGGTGGTCAACGACCTGCGCTGTGCCGAGGAGCTGATCAGTTTGCTGATCCGGCAGGGTCACCGGCACATTGCCGGGATTTTCCTCTCCGACAATTACCAGAGCATTGAGAAGTTCCAGGGGATGGCGGCCACCCTCCAGAAAAACGGGGTGGACTATCAGGACGATTACGTCAAATGGTGCACTTCCAGCGAGGCGTACGACGCCCGCTCCATCGGCCGGTTTTTAAAGCGCCTGCCCCGTTATACGGCGGTGGTTTGCTGCAACTACATGATCTTCCGGCTGACCCGGCAGGTGCTGGAGCAGCAGGGAAAACGGGTTCCGGAGGACTGCTCTTTGGTGTGCTTCGACTATTCCAGCGACGACTGGGAGGCGGAGGGGGTCACCTGCTCGATTCATCAGGGCTATCGCATTGGGCAGGAGGTGGCCGCCCGGTTGATGCGCATGATTCGAAACCGGGATTGCGACGACAAGGGCTATACCTATGTTTTGCCGCCGGAGATTTACCTGGGAAGGACCATGGGGCCCGCAAGAGAACTGCGGTAAACCGCGCCGCTTTGGAGGGAAAGGAGAAAGGCCCCATGCCGCCTTTGAGTATTATGCTAAAGCCCGCTTCCAGCGGCTGCAACCTGCGCTGCACGTATTGCTTTTATGCCGACGAGGCAAAGGCCCGCACGGTGCCCAACTATGGCCGGATGCCGGAAACGGTGAGCCACACCCTGATTGAAAAGGCGGCGGAGGCGGCGGAGGGTTCGGTCACATTCCTGTTCCAGGGAGGAGAACCCACCTTGGCGGGCCTGGATTTCTTCCGGGATTTTGTGGCCCATGTAAAAAAGACGGTCTCTTCTAAATTGGCGGTTCACTACGCCGTCCAGACCAATGGAACGCTGCTGGACCAGGAGTGGTGCCGCTTTTTCAAAGAACACCGCTTTTTAGTGGGCCTGTCCCTGGACGGCAGCCGGGAGTGCCACGACCGTTTCCGTTTGGACGGAGCGGGCAAAGGAACCTATGACCGGGTGCGGCAGGCGGCCCGCCAGCTGGAGCGGGCGGGTGTGGAGTACAATGTTTTGACGGTGGTAACCGGCTATCTGGCCCGGCACATCCAAAGCGTCTTTTCCAGCCTGTGCAGGCAGGGCTTTCGCTTTCAGCAGTATATTCCCTGTCTGGACCCCTTGGAGGAGGAACGGGGCGGCCGGGACTACTCGCTTTCCCCGGCCCGGTATGAGGCGTTTTTGAAAAAGCTGTTTGACCTGTGGTACCGGGAGTTGGAGCAGGGACGTTATTGGTCCGTTCGTTATTTTGACAATCTGCTGTGGATGCTGGAAGGGCACGCTCCGGAGCAGTGCTCTATGCGAGGGTGCTGCGGCTTACAGTATCTGGTGGAGGCGGATGGCAGCGTCTACCCCTGTGATTTCTATGGGTTGGACGCCTACCGCCTTGGAAATATCCGGGAGGATGCCTGGGAGGACTTGGACCGGACCAGGGAAGCGCTGGGCTTTATCGAGGCCTCCCGGCGCGTACCGGAGAAATGCGGCCACTGCCGCTGGTATCCCCTGTGCCGGAACGGATGCCGGCGAGACCGGACCGCCGGGGGGGACCAATTGGGACAAAACTATTATTGCGAGGCTTACGCCGGTTTCTTTTCCTATGCCCTTCCCAGGTTGGGCCAGGCGCGGATGCTGCTGCGCCGTATCCAGACCCTGTGAACAGCTGAGGCGGTTTGTCTTTGTGGAGCCGGACCCGCTCAGCGGGGCCAAGGGGGCGGGGGCCATGGCGATCTGCAAGGACCTGGAGACCTATATTGAGCTATGAGGAAACAACTGTCATGCTGATCTTTTTTCTTGTGGCCCTGGCGGCCAGCGTCGCGGGGGCGATTTGCGGCATCGGCGGTGGCGTGATCATCAAGCCGGTGCTGGACCTGCTCCATTTGGAGACGGTAACCACCATCAGCTTTCTCTCCGGCTGCACGGTGCTGTCCATGAGCTGCTACTCGGTGGGGAAGTCCCTGCTGGGGAAGGAGCGGAGCGTCTCTTTGGACGTGGGGACGCCTCTGGCCCTGGGGGCGGCGGCGGGAGGCCTTGCGGGGAACCAGCTGTTTGCCGCCTTGCGGGAGCTGTCCGGTTCGCCGGATACGGTGGGGGCGGTTCAGGCGGCCTGTCTGGCCGTGGTGACGGCGGGCACGCTGCTGTATACCGTCAACAAGGCCCGCATTCCAACCCGCCGAGTTCAAAACTTTGCCGCCTGCGTGGTCATAGGGCTGGCGCTGGGGGCGATGTCCAGCTTTTTGGGCATTGGCGGCGGGCCCATCAATCTGGTGGTGTTGTACTACTTTTTCAGCATGGATACCAAGACCGCCGCCGCCAACAGCCTGTATATCATCCTGTTCAGTCAGATATGCAATCTGCTTGCCACGCTTTTTACCGGGGCGGTTCCGCCGTTTCGCTGGCCTGTATTGGCGCTGATGGCGGCAGGGGGCATTGGCGGCGGAATCATCGGGCGGAAGCTGAACCGCCGGATGGAGAACCAGTCGGTGGAGCGGCTGTTTATCGGGTTGATGGCGGTTATCATAAGTATCAGCGTGTTCAATACATGGAGGTATGCGGGCTGGTAGGGAAAAACAGATGTCCGCTATGCCCCTTGCCGGAAACGTCACGTTTTTAGCGGGGGGCCTTTGCGGATAGCGGATAATTTGGATATATTCAATCATCAAAAATCGGAGACCATATTTTGAAAGTAAAATCCCTTAGAATATAATGCTCAGCAACGGGGGAGAACTATTAATTTCAGAAAACCAATCTATCTATCACGGTTAAGATAAAAAACACCACGACGCACACACTGTATACTGTGTTGCGCCGTGGTGCTCTTTTTTTGATGTACCGTTTGGGAAGACAGCTCCTCTTTCGATCTGCCCGAGCTGTTCCAGCGCATCATCCAAAGGGTTAAGACTGTAAGACGCTTTTTCCGGTCCGGCAATCTAAATCATCTGCTGTCATTAACCGATGATTTGAAGTTCCTTGGTATAGTCATAGAAACACTCGTAGCCGGAAGGAGTCGCCACAAGCAAATCCTCGATGCGAACGCCGCCCTTGCCGGGAATATAGATACCCGGTTCCACCGAAAAGCACATTCCCGGCTGGATCTCCATTTCATTGGCATCGCCCACATCGGGAAACTCATGTCCGTCAATTCCGATGTTATGTCCAATCCGGTGGGTGAAATACTCCCCATAACCGTATTTGCTGATAATCTCCCGGCCAATTCGGTCGATATCACAAAACCGCACACCGGGTTTCACCGCCGCCATGGCGGTTGTTTGCGCTTCATAAACAATTTGGTAGATCTTCTGCATTTCTTCAGACACACTCTGATAGAACACCGTCCGCGTCATATCGGAACGGTATCCGCGATAACGGGCTCCCGTGTCAATCAGCACACAATCACCGGGCCGGAGGGGAGTCCCGTCTGATTTATGATGCGCGTAGCCACAGGATTGACCATAGGCGACAATGGGCGTGATATTGTAGCCCTCCGCGCCATATGAGCAATATAATTCGTGGAGCTCTTTTCGGTGTTCGGCCTCCGTCATGCCCGCCTGTAGCATGGGAAACATCCGGGCAACGACCTTTTGATTGATGGCGCAGGTCTCACGCATGGCTTGGATTTCTCCCTCGTCCTTAATCATACGGACCCGGTCGATAATGTCTCCGGTCAGCACATAATGCGCAGACCGCACGCTCATCAGACGGAGCAGGAAATTGGCGGACCAGTTTTTATCAACACCCACCGTGACGCCCTCCCGAATCTTTTCCGCCAGACGTTGGACAGGGTCTTCCGAATCTCCATACCAGCAAATATCATGATGTAAATCCGCGTAGTCGCGTTGAAGTGAATTCAAAAAGAAGGTACACCCTCCCCGCGTATCCAGGTATAAAACCAGAAGGCGGGACCCCGGCGTGACAAACCGGCCGGTCAAATAAAAAATTGTTGACGGGTCACTGATGATCATTTGCTCCATTCCGTGCCGTTCCATACTTTGCACAATCTTGGCAATGCGGTCTTCTCTCATTTGCAAGTTCCTCCCAATAAATAATGGTGATCGCGGTGTGTGGTCTTTTGAGATCCGATAAATTTGACGCCGGGAAAGGTATAGATATATTTGGCTGTTATAATAGAAAACATAAAGACTTTTTGTGCGTTATATACAAAAATAAGTAAGAATTCAAAAGATAATTGACACAACTTTGCGTAATTGTTATAATCAACAAGGTTTGAGAATACGCTTTGAAGATGGTTTGAAGAGAATTTATATAGATATATTTACAGATGTGTTTATGATACAACAAGACCCCTTCAGATTGCAAGCCCTTTTTTAACCCGCAGGGGTCTCCCTTTAAACGAGGGCGTACATCACCGCTGGCCCAACGCCGTGTTCGGTTAGGCGCAACATTCCGCTGTCTTGCCGGCGCCGTTCATTCTATCCTCAGGCCAAACTGGGAGCCGCTTAAGGAGGTTTCCATTTTAGCAACTACGCGTTAAAACAGAAAGGAGACTGTCAACTTGAGTACCAAAGACCTTACCAACAAAAAGAAAATCGCATTCCCCCACACGTTGATCATCATTATGATGATGATCATCTTCGCAGCCATCCTCACCTACATCATCCCCGCAGGCGAATACGCCCGGGTGGAGGTAGAGGGGCGTATGGTCGTCGATCCCTCCAGCTTCCACTGGGTGGATTCCAACCCCGCTTCTCTGTTTGATATTTTCCGGGTGATTCCGGCAGGTATGAAGTCGGTGGCCTATATCGCCAACTTCGTGCTGATTATCGGCGGGTCCTTCGCCGTCATTGAGTCTACCGGCGCCACCAAGGCCGTTCTGGCCAAGGTGCTGAAGCTGGGCGGCAAGCTGGGCGCCTTTTTGCTGCCTGTCATCATTATCGCCTTCTCTTTGCTGCCTGCCTTCACCGGAAACGCCGAGTCCATGCTGGCCTTCGTGCCTTTAGGCATCATGGTGGCCCGCTCCATGGGTTATGACGCCATGGTGGGGTTGGCCATCACCATTGCCGCCGGAAACGCCGGTTTCGCCAGCGGCCTGTTCAACTCCATGACCACTGGCGTGGCTCAGAGCTTGCTGGGCGTGGAGGTCTTCTCCGGCCTGTGGTTCCGGGCCGTCGGCTACATCCTGCTGCTTGTATCCGTCAGCTTCTGGACCGTGTGGTACGCCACGCGGGTAAAAGCGGACCCCGCCAAGAGCTGCTGCCGCGCCGCCGAGCTGGCCGCCAAAGAGAGTGCGGGAACCGTTACCGAGATTGACGCCACGTTGACCACCAGGAGAATCATCATTTTGGTGGAGTTCATCGCCGGCATTGCCACCGTTGTCTACGGAGCTCTCAACAAGTGGGACTTCGGCACCGAGGTGGCCTGTGTCTTCTTGATCATGGCAGTGGTCATTGGCCTCACCGCAGGTTACTCCCCCAATAAAATCGCCGAGGAATTTGTGACCGGCGCGAAAAAGGTGCTGGTGGGCGCTTTGGTGGTTGGCTTCTCCAAGGGTATCAGCCTGATCCTGTCTGACGCCTGCATCATTGACACCATCGTCTATGGCTTCTCCAGCGTCCTCAGCGGGATGCCCAAGATCATTGGCGCGCTGTTCATGTACGCCTTCCAGGTCCTGATAAACTGCTTCATTATCTCTGGCTCCGGTCAGGCTGCCGCCACAATCCCCATCATGGGCCCCTTGGGCGATGTGCTGGGTCTGACGCCTCAGACCGTTGTCACCGCCTTTATCTTTGGCGACGGTTTGACCAACCTGCTCCTGCCCATGTCTGCCGCCACCATGGGAGCCATCGCGATTGCCGAAATCACCTATCCCCAGTATGTCAAGTTCATCTGGCGGATCATCGTCACCAACCTTCTGATCGGAGCCGGGATGGTCATTACCGCGACCATCATCAGCCTGTAAACCAAAATCCTTCAGAAAAAGTTGGAGGCATCGCGCCTCCAGCTTTTTCTCTTCCGTTCAACGCCTTGGATGTTGAATATTTATATGCGTTGACGGTATCAAATTCGTCTGCTCCAACGGAGGAGACTATAAGGGAGAATCTCTCATGGACTATATGAAACGGGCTTTGGAGCTGAAAGAACGTCTGGTGCAAGACCGCCGCTTCCTGCACCAGCACCCGGAGCTTCGCAGCGATCTGCCCATTACCCTTTCCTTCGTAGAGGAACGTTTGAAGACGTTGGGGCTTGATTTCCACCGCTGCGGCGGAAGCGGTCTGACCGCCACCGTCGGCGGCAAAAGGCCCGGTCCTGTCTTGCTGCTTCGGGCGGACATGGACGCCCTGCCTATGCAGGAGGAGAGCGGCCTGGAATTTGCGTCCCTCACTTCCGGGCAAGCCCACTGCTGCGGCCACGACACCCATACCGCCATGCTCCTTTGCGCCGCCCAGATGCTCAAGGAAAATGAAGACGCCCTGGAGGGGGTTGTCAAGCTGATGTTCCAGCCGGACGAAGAGGGCGGATACGGCTGCCTGAACATGGTAAATGACGGAATCCTGGAAAACCCCAAGGTAGACGCGGCTCTGGCGCTTCACGTGGATGCCGCCGCCCCCTTGGGTAGCTTTGCCTACAGCATGGGGCCCGCCTTTTCTTCCAACGACGTGTTCTCCATCAAAGTAATCGGAAAGGCCGGTCATGGCGCCCGTCCCCACCAGTCCGTTGACCCCATCAACGCTGCCGCCCATATCCTGGTGGGCCTGGAAACCCTCATTGCCCGGGAGGCGAACCCCTCCGAGACCTGTATGCTGTGTGTCGGCTCTATTGAGAGCAGCTCCAAAGCCTTCAATATCATCCCGGAGAGCGTGCTGATGAAAGGCTCCATCCGCACCTATAATCACGGCCAACGAGAGATGCTGGTCCGCCGCCTGAAAGAAGTGGCGGAGTACACCGCTATGGCGTTTGCCTGCCGGGCGGAGGTCCAGTATGAGGTGCAGATGCCACCCCTGATCGTCAACGATGATTTGGAACTAGAGATGCGAACCTATCTAGACGAGGTTCTGACGGGCTTTGGCGGCGTTGTGGAGCCTCCCGTCGCCAAAATGGGATCTGAGGATTTCACCCATGTGACCAACCGGGTTCCTTCCGCCTTTTTCTTCATCGGTGCAGGCCCTGACCGGGAACACGGCGGACAGTATAGCCAGCATAACACCAAGGTTGTCTTCAACGAGGAGATGCTGCCCATGGGAGCGGCGGGGTACGCCTATTGCGCCGAGAAATGGTTGGCAAACCACAAGGGGACACGGTAATTTGACGGACTCCCGCTTTTCGGACTTTTTGCCGAAAAGCGGGAGTCTTCCTATGTGGGAAGCCCTGTATTTGCGGGGCTTTCTTTGGCTCAAAAAAGACTTGCTCCATATTCCCTTTTTGCGCCGCCGGTTTCCCAGGGAATTGTGTTCATATTTCCGGCAGGATAGTCGCAATATTCCCCATAAGCCGCTTAAACCAACGCCCTCAGGCAGCCAGTACAAAACTGGACTTGCAATTTCTGGAATTTTGGGTTATAATATATAAAACAACCATTGCGGCGAAGTGTTTTCCGGCGCCCCGGCGGCGGGCCGCACACATTGGGAGGACCATTCGGCATTATATGAACACCGTTTGAAACATCTTGTTTTTTAAGATCAGAACAACGTTTATGTAAAGCGCAGAGCCGGACGGTCAGGGCCGGGTCTGCGCTTTTTTACGTTAGAACCTGTATTGAAACGGGAAGAACACCCTCTGGACGGGCTGCTTTCCCTTCTGCCACGGCGCGTTTTTCTGCCGTACACCGGCGTGGCTTTGAAAATACGCTCCGCCTGTTGGGCTCCCACCCATCCGGCGTTCTCCTCTTTTGCGTACGGGTTCTCTATTTTTCAGAAAGGTGGTGGCAGCGTATGAGCTGGCAGGATGAATGGAGAAAGGGATATCGGACGGCGGAGGAGCTGGCGCCCATCCTGGGATGGACGCCGGAGGAAACCGCCCGTTATGCCAAAGTTATTGAGCGGTATCCCATGCTGATCCCACCCTATTATTTGTCTCTGGTGGACCCGAAAGACCCGGAGGACCCCATTGCCCGGATGTGCATTCCCTCCCTGGCGGAGCTGGAGGCCGGAGGCGAGCAGGATACCAGCGGCGAGGCGGATAACACCAAAATCGAGGGGTTGCAGCACAAATATACCCAAACGGCCTTGCTGCTGTCCACGAACCAGTGCGCCATGTACTGCCGCCACTGCTTCCGCAAGCGGATGGTGGGTCTCACCGACGCGGAGCTGAACAAACGGGTGGACGAGGCCGTGGCCTATGTGAAATCCCACCGTGAAATCAACAATATTCTGATCTCCGGCGGAGACGCCTTCATGAACCCCAACCACATTTTAGAGCGTTATCTGCGGGAACTCACCGCCGTGGAGCACCTGGATCTTATCCGCTTCGGCTCCCGCGTGCCGGTGACGCTGCCGGAACGGATCTATGGGGACCCGGAGTTTTTGGCCCTGTTCGAGGAGTACGGAAAGAAAAAGACCCTGGTTCTGGTGACCCACTTCAATCACCCCAGGGAGTTGACGGAACAGGCGGCCCGGGCCCTTCGGGCCATGATTGAGCGGGGAGTGCCGGTGCGGAACCAGACCGTTTTGACCCGTGGCATCAACGACGATGGGGAGACCCTGGGGAAATTGCTCTCGGGTCTTGTGCGGCTGGGAGTCATGCCCTATTACATCTTCCAGTGCCGCCCGGTTACCGGAGTGAAGGGCCGCTTCCAGGTGCCCCTGAACGAGGGACTGCGAATCGTGGACGAGGCCAAGTCCCGCCAAAACGGTCTGGGCAAGGCGGTGCGTTATGCCATGAGCCACCCACGGGGCAAGATCGAAATTGTCTGCCAGCTGCCCAGCGGGGAGACGCTGTTCAAGTTCCATCAGAACAAGTACCCCGAGGACCGCTCCCGGCCCTTTACCGTCCGGCTCTCCCCCACGGACACTTGGCTGGACGACGGACTCCAGGGTATTTGATAGACGGGGGAGAAAGAGGCCAAGACGCGGCGGACCTGAGAGGTTCGCCGCGTTTCAGCTTGTCAAAAAAGCGCTGTCTAAAATAGGGCGGAAAGGAAAAGAGCTACGAGAGAAACCCGTCAGGGGTTTCTCTCGTTTTGAATCAGAAGTTTTTCAGACCTTTTGAAAGGTCTGAAAAACTTGCTCAGACTGGCGAAAATCCTTTTTCGACAGCCTGAGGCCCGCCTTCCGGCGGGCCTTTTGAGTGGGAAACACCAAGAGGGAACCGGCGGTTTTATCCCTGAATATCCACTGGACGGACCGGCTTTCCCTCCAGGGTGACGTTCAGCGGGGCGCCGTCGGGGAAGGTGAGGAGGACATAGCCGGAGTCCAGCTTCTTGAGGGGCTGAATCTCCACATACCAAGCTCCGTCCTTCCAGAGGGGTTCCCAGGCGTAGCGCCATGGAAAACCGTTGTAATAGAGATACTGCCGCCCCTCGGAGTGGATGACGTACCAAGTTTTTATCGCGCACCGGCTCATGGCTTTCCGGGCGGCGGCGGGGAGCTCCTCCACCGTCATGGCCAAGCCGTCCGGCTTGCCGGAGGACTTCTGGGTATCACTCTCTTGCTTCAGGGTCAGTGTGACGTTGCCCGTGAGGTTTCCCAAGTCTCCCTCCGGGGCGTAGACGAACAGGCGGTAAGAGCCCGGTTTCACGGAGCTGCCGTCGAAGGCAAAGTCCGCCGTGCAACGTAGCGTCCCGTTCATCCGATTGTTAGAGACACAGTAATAGGTGATGTCCTCAGGGCTGTGCTCCATGTCGCAAAAGCCGACCGACATACGTTCGCCTGTCTCCGCCGTCACGTCGTATCGAATCCGGTCCCCTTCGGACAAAATGTATTCTCCCAGAAGCTGCCAGCTGCCGCCCCGTATCCGTGTCTGGTTCACGGGAATGGTGACGTTTGTGCCGCCGGGTCCATCTTCCGGGCTGTCCCAATCGCCGAAGAGCGCCTCAACCTCTGCTTTGGTCATCTCCCGGACAGACCGGATCTTACCGTCCGCGCCCCGTTCTACTTGCACGTCCAGCAGGCCCAGGGGATTCATGTCCAAGGTCACGCAGGAGTCGTCCGAACGGAGGTCCAGGAAAACCCGGATCAGCGTTCCCTGATAATAGTAGGCGCGGCCCTCCCGGGTAATTCCGGCGGTCTTGTACTCCGCCGTCTGTTGGGCCTCTAAGGCTTCTTTAAGGGCATCCAATTCCTCATCCCGCTCCGCCGCCTGCAACAGAATGGAGAAAAACGCGGCGTTCGCTTTGGAGGTCCGGGCAATCCAAGTATCCAGCGTGTCCGTGCCCCAGTCCAGATGGTTGACAAGAACGGAGAAAAAGGCGCTGTTGCCGTCCTCATAGACCTGTTCCAAGATGGCGTTTATGGCTTCGCCCCCCCACTCCCGGGTCTGGGTCAGAAGGCAGTTGAAAAAAGCGAGGTTCCCGTCTTCATAGCACTGTTTCAGCCATTCCTCCCGCGCCTCCTCGCTCAGGAACGGAACCGCCACGCTGAACGCGGCGATGTCGCCCTCCTCATAGCTTCGCTCCGCCAGAAGGGCGGACCGCAGGCAGAGATTCTCGTTGGACGCCGCCTGGGCTGAAACCGGCGGCAGGGCCGCTCCCTTGGCCGGGCTTGTATCGCGTTTGACAGGTCCGGTATAAACCCCTGCCGCTGCAGCCCCGGTGGTCAGCGCCACAGCCAGGATCAAAGACAGCAGAGCCGTCCGTTTAGAGGGTTTCTTAAATTTCATAATAGCGGTCAGCCTCTCTTTCAATAATTCCGCACTCTCTCCCAGGCCGGCGGAGCCCGGGATGGCGTGATACCTGCCTCCTGTCTCCAGAGCCCGGAGGAGGGTGTCTCCATAGGCCCGCCATTCCTCTGGCTCCAGGACCTGGAGCACCGCCTCGTCACAGGCCAGCTCGCAGTCCCGGTTGATTTCTCCGTCCATAACCCAAACCAGGGGATTGAACCAGTGGAGACACACCGTCAGCTGGACCAGCCACTTGTAGAGCAGGTCCCGCCGCCGGTAATGGGTCAGCTCATGGAGAACCGTGTGGCGAAAATCCGCTTCTGCCATCTCTGCCGAGGGCAGGACAATGCAGGGCCGGAACAGCCCCAGCAGCATGGGGGAGGCCGCCAGGGGATTCTCATACAGCTCCACAGGCCGCCGGACCCCCAGCCGCTCCCCGGTCCGGGCCAGCAGGTCCAGCAGGGCGGGGTTCTCCACCTCCCGGCAGCCTGCCCGGAGATAGCGGGAGAAGCCTTGGCAGCTGGTGGCCTTCCATACCAAAAGGATCAGCGCTCCGCCCAGCCACACCAGGGCTAGGACCTCCGCCGGGTCCGGCAGGGCGGCGGACTTTGGGGCGGCGGAGGACTCCGGTAGAACCGGGGGAGCCGGTTTTACAGCGGTCAGGTTTTTTGTGGGTGCCGTCTCCGGTGGCTGGGGAACCCCGGTCCGGACGGCAACAGGGGCCGCCGTCTCTCGGAACAAAGACCCCACAGGGCTGAGCTCCGGCGAGAGGGGGAGCAGCAGCCGGAATACGGCGATGAGCCAGACATAATACTGCCAGCGCCTGCTGAAGCGCTCCCGGAGCAGAGGCCGGAGGGCCAGCAGGACCAGGATGGCCAGGGAGCCGGAAAGGGACAGGGAGGCGGCGGTTTTCAAAACCTCCCTCATGTTTCCCCGCCCCCTTTCTCCCAGAAGCGCTTCAGCTCCTCATAGTCCCCGGGGGAGATGGCCTCCTGCCGGATCAGGGCGGCTACCAGGCCCTTGGCGCTTCCGGCGTAAAGTTTATTCACCAGCACCTGGGTCTGAGCGGCCTGATACTCCGCTTCGGACACGGCGGCGGCGTACTCGTTTCGCCGCCCCAGCTTGCGGACGGTGAGAAAGCCCTTGTCCACCAGCCGGGACAGCAGGGTGATGACGGTGTTTTTCTGCCAGCTCCGGCCCGCCTCCGCCAGGGCCTCCATGATCTGGGCGTACAGGGCGGTCCCTCCGGCGGACCATACAATTTTCATCAGCTCCAGTTCCGAGTCGGAGATTTGCAACAGCGGCATGGTGTGTCCTCCTTTTTAACTACAAGTTGTAGGCTAAAATTAAGATAACACATTGTAGTCCAGCTGTCAAGAGTGGGAGAGAAAAAAGAGGGCGGAACGGAAGTGGGGTGGGTTTTGAATTTGGAGGTACGATGTAGGGGGGATTGTTTTAGCCGCCGGACATGGTCGGACACAGATTTTGTCTTGAAATACGGCGCGTTCTCTGATATAGTAAATAGATTATTGAGACTGTCTTGGGCAGAGGTGGAAACGTGTATTTAAAAGCACTGGAAATTCAAGGCTTCAAGTCCTTCCCGGACAAGACCGTTTTAAACTTTGGGGAGGACATTACCGCCATTGTGGGGCCGAACGGGTCGGGAAAGAGCAATATCTCCGACGCCATCCGTTGGGTCATGGGCGAACAGAGCGCCAAGGGCCTCCGGGGCGCGAAGATGGAGGACGTCATCTTCGGCGGTACGGAGCAGCGCAACCAGGTGGGCTTTGCCCAGGTGACGCTGGTGTTGGACAACACGGAGCGGATCTTTCCCTCCATGGAGGAGGCGGAGGTGGCCGTCACCCGGCGGTATTACCGCAGCGGAGAGAGTGAATACTACATCAACCGCCAGTCCGTCCGGCTCAAGGATGTGACGGAGCTGTTTTTGGACACGGGCCTTGGCCGGGAGGGCTATTCCATCATTGGACAGGGCAAAATTGATGAAATCCTCTCCACCCGAAGCAGCGAACGCCGGGAGATTTTCGAGGAGGCCGCGGGCATTTCCCGTTTCCGCCACCGGAAGGAGGAGGCGGAGCGGAAACTGGAGCGGACAGAGGAGAATCTGGTCCGCATCAACGACAAGATTTCGGAGCTGGAGCTCCAGGTGGAGCCTCTGCGGGACCAGGCGGAAAAGGCGAAAAAGTACCTGGTACTTCGGGACGAGTTGCGGATTTTGGAGATCTCCGTGTGGATGGAGAATCTGGAAGCCTTGAAAATCAGCGCCCGGAAGCTGGAGATGGACTTCCGCTCCGCTGAAAAGGAGCGGGACGAGGCCCGTGCCGCCCTGGATGCGCTTTACACGGAAGGGGAGCGCTTTAGCGAGGAGATGCGCCAAAAGGACATGGAGGCGGAGCGGGTTCGGGGGGAGTCCGGGGAACTGGATGCTCAGGCCAAGGATCACTCGGCCGCCATCGCTGTACTGGAAAGCGGCATTGCCCACAATCAGGAAAACATTCAACGGGCACAGACGGAGCTGGTGGAATCCGACAGCCGGGCCGGTGGGCTGGCCGCCCAGTCCGCAGAGGAAAAGGACCGGGCGGAGGAACTTTCCATACGCCTTGAGAAGTTGAACGAGGATTTGAATGCCCTCTTGGACCAGGCCCGGACCGCCGCCGCTCAGGCGGGGGGGCAGCAGTCCGAGGTGGAAGCGCTTCGGGGCCGGGAGGCCATGGCGGTTGCCGCCGCCGCCGACGCCAGGGCGAAGGCCGCCGCCATCGACGCCGAGAACAGACAGTTGGAAGAACGGCAAAACGCCGTGGAAACGGAAATGGCCGCCGCCGGGGAGCAATTGGAACAGGCCCGGACAGAGGCCAAGGCCAACCGCCGCCGTCTGGACGACGCCAGGGACGACGCCCAGGCCGCCGCCAACATCATCGCGGGACACAGTCTCCGGATGGAGGAGCGGGAGAAGAAAGCCGCCGCCGCCACGGACCGGCGGATGAAGTTGACCATGGATGCCGGGGCCCTGGAGAACCGCATCCGGCTTTTGACGGAGATGGAGAAGGACTACGAGGGTTTCTCCAAAGCGGTAAAGCTGGTGTGTCAAAACGGTCTCCGGGGGGTTCACGGCCCTGTGGCGGGGCTGATGAAAACCAAGCAGCAGTATACTGTCGCCATTGAGGTCGCCCTGGGGGCGGGGCTTCAGAACATTGTGGTGGACCGGGAGGAGGACGCCAAGGCCGCCATCGGATTTTTAAAGCAGCGGGACGGGGGACGGGCCACATTTTTGCCCCTTACAGCCATTCGGGGTGAGGAGTTGCGTCCAAACGGCGTGGAGCGGGAGTTCGGTTTTGTGGGCGTGGCCTCCCAGCTGGTGAGCTTTGATCTCAGGTATCAGAATATTTTCCAGAACCTGTTGGGCCGGACGGTCATTGTGGAGGATCTGGACTGTGGCATCACTATGGCCCGAAAGTACCGGAATGCTTTTCGTATCGTCACCTTGGACGGCCAGGTTATCAACCGGGGAGGCTCCATGACCGGCGGTTCCACGTCCCGGAACGCCGGCGTGCTGAGCCGGGCGGCTGAGCTGGAAAAGCTCCACGAACGCGCCGGTGGAATGCGAGAGCGTCTGGAGGCCGCCAAGCGGGAGGAGGAGACCCTCCAACGGGACCTCTCCGCTGCCCGGTATGATCTGGAGACCGCCGAGGGCCAGCGCAGACAGGCGGAGGACGCGGTTTTGCGTCTGGAGGGCGCAAAGAACCACTTTGACAGTTTGCTTAAATCGTTGCGTGAGAGTATGGAAAACCTGACGGGAGAGCTGGAGAGTCTCACCGGCCATCTGGCGGAAAACCGGAGGCAGAGGGAGGAGGCGGAGCAGGCCATCGCCGGACAGGAGGCCCAGGCCGCCCAGTACCGGCAGCAGGCCGCCCAGGTCCTGTCGGGCCAATCGGAGCTATTGGCCCAGTCCAACGCCTTGACCGAGAGAATCACCGCCAGGAAAGAGGAGCTGGCGGCCCTGGCCGCAGAGCGGGACGCCGCCTTGCAGCGGGCGGCGGATCTTCGCCGTCTGGCGGCGGAGCTGACGGGGAACCGGGAGCGGAAGGAGGAGACCCTGGGGAGCTATCAGGCGGCCATTGAACAGGCCCGGGGGGAGATTGTCCAGCGCCGGGAGGCCATGGAGAAGCTGGAGGAGAGGCGGCGGAGCTGTCAGGAGCGTCTGACAGCCCTGAATGAGGAAAAGCTGGCTCTGGAGGCCCGTCGCACAGCCCAGAACAAGGCCAGCCAGGAGATGAACGAAAACCTCTTGAATTTGGAGCGTTCCGCTTCCCGGCTGGAGCAAAAGCTGGCTACCTCCGGCATGGAGGAAAAGCAGATCATCGACCGGCTCTGGGAACACTACGAGCTCAGCCATTCCGACGCCCAGCAGCAGAGGGTGGAGCTGGAGAGCGTCCCCAAGGCCACGAGGCGAATTGGGGAGCTGAAGAAGGGAATTGCCGCCCTGGGCACGCCGAATATCGGCGCCATTGAGGAGTATGAGAGGGTGAATACCCGGTATACGTATCTGACGGACCAGCGGGACGATGTGGAGAGAGCCAAAGGGGAGCTGGAGAATATCATCGGCGGCATTACCGGAGAGATGACCCGGATTTTTGCCGAGCAATTCCAGCTTTTAAACGAGAGTTTCCAGGCCACTTTCCTGGAGATGTTCGGCGGCGGGCAGGCTCAGCTGGAGCTGGAGGATGCAGGCGACATCCTGAATTGCGGCATTGAAATCAAGGCGCAGCCGCCGGGGAAGACCCTTAAAACCATTTCCCTGCTCTCCGGCGGGGAGAAGGCCTTTGTGGCCATTGCTTTGTACTTTTCCATCTTGAAGGTTCACCCCACCCCTTTTTGCGTCATGGACGAGATCGAGGCGGCCCTGGACGATGTGAACGTCACCCGCTACGCCCGGTATATGCGGGGCCTTGCGGGAAAGACCCAGTTTATCGTCATTACCCACCGCCGGGGCACCATGGAGGAGGCCGACGTGCTCTATGGCGTGACCATGCAGGAAAAGGGCGTGAGCAAAATGCTGACCATCAACCTGAACGACATGGCGAAAGAACTGGATATTCAATAAAAAGAATGGGGAGAGTGAAAGATGAAACGGTTTGTATTCGGTTTGTGGTTGTCGCTTTTGGGATTCCTGGGGACAATGACCTGTCTGGTTTGCGCGGTGGAACATAGTTGCAATTACAACGGCCTGAGCGGAATGTGGGGCGGATTTATGGAGACCCGCCTGACGATACCGATTTTTGTTTCCCTGCTGATTTTGGTTCGGGGGCTATTCTTGGCGGCGCGGGAGTCGCGGCGAGACGGCAAGGGAAGGGAGTAAGGCACCGGGGGGAGACGGCCTGAAGGGCCTATACTTCTTTTTCTCTTTTGGACCATGTAATGAGGGTGCAATGCGCCAGCCATCTTCATGGCTGAATCAATAAGGAGGACCTATGGGTTTCTTTGACAAGCTGAAAAAGATCACCACCAACTTGTTCACCACTTATACCGAGGCCGACGAGGCCTTCTTCGAGGAGCTGGAGGAGACGTTGATCCTCTCCGATTTTGGCATGGAAATCGCCGTGGAGACGGTGGAAAAACTCCGGGAGAAGGTTCGCAAGGAGAAGCTCCGAAGCCAGGAGGAGGTCCGGACCGCCCTCCGGGAGATCATCGTGGAGGAACTGAACGTGGGTACCACGGAGGTGAACGTTTCCACTTCCCCCTGCGTCTTTCTCTTCATCGGGGTCAACGGTGTGGGAAAGACCACCTCCATCGGGAAGATGGCAAATCTCCTGCGGTATGGCGGCAAGAAATGCCTTCTTTGCGCGGCGGACACCTTCCGGGCCGCCGCCGCCGACCAGCTGGAAATTTGGTCCCAGCGGGCCAAGGCGGATCTAATCCGCCAGCACGAGGGGGCGGACCCCGGCGCGGTGCTCTTTGACGCGCTCCAGGCCGCCAAGGCCCGGGGGGTGGACGTGGTGCTCTGCGACACGGCGGGGCGGCTCCACAACAAGCAAAACCTCATGGCGGAGCTTAGCAAGCTCTCCAAAATCATTGACCGGGAGTGCCCCGGCGCGGCCCGGGAGACCCTGCTGGTCTTAGACGCCACCACGGGCCAAAACGGCCTGGTGCAGGCCAAGACCTTCAAAGAGGCGGCAGGGCTGACGGGAATCATCCTCACCAAGCTGGACGGCACCGCCAAGGGCGGCATCGCCGTGGCGATTGCAAAAGAGCTGGGGGTGCCGGTGAAATTTGCGGGAGTGGGAGAGGGCATCGACGATCTCCGGCCCTTCGATTCCGAGGAGTACGCCGAGGCGATTATTTAAAGAGGGGACTACGCCCCCCTGGATATGATTGGAGGAGGAATTGACTTGACCAGAGAAGACGGCCGGGCGTTTCATGAACTGCGGCCTGTGAAGATCACCACGGATTTTGTCAAATTTGCCGAGGGAAGCTGTTTGATTCAATGTGGAGACACCATGGTCCTCTGCTGTGCCAGCGTGGAGGACCGAACGCCCCCTCACGTCCCCTATGGCGAGGGCTGGGTGACGGCGGAATACTCCATGCTGCCCCGGGCCAACCGGGAGCGGAGCCGCCGGGACGTGGCCAAATTAAAGCTCTCGCCCCGGAGCGCCGAGATTCAGCGCTTAGTCGGCCGGTCTCTCCGCTCCGCCGTGGATATGAAGCGCCTGGGGGAGCGGACCATTACCGTTGATTGCGACGTGCTCCAGGGTGACGGCGGAACCCGGACCGCCTCCGTCACCGGGGGATTCGTGGCGCTGGCCCTGGCCTGCCGGAAGCTGGTGGAGGACGGGGATCTGGCCTCCAGTCCCATCCTGCACGCTGTCACCGGCGTCTCTGCCGGCATTGTGGAGGACACGCCCCTGCTGGATCTCCGCTACAGCGAGGACAGCCGGGCCCAGGTGGATTTGAATTGCGTCATGAACGAGCTGGGGGAGCTGATTGAGCTCCAGGGCACCGGAGAGGGGCGGGCTTTCAGTCTCACGGAGCAACAAGAGCTGGTGCGGCTTTGCGCCAAGGGCTGCAAGGAGCTGCTGGCGGTACAGAAAGAAGCCTTAGGAGGGAAGTTTTAATGGCGGATAGATTTGTGCTGGCCACCCATAACCCGGGGAAGCTGGCGGAGATGAAGGCGATTTTGTCCAACCTGGGGGTGGAGGTCCTCAGCCCTGGGGAGGCGGGAGTCGAGGTGGATGTGGAGGAGACCGGGGCCACGTTTTGTGAAAATGCCATGCTCAAAGCCAAGGCGGTTTGCGCCGCGTCGGGGCTGCCTGCCATTGCCGACGACTCCGGCCTCTGCGTGAACGCCTTGAACGGTGGTCCCGGGGTCTACTCCGCCCGTTACGGCGGGGAGGGCCTGGATGACCGGAAGCGGTGCCTGCTTCTGCTGCAAAGCCTCCGGGGGCAGACCACCCGGGCGGCCCACTTCGCCTGTGCCGTGGCCTGCGCGTTTCCCAATGGGGACACCCTGGAGGCGGAGGGCCGCTGTGACGGGGCCATTGCCTTTGCCCCTCTGGGAGAGGGCGGGTTTGGCTATGACCCGGTGTTTCTGATTCCGGAGAAGGGGAAGACCTTCGGCCAGCTGACGGCGGAGGAAAAAAGCGCCATCTCCCACCGGGGAAAGGCTCTGGCGGCTTTCGCGGAGAAACTGGGAACGTATCTTAAGAAGTAAACGTCTGAAAAGGAGAAGGTGTCATGTTCCGCTACAGCGAAGAAGACGGCGCCTATCTGGCGAAACGGAATGGAATCGAGTTTGTCTGCGAGGAGCCCTCCGGCGAGCTGGAGAAGCTGGCAAGGGAGCTGGCGGATTGCTATGAGGACCGTCTGCCTGAGATTGCCGCCTATATTCTGCCCGGACTGGAGGGGCTGTTTGGGGGCCTGACGGCGGAAGAACTGGCCTCTGCCCTGGGAACGCCTCAGATCGACCTGGACGCCAGCGTGATCACCTACTTGGAGCAGACGCTGGATGAGAGCCATATCTTTGTATTGGAATTTGACGGGGCTCTGGAGATATTTTTGGAGTTCACCATGGATGGTTGAAGATCTAAATTTCGAAAAGAAAGGTTGCGCGTATGGATTTGACAAGCAAGCAGCGGGCCCAGCTGCGGGGGCTGGCAAACGGCATCGACACCATCCTCCAAATAGGCAAGGATGGCATCGGAGAAAATCTCATCAAACAGGCGGACGACGCTCTGGAGGCCCGGGAGCTCATCAAGGGCAAGGTGCTGGAAAACAACCTGGAGTACGACGCCCGAAGGGCGGCGGAGGAGTTGGCCAAGGCCACCCGCAGCGAGGTGGTTCAGGTGATCGGCACCAAGTTTGTTTTGTACCGGGAAACCCACTCCAAACCCAAGGAGAAACGCATCCAGCTGGTGCGGGAGCGAAAGAGACAAGCTTAATCCTGTGTGCAAGGGGGCTTCGACGTTGAAGACCGGCGTATATGGCGGCGCGTTTAATCCGCCGCATCTGGGACATATTACCGCGGCCCGGGCGGTATTCGAGCTTTTGAAACTGGATAAACTTTTGGTGATTCCTACAGGGCATCCCCCTCATAAGACGCTTCCCTCAGGAAGCCCCACGCCGGACCAGCGGCTGGAGATGGCCCGCCTTGCGGCGGAGCAGACCGGACTGGGAGACCGGGTGGAGGTGCTGGACATGGAGATCCGGCGGGAGGGGAGCAGCTATACCGCCGACACGTTGCGTGCGCTTCATGAGCGCAATCCGGGAGACGAGCTGTGGCTGCTGATGGGGGCGGATATGTTTCTCACCCTCCAGACCTGGCGGGAGCCGGAGTGCATCCTCTCCCTGGCGGGCATCGCCGCCTTCGGGCGGAGCGAGGCGGACACGGAGGAGTTGTTTTCCGTTCAGCGGGACTATCTCTACCGGACATATCCTCAGGCCCGGATTTTCACCCTCAGCGTTCCCGGCGTGGTGGACGTCAGCTCCACAGAATTGCGAGAGCGGCTGGAAAGGGGCGAGGGAAGCGCCCTGCTGGCTCCGGCGGTATATGGCTACATTCTCCGGGAGAAGCTGTACGGCACGGCGGCGGACTTGAAAAATCTGCCTCTGGAGCAGCTCCGGCCCATAGCTCTGAGCTGCCTGGACCACCGGCGCATTCCCCATGTCCTGGGGACGGAGCAGGAGGCCATTCATCTGGCGGAGCGCTGGGGGGCGGACGTGGACAAGGCCCGGCGGGCCGCCCTGCTCCACGATTGCACAAAAAAGTTGAATCTTTCGGAGCAGTTGGCCTTGGCGGAGCGGTTTCAAATCCCCTTGGACGAGATGGAGCGGCGGGAGATCAAGCTCCTCCACGCCAAAACCGGCGCGGGCATCGCGGAGGCGGTCTTTGGCACGGATGAGGAGATCACCGGGGCCATCCGCTGGCACACCACCGGCCGGGGGGACATGACACTGCTGGAAAAGGTGATTTACCTGGCGGATTACATCGAGCCCAACCGGGATTTTCCCGGCGTGACGGACCTTCGGCGGAAGTGCTACGAGGATCTGGACGCGGCGTTGCTGCTGGGACTGGAGATGACGGTCCGGGAGATGGAGGCCCGAAAGGCCCCCATTCATCCCAAAACCCTGGAAGCCAGGGACGCGCTGAAAGGACAGAGATAAGGACATGAGCAATGTTGGAAAGCGTCTGGCGGGCGGCGAGAAAAAACCAAAGCCTCCCCGGAAGGGGAAGCTGACCCGCCAGCAGATCATTTTGATTGTGGTGGTGGTGGCGCTGGCCGTCGCGCTGGCGGTGACGCTGGCTTTTCGAAGCCTTTTCGTCCGGCCGGATTTGCCCACGCGAAATGACTCTAAAAATACTGTGGACACAGACGGGGACGGCCAGCCGGACGGGCCGGAGCCCATCGATTACGGCGACGGTATCCGGCCAAGAGGCGGCGACGGAGAGCGCAAGAGCAAGGACTACTGGACCATCCTCATTCTGGGGCTGGATACTGGCGGGGGAGGCCACACGGATACCATATTGTTGGCCAGCTATGACGTGACCAACCAAAAAGCCACCGTGATGTCCATTCCCCGGGACACCATGGTCAACGTTCCCTGGGACGTGAAAAAGATCAACTCCGTATACCTCCACTATGGCGGCGGGGAAAAGGGCATCCAGCACCTTTATAAAGAGATTGCCCAGCTGGTGGGATTCGAGCCGGACTTCCAGGTGGTTGTGGAGTGGGACGCCGTGGGCAAGCTGGTGGACGCCATTGGCGGCGTATACTTTGACGTGCCCTATGAGATGGACTATCACGACCCCTATCAGGACTTGGTGATCCGTCAGGCCAAGGGCTACCGCCTCCTCAGCGGGGACGACGCCATGCAGGTTATCCGCTGGCGGAAAAACGACAAAACCAGTCCCTATGGCTATCATACCGGCATCGGCGACGACGGGCGGATGCAGCTCCAGCAGGACTTTCTCAAGGAAGTCATCCGGCAAATGCTGACCATTCAAAACACCGGCAACATTATGAAAATTGCCAAGGTCTTCGACGAGTGCGTGGAAACGGACCTGAGCTACCAGAACATTTTCTGGTTTGGAAAGCAGGCCATTGTGGGCGGATTGAAAATAGAGGATGTGGAGATGCTCACCATGCCCTGGAAGGGGGCCTCTGCCTGGAGTCCCACAGTGGGTAATATGCAGGCCTATGTGGTGCCCATTGCGGGCCAGCTGCTGGATGTTGTAAACAACAAGCTCAGTCCCTTTGTGGAGACCTTCACCCGGCGGGACCTGGACATTATGTCCGTCAACGCGGACGGGTCCATCAGCTCTTCCACCGGCTATGTGGAGGACAAACGGGCGGCTTTGCCGCCTCCCAAGGACGAGCCGGAGGAAGAGGAGCCCGTCGTGGACGAAAACGGCAATCCCATCGACCCGGAGACTGGAGAGCCTATTGTCATAGATCCGGAGACCGGGGAACCCATTACCGCTGTGGACCCGGAGACCGGAGAGCCGCTGCCCGCCGGGCCGCCGGACACGGCAACCGGCTCCGGTGAAAGCGGCGGCGGAGGCACAAACGTACCCGCTCAGCCCGAGGGAACGACACCCGTCAGCCCGCCGAATGGCGGTACTCCGGCGCCTCCTGCCCTGGAGACGCCCAATACCACGCCGGACCCCACCCCGAAAGACCCGGAGACCCCAACCCCAGCGGAACCCGCTCCGGAGGTTCCCACAGATCCTCAGCTCCCGGCGGACCCCGGCTTCACCCTGATCGGCCCGGACCCCACCGTGTAAACCCATCATCACATATTTTCAGGAAAGAGAGGAATGTCTATGACACCGAAAGAGCTGGCCATCATTGCCGCCAAGGCCCTGGATGAAAAAAAGGGTAAGGAGATCAGCGCCATCGAAATCACGGACCTGACCACCTTGGCGGACTATTTTGTCATTGCCACCGGCGGGTCCAACACCCAAATCAACGCCCTTTGCGACGCGGTGGAAAAGGCCATGAAGGAACAGACGGGAGAAGCCCCCCTTCACCGGGAGGGGCATCGGGATGGCACCTGGGTGCTGCTGGATTACGGCTGTGTGGCGGTCCACGTGTTCTCACAGGAGGCGAGAGAGTTCTATGACCTGGAGCGCCTGTGGTCCGACGGCAAGCCCCTGGACCTTAGCGGTGTGTTGACGAGGGACTGAGAGGCGAAAAGAGTAGAAAACGGGAGAGAGGCATAGCCTCTCTCCCGTTTTAGCTTGTCAAAAAAGTGCTATTTAAAATGGAGCGAAAGGAAAAGAGCTACGAGAGAAACCCATCAGGGGTTTCTCCCGTTTCTTTTCTATCGGTTTCGAAGTACGTTTTCCAGAGTCTCCAAGAGTTTTGCAATGTCGATGGGTTTGGAAATATGACCATTCATGCCGCACTTGAGGGCTTCTTGTTTGTCCTCTTCAAAGGCGTTGGCCGTCATGGCCAGAATGGGAATGCCTGAAAGCGCCGGGTTTTCCAGGGCTCGAATGGCCCGGGTGGCCTCATACCCGTTCATGACGGGCATCTGGACGTCCATCAGCACCAGCTGGTAGTACCCCGGTTCGGACTGGCATAAAAGATCCAGGGCGATTCGCCCGTTTTCCGCGATTTCCACGATGAAGCCCGCTTCTTCCAAAATGGCCTGGGCAATTTCCTGGTTCAGCTCGTTGTCCTCCGCCAACAGGATGCGGCCCAAGTCCAGAGGTGTGGCAGAGGTTTCCCCGTCCTCCTGGGGAGTTTCCTCCGTACCTACAATGGACAGCAGGCAATCCCGAAGCTCAGAGAGGAACAGGGGCTTGCCGCAAAAGGCGGTGACCCCGGCCTCTTTGGCCTCTTCCTCAATGTCGGCCCAGTCGTAGGCGGTGAGAACAATAATGGGCACCTCGTCGCCACATTCCTTGCGGACCCGGCGCGTGACTTCAATGCCGTTCATATCCGGCAGCAGCCAGTCGATGATATAGACGGAATAGTGGTCCCTCCGCATAACGGCCTGCCGGGTGCGGAGTACCGCCTCCTTGCCGGAGAGGGTCCACTCCGCCCGCATACCAATTTGCTGGAGCATACAGCTGACACTGTCGCAGGTGTTGAAGTCGTCATCCACCACCAGGGCGCGGCAGCCGGTAAGTTCCGGGATGCTGGTGGGCTGTTTCTCATCGGAACAGAGGCGGAAGGTGAGATCCACGGTGAATTCCGTTCCCACACCCTGGCGGCTCTTGACATGGATGGAGCCATTCATCATGTCCACAATGTTCCGGGTGATGGCCATACCCAGGCCCGTACCCTGGATGCCGCTGGTGGTGGAGTTCTGTTCCCGTTCAAAGGGCTCAAAAATGTGGGCGACAAACTCCTCGCTCATGCCGATGCCGGTGTCCCGAACGCTGAACTCATAAGAGGCGTGACCCGCCGGAGCGGAGGGCTTCTCCATTACCCGGATGCTGACGATGCCCCCGGCGGGGGTATATTTGATGGAATTGCCCAGGAGGTTCAAAAGAATCTGGTTTAGCCGCAGGCGGTCGCAGAGGATATCCTCATGAATCACGTCCACAGCGTCCATATACAGTTCCAGCTGTTTGGCGTGAACGTCCGCCTGGACGATGCTTCTGAGGCCGTGGAGAATATCCGGCAGAGAGCAGGGCTTTTCATCCAGGTACATTTTGCCGCTTTCGATGCGGCTCATGTCCAGCACGTCGTTGATGAGGCTGAGGAGGTGGTTGCCGGAGGTCATGATCTTTTTCAGGTATTCCTCCACTTGCTCCCGGTTGTCAATGTGGGTGCTGGCCAGGGCGGTGAAGCCAATGATGGCGTTCATCGGCGTTCGAATATCGTGGGACATATTGGAGAGGAAGACGCTTTTCGCCTTGCTTGCCCGGTTGGCCTGAGCCAGGGCGTCTTCCAGGAGATTTTTCTTCTCCATCTCCGAACGGGTCTCCTCATCCACACTGCGAAAGCCGATAACCACGCCCCGGCTGGATTTCCGGTCTCCGATGGGCACGGCCTTCATCTGGAAATAGCGGATTTCCCCCATGCAAACGGTCCGGTAGTTGAGGTAGTAAATGCCCCGGTCCTGCAATTCCCGGAGCAGATTGTCCCCGGTAAAAATCCGGCGGACCAAATCCCGGTCATCCACATAGACGCAGGTTTGTATGTAGTTTTCCATTTGAACATCCAGGGACAGATCACCGGAAAAGAGCTGCTCCAAAAGTCCGGCGGGACAGGCGTAAGTCCGCAAGGTGTTACCTTTGCGGGTTTCCAGATCGAAGTAACAGACCAGATTGTAGTCTGTGCTCAGGGCCTGGACCAATTCCTGGTGGCGGCGTTCCTTGCGAAGCTGTTCCTCCCGTTCCCGCTGCTTCTGGGCGGTGCAGTCCAGAAGGAAACGCTGGTAAAACAGCTCGCCGTTTTCCTCCATCAGCTTCACATTTCCCATCACATGGAGGATTTCCCCATTGGTGTGGTGGACCCGGTACTCCACACTGACGCTGTCCCCCGCCTTTTTCAGAGACTTGATGGAGCTCAGCAGTTTCTCCCGGTCCTCCTCTAACACAGAGGTGGCGATGGTGTCGAAGCCGGCGCCGGAGAGCTCTTCCTGGGATTGGAAACCCAAAATTGCCAGGGCGGCCCGGTTGACGCTGAGAACGCGGGACCCGTCCAGACTGTGGCACAGCACGCCGCAGTCCATGGTGGTGAAAAGCGCCTCCAGGGCTTGGTTCTCCCGCCGCAGTTCCTCCTCATAGGCCCGCTCCTTGGTCACGTCGATGCCCACGCCCACGGTGCCCATGACGCTGCCGTCCAAATCGTACAGAGGGGACTTGTAGGTGGTCAACAGCCGGGTTCCCTCGCCGGTCTGGATGGTTTCCTCCGCCACGCCGGTGATTTGCGATTCCATAACGATACGCTCGGACTCAATGCAGGCGGGGTCGTCTTGGTCCACGTCCCAGATATAAGCGTGCCTCTGGCCCTGAACCTGTTCTTTGGTCTTGTTTACGGTTTCGCAAAAACTGTCGTTCACTTTTTCGTGGACGCCGTCCTTGGTTTTGTACCAGACCAAGTTGGGGACGCTGTTTATGGCGGCCTCCAGGTATTGTCTGGCCTCCCAGAGGTCCTTTTGCTGGTGGCAGGTTTGCTGCCACTTCCGGAAGCGGAAACACAGCTCCTCCCTGGTCATGGGAAGGGACCACAGGTCGCTTAACCCGGAGAACAGTTCCTCCAGATCCGTCCTCCGGTCCGCCAGGGCGATCAGCTCCGCCCCGGTTCCCATCAGAGTCCGGAGCGTTCCGGCGGCGTCCATCCCGGTGAGATCGGCGAAGATCACGTCGGCCTGGGCAGCTAGAGCGGGGTTTGGTTCTTCGCTTTCCAGGAAGGTATGGGTAAAGGACTCAAGGGGCGCGACCTCTTTGAGGGGAGCAAAAAACTCCCGCCGGCGGCCGACACAGTAGAGCCGCAGTTGACAATGGTACATAGGCGTTCTCCTCCAATATGGCTGCAAGAGCAGGGCGGGTCTGAGGGGAAGGGATAACCCGCCAATTTTATCCCTTATATTTTAACGGCTAAAGGGGCCGGTGTCAACTATGTGATGGGCTTCCCGGGAGAGGAAATGGGAGTTTTTTCTGAAAACGGAAAAGGGGCGCACGGCATTTCGGGCCGTGCGCCCCGCTGCTTTGCTCATGGGAGCTGTCAGGGTGGATGTTCAAAACGGGGGGAGTTATACACTGAAATTCAGCTGTCGGTAATAACCGTCGTAAACTCGTGAGATGGGCTTGTCCGCCACGGCGGGCCGCTCCGGTCCATAGAGCAGGCGGCCGATTTTATAGCCCACGCCGTTGATACATACGGATTCCCCGGCATTGTGGCCGCCAAACGCCGTCATCCAGGCCAGCGCCTCGCTGACCGTACAGTTTCGCCGCAGCCGGCCCTGCTCGTCCCAAAGCGGATCGTAACCCAATTCCATACCACCATATCCTCCATTCGAAATAAAAGCAACCGCTAAATATTGTAGCCGACTCTCTGGGGAAAAGCAATGGCGGGAGTGGAGAAAAAAGAGGAGGATATTCGTGAAAATAATAGCTTGACAAATGCGGCCGGAGAGATTTTGCCGAAAAAGGAGTTGCACGAAAACGGGCAACGGGCGCGGTATGGGAGGGAAGAGTTAAACGCCGGCTTTGCAGGCGGCGTATACTGAAACGGGGAGGGAGAAGGATGAACGAGAAGTGCCCCGAGTCCTGCGCCGATCTGGCCCGTCTGGAACAGCGGCTTCAGGACCTCCAGCGGCAAAACGGGGAGGACCACAAAGAGCTCCGGGACCGCCTGGGCAGCGTGGAGACCACCAATGCGGTACAAAACGCAAAATACGACGCGATCCTGGAGAAGCTGGACGTGTTGGCGCGCAAAGTGGACGCCCTGGAGGCCAAGCCGGGACGGCGTTGGGATAGCCTGACGGAGAAATCCGTCTGGGCTCTGGCGGCGGCGGTGATGGCTTTTTTGCTGGGGAAGGTGGGACTGTGAGCGACATGGGAAAGGAGGAATTTGATATGAGCGAGCGTGTGTTGGAGAGGCTGGGGAAGCTTCTCAGTGTGAAAAGTCTGGTGACGCTGCTGCTGACAGGCGTGTTTTCCGTCCTGGCACTAAGAGGCGAAATCTCGCAGGAGTTTATGACGGTCTACGCCGTGGTGATCGCCTTCTATTTCGGCACACAGGCACAGAAGGCTCAGGCGACGGCGGAAGCCGGCGGAGGAAAAGGCGAACATGGGGAAGGAGGCATTGGTAGTGATTGAACGGATTCTCTCCATCGCCAGGGCGGAGGTGGGCGTGAAGGAGTCCCCGGCGGGGTCCAACAAGGTGAAATACAACACCTGGTTCTATGGGAAGGAGGTCTCCGGCGCTGCCTATCCCTGGTGCATGGCCTTTGTCCAGTGGGTGTTCGACCAGGCGGGGAAGACGCTGCCTCTGAAAACGGCGTCCTGTTCCGGTCTTTTGAACTGGTATAAGGCCAACTGCCCGTCCCAGGTGGTGAGAACCCCCAAGCCGGGGGACATTGTTCTCTATAGCTTCGGCCACACCGGCGTGGTGGAGGCGGTGGGGGATGAGACGGTCACCGCCATTGAGGGCAATACCTCTCCCGGCACGGCGGGGAGCCAGTCGAACGGCGGCATGGTCTGCCGGAGGACCTGGGGGACCGCCCTTGTGGCGGCCTATCTCCGGCCGGTGGAAGAAGAGGAGGTGAAACCTATGGACAATACCCCTAGTCCCGCTCACAAGGCGGGAGTGGACTGGGCCGTAGAGCACGGCATCCTCACCGGAGACGCGGAAGGAGACTTGAAACTGACCGCCCCGGTGACCCGACAGCAGCTGTGCACAATGCTCAAGCGGCTGGCGGATGATCTGGAGAAAAAATAAGAAAACGAAAAGGGGACGTCAGCGTCCCCTTTTCGCCTGCTTGTCAAAAAAGTGCCGTCTGAAAGGGAGCGGAAAGGAAAAGAGCTACGAGAGAAACCCATCAGGGGTT
>CAJUCO010000011.1 GCA_910585245.1 uncultured Oscillibacter sp.
TCGACCTGGACGTGGACTGCGTGATCATGTCTCTTGGCACCAGCCCCAACCCCCTGATCAAGTCCACCACCAAGGGCCTGGAAATCAACCGCAAGGGCGGTATTGTGGTAAACGAAGACGGCCTGACCTCCCGGGAAAAGGTCTATGCCGGCGGCGACGCGGTGACCGGCGCGGCCACGGTCATCCTGGCCATGGGCGCGGGCAAAACCGCCGCCAAGGCCATTGACGAGGCTCTGAGCAAATAATATGAAAACGAACGTCACGGGCGTCACCGCTCTGGCGTTGGCGCTGTGCCTCCTGCTTGCCGCCTGCGGCGGGCAGGGGGCTTCGCCGTCCGAAGCGCCGCCGGAGGACCCGCCGCCGGAAGAAACAGCCTTGGTCCCTTCCGGCTTCCCGGAGCTGGAGGAAACGGAGTGGCCGGTGGTCAGCATCGACGCGAAAGATTACGGCATTGTGCAGGACCCCATCGGGGACCCGGCGGTTTACGGCGGGGCGGCCTCGCTCTCCCTGGGCAAGCTGATTGCCTGTTCCCTGTCTTCCGACGGTGCGGCTGCCGAGAATTTGTCCGACGAACTTCGAAAACGGTTTTTGGAGGCGCCCCATACTGTGCTGGCTTACTTGGTCCTGATGGGGAACCAGCGAATGGACTACTGGGACCGGCCCCTGGCGTCCGAGGTCATCTGCCGTCACATTGCCGCGGCCGACGCCACCTGGTATGAAGGGTCAGAGGAGTTTGCCCAGACGCTGTCTTTCTGCCAGGAGCGCTATCCCTCCGGCCCCGTCGCGGAGCTGTTGGGCGTGATGGAGCAGGAGCACGCCGAGGCCATGGAACGGCACCGAGAAGTGGTGGCGTATCAAGAGCACCTAAACGCACAGCCATAAGACAGCGCCCCGGAGGGGAAATCCCTCCGGGGCGCTGCTTGCGCATTCTCTTCCGAATCCCTCAATGCCCCTTCCGCTTCTCCCGCCGTTTCTCCCGGCGGAGGGCGAACTTCCGTGTCTCCTCCGCCTCCCGCTCCGCCCGGCTGCGGCGGGTCCGGGCGGCCTTGCCCTCCTCCCGCTGGAGGGCCAAGGCCTGTTGGGCCTTGGTGCCCGGGGCGGCTGGGCGGACGGCCCTCCGGGCCTCCCGGCGGGCACGCTTGGGACTGACTTTCCGCTCTAAGGGGCCCTTGGCGGCGACGGGCGGGCTGAAGCGCAGGCTCCGCCAGTTCTCCAGCAAAAAGGCGTAGACCTCCTGGTCTTTCGGCTCAGCCCCGAAGGGGAGCTTGCAGGCCTCATAGAGCCCACCGCCGCCCCGCTCGTAGAGGAGGACCCAGAAGGGGTCCTCAAAGCGAACGGTGAGTTTTGCGTATCCGGTTTCCATACGCGGTTCCTCCTTTTCGTGTCTCTCACGGAGAACGGACAACCAAAGGAGGCAGGTTACTGATACCCGAGGGGGTATGCCCGGACTACCAACCGGGCTGTGTTTTTATCTCCGCACGTTTATCATAGCGGAAAAGTGGAGAGAACGCAAGAGCCCAGGGCAGACATACAGGCCCGCCCCTACAGGGTGTTCTACCGATAGAAGAGGAGACCCTAGGGAAATGGCCCACCGGGAGAATGGAAATCCCTGGGGGAATGGCTTGACTAGGGGTCAGGCCCCACAAGGTGGTCTATCGATAGAAGGGCAGTCCCAGAAAAGGCGGACACCTACCCTCTATCACCAGATGAGCGGCAGCGAAAAGAGGAGCTGGTCCATTCGATAACCTCCCAAACCCCCGCCCGCACCACGCCGCGGGCAGAGCCATTGCGTACTTGTCCTCCAAACTCCAGGCGCGCCCCCGTATCGTCTCCCGTTACTTCTTTTTCTCTTTTGGACCGTGCACGGCCCGTCGTCGGAAGAAACTCCGCCCACTCCGTCCCCGCCTGACGGCGAGGACTCCGCTCTGCTCCGTTCCTTCCTCCTCTCCCCACAAAATCTGAAGATTTTGCGGGGGCCCCTCTGTTTTTTCTTCTGGCAAGAAAACGAGAAAGTGGGGGGTGCATTGCACCAGCCATCGCTGGTATCCATTCCCCGCGCCCGCAAGGGCGAGCAAAAGCCCCGCCCCCCACCGGGGAAAGAAACTTCTTTCAACTCTGTAAGATTTGAGAAAGAATCTGGACAGATTCCTATGGTAAAGTATCCACAATGAAAGCGGCGCACCGCCGCCAAACCAACACTTTACCTTGGAGGTATCAGAATATGACAATTTTAGAGACAAAGGCCCTGCACAAGCACTACGGCTCCGGCGAGACGGAGGTCCGCGCCCTGGACGGCGTGGACCTGACGGTGGAAAAAGGCGAATTCGCCGCCGTGGTCGGCACCTCCGGCTCTGGCAAGTCCACCCTTTTGCATATGCTGGGCGGCCTGGACCGGCCCACCTCCGGCTCCGTCAGTGTGGACGGGAAAGACATCTTCTCCCTCAAGGACGAGGCCCTGACCATCTTCCGCCGCCGGAAAATCGGCTTCGTCTTCCAGAATTACAACCTGGTCCCCGTCCTCAGCGTCTATGAAAACATTGTCCTCCCCATCCAGCTGGACGGCCAGAAGCCCGACGCCGCCTACGTGGACCAGATCGTCGAGACCCTGGGCCTGGAGAAAAAGCTCCAGAACCTGCCCAACAACCTCTCCGGCGGCCAGCAACAGCGGGTGGCCATCGCCCGGGCTCTGGCGGCCAAGCCCGCCATTATCCTGGCCGACGAGCCCACGGGAAACCTGGACTCCAGGACCAGCCAGGACGTGATGGCCCTGCTGAAAATCACCAGCCAGAAGTTCGCCCAAACCATCGTCATGATTACCCACAACGAGGAAATCGCCCAGACGGCGGACCGTATCATCCGCATTGAGGACGGAAAAATCCGCTCCTCCCGGAAGAGCAAGGAGGAGGCGTAACCATGATCCGTGTCGCCAACAAGGGCTGCATCCGCCGCCTGGGATTCCGGTCCATGCGGGCCGCCCGGACCCGGAACACCGTGGCCGTCCTGGCCATTGCCCTAACCACCATCTTGTTCACCTCTCTCTTTACTATCGCCTCCTCCATCAACTACTCCTTCCAGCAGGAGAACTTCCGCCAGGCGGGCGGCGACTTTCACGGCAGCATCAAGGGCCTCACCTGGGAGCAGGTGGAGGAAATGCGGACGGACCCGCTGATTCAAGGGGACTTCGCCCGGTTGTTCGTGGGTATGCCCATAGACCCGCCCTTCAACAAATCCCATGTGGAGGTCTCCTACCTGGAGCCCGCCGCCGCGCCCCACTACTTCTGCCAGCCAGTCGAAGGGACCCTCCCCCGGGAGGGCACCGGCGAGGCCGCCACGGACACCCGCGTTCTGGCCCTTCTGGGGGTGGAGCCGAAGGTGGGCGCGAAATTCACCGTTTCCTTCTACCTTGACGAAAACACCCCCAGCCGGAAGTTAGTCACCCGGACCTTCACCCTCTCGGGATGGTGGGAGTACGACAGCGCCCTGGTGGCCAGCAATGTGCTCCTGCCCCGCTCTGCCGCCGAGGAGTTCTGCGCCCAGGGCAGCGGGGACCCCTACTCCATGACCGGTGAATGGAACCTGGACATGATGTTCAAAAGCGACCTCCAGATCGAGGAGAACATCCTTCAGGTCCTGGAGAACCACGGCTATCAGCACGACGACCCCCAGGGGGAGAATTACTTGAAAATCGGCGTCAACTGGGGCTACTCCGGGGCCCAGCTTTCCAACAGCTTTGATATCTCCACGCTGATCGCCATTGTGGTTTTGCTGCTGCTGATTATCTTTACCGGCTACCTGATTATCTACAACGTCTTCCAGATTTCCGTCACCAACGATATCCGGTTCTACGGCCTTCTGAAAACCATCGGCACCACCGGCAAGCAACTCAAGCGCGTCGTCCGGCAGCAGGCCCTGCTTCTCAGCCTTATCGGCATCCCCATTGGACTGCTCCTGGGCTTTGCCATCGGCAACAAGCTCACCCCGGTCATCATGGCCCAGCTGAGCTACAAGAACGCCTTCGTCTCCTTCAATCCCCTGATTTTCATTGGAGCGGCGCTGTTTGCCCTGCTGACCGTGTTCCTCTCCTGCGCCTGTCCGGGCCGCATGGCGGCGAAGGTTTCCCCGGTGGAGGCCGTGCGCTACACCGAGGGCGGCGGGCCGAAAAAGGCGGGGAAGCGGGAGAAGGTCCGCAAAGCCCAGAGCGGCGCGTCCCTTCCGGGCATGGCCTGGGCCAACCTGGGCCGGAGCCGGGGGAAAACCGTGGTGACGGTCATTTCCCTGACGTTGGCGGTGGTGCTGGCCACGATTACCTACACGTTCTCCACCGGCTTCGACATGAACAAGTACCTGGCCCATATGGCCGACGTGGACTTTATCTTGGGGGACGCGGCCTATTTTCAGACCAGCGGCGGCTTCCGCACCGCCGATCAGGCGGTGCCGGAGAGCATTATCTCCGACGTGAGCGCCCGGAGCGGCGTGGAGGAGAGCGGACGGGTCTACGGCGGCGTCTCCGCCATAAAGCAGTTTGTCACCGAGGACTGGCTCCGGATGGGCTATGGAACGTATAATACCCCGGAGGTTGTGGATGAAATCATCGCGGGAACGGCCCGGCTGCCCAGCGGGCTTCTGGAGGCCGGCGTGCAGATGTACGGCATGGAGGACTTTCCCCTGAGCCTGCTGGACGTGCTGGAGGGAGACCTGGCCCCCCTGTCAGACCCCAGCCAAAAGGCCATCGCCGCCGTGTACCAGTCCGACGACTATAACACCACCCAATGGGGCAGCAATTGGGCCAAGCTGGGGGACACCGTGACCATCCGCCATATCTATGAGATGGAATACTTCTACCGGGACACCGGGGAAATTATTGAGGACGTGGACGCCGCCATCGAGGGAAACCGCCCCTGGGGAGAGCGGGCCAAGGTCTATGAGGACATCGACTACACCGTCTGCGCCCTGGTGCGGGTTCCCAGTAGCATCTCCTACCGCTATCGGGTTGTGGGCTGCGATGATTTCATCCTGGGGGCGGAGCGGTTCAAACAGGACACCGGCACCGACAGCGTCATGACATATCTCTTCAACACCACCGACCAGGCGGAGGCGGACATGGAATCCTTCCTGGGGTCATACACCGAGAGCGTCCAGCCCCTCTACGACTACGAGAGCCGGGCCACCTACGCCGCCGAGTTCGAGGGCTTCCGGGGGATGTTCATGACCATGGGCGGGGCGCTGAGCCTCATCATCGGCCTTGTGGGCGTGCTGAACTTCATCAACGCGGTCCTCACGGGCATCCTCACCCGGAAGCGGGAGCTGGCGGTGCTCCAATCCATCGGTATGACCGGGAAGCAGCTGAAAACCATGCTGGTCTACGAAGGCCTTTATTACACGCTCCTGGCCCTGGCGGTGTCCCTGGTGATGACGGTGTGCATCGGCCCCCTGATGGGGACCGTCCTGTCGGACGTCTTCTGGTTCTTCTCCTACCGGCTCACCGTGACGCCCATCCTGGTGATCCTGCCCATCTTCCTGGCTCTGGGGGCCCTGGTGCCCCTGTGGACCTACCGCTCCGTGTCCCGGCGGACCATTGTGGAGCGCCTGCGGGAGGCGGAGGGATGAGAAAGCTATTTTGGGCGTTCGGCCTCCTGCTTCTTCTCGCCGCCTGCGGGCAGAGGGAGGAAGCCGTGGAGGGCAACCTGATTCTCACCAACTACGCCCCGGAGGCCATCTCCGCCATCACCGTGGAATACGGCGGCGAAACCCTCTTGTCGGAGGCGGCCATTTCCGACACCCAGCTCTGCTCCTTCAACCTGCCGGAGGAGGACGGCCTGACCTATACGGTCTCCTTCGAGACGGCGGAGGGCGAAACCGTATGCGAGAGCTTCACCGGCAGCTTTACGGAGGAAACGGTTGTGTACCTGCGGGCAGACCGGGCGGAGGGCCTCTGGCAGCTGGAGTACGACCAGGCATCCTGAAAAACGCGGGACCCGCCAAAAGGCGGGTCCTGCCGCTGTTGGCAAAACTTTGCCCAATATCCCCGGCGTTTTTCGTGAATTTTTCCCAAAAAAGAGATTGCATTTCCGTGGCGCTTTGCTTATAATCAAGGGAACAACTTGAGAAAAGGGGGTTCCTACCATGCGCACCGAACAAAAGCTGAATATGACCATGCTCTGTGACTTCTATGAGCTGACTATGGGCAACGGCTATTTCCAGGCGGGCTTCCAGGACCGGGTGACCTATTTCGATGTGTTCTTCCGGGATGTGCCGGACCGGGGGGGCTTTGCCATCTGCGCGGGTCTGGACCAGCTCATCGACTATATTCTGGACCTTCATTTTGACGAGGAGGACATTGCCTACCTCCGGGGGCGGAAACTGTTCTCCGAGGAGTTCCTGGCCTATTTGAGGAATTTCCGCTTCACCGGGGACATCTGGGCCATCCCCGAGGGGACACCTATTTTCCCCCAGGAGCCGGTGGTGACGGTCCGGGCCCCGGCCATTCAGGCCCAGCTGATTGAGACCTTCACCCTGCTGGCCATCAACCACCAAAGCCTCATTGCCACCAAAGCCAACCGCATTGTCCGGGCGGCCCAGGGGCGGACGGTGCTGGAGTTTGGCTCCCGCCGGGCCCAGGGCACGGACGGGGCCATCACCGGGGCCCGGGCGGCCTATATCGGCGGCTGCGCAGGAACGGCCTGTACCATCTCCGACCAGCTCTACGGCGTCCCCGCCGGGGGCACCATGGCCCACGCCTGGGTCCAGATGTTTGACACCCAGTACGAGGCCTTTGAGACCTACTGCAAGCTCTACCCCCATAATGCGACGCTGTTGGTGGACACCTACAACACCCTGAAATCCGGCGTGCCTGACGCCATCCGGGCCTTTGACGCGGTGTTAAAGCCCCTGGGCATCAAGAAGTGCGGCATCCGGCTGGACTCCGGGGACATTGCCTACCTCACCCAAAAGGCCAGACGGATGCTGGACGACGCGGGCTGGACGGAGTGTAAGATCTCCGCTTCCAACTCTCTGGATGAGTATATCATCCGGGACTTGCTGATCCAGGGGGCGAAAATCGACCTCTTTGGCGTGGGCGAGCGGATGATCACCGCCAGCAGCCAGCCCGTCTTCGGCGGGGTATATAAGCTGGTGGCCTTGGAGGACGGGGAGGGGAAGGTGATTCCCAAGATCAAGGTCAGCGAAAACGTGGACAAAATTACAAATCCCCATTACAAAAAAGTTTACCGCATCTTTGACCGGGCCACAGGCAAGGCGGAGGCGGACTATATCGCCGTTTGGGACGAGAAGGTGGACGAGAACCGGAGTCTGGAGCTGTTCGACCCCAGGGCCACCTGGAAGCGGAAGACCTATACGGATTTCACCGTCAGGCTTCTTCAGCAGCCCATCTTCCTGGGCGGAGAGCTGGTGTACGCCCGGCCCAGTCTCCCGGAGATTCAGGCCTATTGCAAAGAACAGGTGGAGACTCTCTGGGACGAGGTGAAACGCTTTGAGAACCCCCACCGGTACTATGTGGACCTCAGCCAGAGGTTGTGGGACATCAAGCAGGGGCTTTTACGCCAGAGCGAGTGAGAATCCGGGCCGGGTGGAGAGCACCCGGCCCGAATTTTATCTTTTTTTAATATTTTGGTGTTGAAGACAGCGGCGTCTTTTTGTATAATAGAAAGGTCAAGCGCCGAGACTGCTGACAAGGAGGCGAGGCTTTGTGCATAAGAACATCCCCCATATTCCCCCGGTGGAAGAGCGGATTGAGCGAAAAATCTCCGCCGCCACCAGCCTCTCCATGTGCGCGCTGACCGTGATTGCTCAAATTGCCACTTCTTTGCTGATCTCCCACCTTCTGGCGGAGTATTCCAGCTATGTCTACGCCCTGCTGCTCATCGCCGGCGCGGCGGTGGCCATCTGGGTATACCAGCGTCCCGGCAGTCCCACTTATAAACTGGTGTGGATGTGTTTGCTTCTGGCTATGCCGGTGTCCGGCATGATCCTCTTTTGCCTCTGGGGCGGCGCCCACCAGGTCAAGCAGCTCAGCCTTAGAAAGGTGCCTCCCCTTCCCGTTCGGGAGGGCCAGCGCATGGCCAGCGAGAGCAACCTGGCCCGCCTCCGGCGGCAGTCCCCGGCCTGGGGGCGGATGGCGGCATACTTGGAAAAGAGGGGCTTTTTGCTCTACCGGAATACAGACGCCGTCTATTTTAAGGAGGGCGCGGACTTTTTTGAGGATCTGATTGCCCACCTGGAAAAGGCGGAAATCTATATCTTTTTAGAATACTATATTCTGGCGGAGGGACAGCTCTGGGACCGGATTTTCGCCGTCTTAAAGGAGCGGGCCGCCGCGGGGGTGGAGATTCACATCACCTTTGACGACTTTGGCAATCTCACCCGCTTTTCTGACGAGACCCTTCAGGCCCTCCAGAATGCAGGCATTGAGGTGAAGGTCTTCAACCCTGTTCACCGCTATGTGAACCGTATCTATTTTAACTACCGGGACCACCGGAAAATCGCCGTGATAGACGGGCAATACGCCTATACCGGGGGTATTAATATCGCAGATGAATACGCCAACCTCATCGTCCGCTTCGGACACTGGAAGGACACCGCTGTCCGTGTGGAGGGGGAGGGGGCCTGGGGCTTTGCCACCCAGTTTATGCAGATGTGGAAAATGATGGGGGGCTCCTTCCACAACGAGGACGACTACTACCGCCCCCGTCACGAGGTGGAAAATGCCAGGGGCTGGTGCCAGCCCTTTACCGACGGGCCGCTGAACAACCCGGATAACCCCATTGAGGAGATCTATCTTCAGCTTATTTCCTCGGCGCAGAAGATGCTCTACCTCACCACCCCTTACTACGCCGTGGAGGAGTCCATGCAAAAGGCCCTGTGCATCGCAGCCGACGCGGGGGTGGACGTGCGGCTTTTCATCCCCGGCGTCCCGGATCACCACAAGTTCACCTACATGGTGGCGGAGACCTACTGGGGCGAGCTTTTGAGTCACGGTGTGAAAATTTATAAGTACACCCCCGGCTTCCTCCACGCCAAAAGCGTCATGGCGGACCGGGAGGTGGCCCTGGTGGGCAGCACCAATATGGACTACCGGACCTTCCAGCTCCACTACGAGTGCGGCGTGCTGCTGTACCATATGCCGGTGGTGGAGGAGTTGCTGGAGGACCTGGACGGCATTCTGGCGGAGAGTCGGGCCTACACGCTGGAGGACTGGAGCAAGCGCCCGTGGTTCCGCAAGATGTGCGCCTCCGTGTTCCGCCTGGGGTCTATTTGGCTTTAGTCAAGAGTGCGGCTCCCGATCCCCTCACCGGTTTGCAAACTGGCGGCGCCGCCCCAGGCAGCTGGAGCCGGGGTATTTTCCTGACGCGTATGCCGTCAGGAAAAGGATTTCCATTTCTTTCTCCCTCTGGCGGAGAAACCAGGGGCGATGCCCCTGGACCCCTTGCGTAGGAGAACGATGCTATGTCCCGTGAGCTTACCCCCCGAGAGGCCGCCGAGCGCAGTCTCATCAAAACTTATCGAAAGTCCCTGTGGAATCCTTTCATTGCCGCCGTAAAACGGTATGAGCTGGTTTCACCGGGAGACCATATTGCTGTTTGCATTTCCGGAGGAAAGGACTCCTTCGTCCTGGCCAAGCTGATGCAGGAACTTCAAAAACACACGGACCGGCCCTTCCGGCTGACCTTCCTCGCCATGGACCCCGGCTATAATCCCGTGAACCGGGCGCTTTTGGAGGAAAACGCCGGGAGGCTGGGAATTCCCCTTACGATTTTTCAAAGCGACATTTTCGAAGTGACGGTCCAGGTGGACAAAAACCCCTGCTACCTCTGTGCCCGTATGCGCCGGGGCTGTCTCTACGCCAGGGCGCGGGAGCTTGGGTGCAACAAAATCGCCCTGGGGCACCACTTTTCCGACGTTGTTGAGACCACGTTGCTGGGCCTTTTTTACGGCGCTCAGCTCCAGGCCATGCCCCCAAAGCTCCACAGCAAAAACTTCCCCGGTATGGAGCTGATTCGCCCGCTGTACTGTGTCCATGAGGACGCCGTTGTCAACTGGCGGAATTATAACAACCTTCGCTTTCTTCAGTGCGCCTGCCGCTTTACGGAAAGCCGGGACGCCTCCGGCGACGGCATAGGGCAGAGCAAGCGCCAGGAGATCAAGCAGCTGCTGCGGGAGTTGAAGAAGGCAAATCCCAACATTGAAAAGAGTATTTTCCGGGCCATTCACGGGGTCCAGTTGGACACCTTCCCCGGCTTTAAGCACCGGGGAGAGGCCCATATCTTCACAGACATTTACAACAGCTCCCCGCTTTTTGACGGCGGAGCGGACGCATAAGGGAGGAACAATCCATGGATTTCTATCGTTGCGAGAACACGGACTGCGGCTTCGTGGCGGAGGAGGAGCCGGACGTCTGCCCCCGCTGCGGGGGAACCTTTTTCACCGCCCTGACGGAGGAGGAGATGACCGCTTCCGACTGGGTGAACCTGGGAAACCAGGCGGTGGATGAGAAGCGGGAGACCGACGCCCTGGCCGCCTACCAGCGGGCCGCCGCCCTGAACGACCCCCTGGGCCTGACGAATCTGGGCTGGTGTCTGGAGGCGGGCATCGGCGTGGCCGCGGACCCCAAGCAGGCCGTGATGCTCTATGCCCAGGCGGCGGAGCAGGAGTATATGCCCGCCCTGACGAATTTGGGCTATTGCTATACATATGGTATCGGCGTGGAAACCGACTATGACAAGGCCCTCAAGTGCTTCCAGAAGGGAGCGGAGCAGGGATTTCCCCGGGCGCAGTTCCTGTTGGGAGAGGCCTACCGCCGGGGCAGCGGCGTGGAAGTCAGCGAGGAGGAGGCCGCCAGGTGGTATCAGTCCGCCGCGTGGTTGGGCTATCCCGGCGCCCAGACGGAGCTGGGCCGTTGCCTGGAGTTTGGCGCGGGGCTGGAGCAGGACCTGGAGCAGGCGGTAAAGTGGTACAGAGCCGCCGCGGAGCAGGGCAACGCCCCCGGTATGTGCTGCTTGGGGTTCATGTACGAATCCGGCCGGGGGCTGGAGCAGAGCTGGGAAAGCGCTGTGGAGTGGTATCGGAAGGCTGCGGAAAAGGGGTATCCCCGGGCGCTTTGCAATCTGGCGTGGTGCTATGAACACGGCGAGGGCGTGAAGCGGGACTTTACCGAGGCCGTCCGGCTCTATCGGATGGCGGCGGACCAGGAGTATCCCAGGGGGCAGCTGTGCATAGGCCTTTGCTATGAGCGGGGCCGGGGCGTGCCTGTGGACAAGGCCGCCGCCGTGGAGTGGTACCGGAAGGCCGCGGAGCAGGGAGACGAGGACGGCGCGTGCTGCCTGGGCTTTATGTATGAGACCGGAGAGGGCGTGGCCCAGAGTTGGGAAAGCGCCGTGGAGTGGTACCAAAAGGCTGCCGACGGCGGGTTGCCCCGGGGAATGTGCAATTTGGCGTGGTGCTATGAGCACGGCGAGGGCGTGGAGAAGAATCTGGAGGAGTCCTTCGTTTGGTACAAACGGGCCGCGGATCAGGGGGACCCCAGGGGACTTTTCAGCGTGGCCCGGGCCTATGACTACGGGATTGGCGTGGCGCAAGACGTGGAAGAGGCCGCCAGGTGGTATCAAAAGGCGGCTGACGCTGGTTCCGCTCCCGCCACCTGTGACCTGGGCGTCTGCTACGAGCGGGGAGAGGGCGTACCCCAGAGTTATGAGAAGGCTGTGGAGCTCTACCGCAAGGCCGCGGAGATGGGCAACGCGCCGGGGCAGTGCAACCTGGGCTTTATGTACGAGTCTGGCCGGGGCGTTCAGCAAAGCTGGGAGGAGGCGGTGAAGTGGTACAGCGCTGCCGCCCAGCAGGGCTTCCCCAGGGCCCAGTGCAATCTGGCGTGGTGCTATGAAAATGGCAAGGGCGTGGAGCGCAACCTGACTCGGGCGCTTCACTGGTTCCGCAAGGCCGCCGGTCAGGGCGAGCCCAGGGGAATGTACTGTGTGGGAATTTTCTACAAGTACGGCAAGGGCGTGGACCGGGACGAAGCGGAGGCGGTGAAGTGGTACCGGCGGGCCGCCAATGAGGGGTATACCAGGGCGCTTTGCGATTTGGGCGTTTGCTATGAGTTTGGCGAGGGCGTGGAGCTGAGCCTGGAACAGGCCGTGGACTGCTACCGGCAGGCTGCGGAAAAGGGAGACCCCATGGGCCAGTGTAACCTGGGTTATATGTATGAAAAGGGCCGTGGCGTGGAACAAAACGAAGAGGAGGCCGCGCGGCTTTACAGGTTGTCGGCGGAGGCGGGTTATCCCAGGGCCATGTGCAACTATGGATTTTGTTGCGAGTCCGGCCAGGGCGTGAAGCAGGACGCCTCTGAGGCGGCGGAGTGGTACCGGCGGGCTGCCGAGGCCGGAGACGCCGTGGGGGCCTGCAACCTGGGCTACCTCTATGAGACCGGCGAGGGCGTGGAGCAGAGCTGGGAGCGGGCTGTGAACTATTACCGTCAGGCTGCGGAGCTGGGGCAGGCCAGGGGGCAGTACCTTCTGGGATGGTGCTATGAGCACGGAAAGGGCGTGGCGGCCAGCGTGGAGCAGGCCCGGAAACTGTACGAGGCCTCGGCTAAGCAGGACTATAAGCACGCGGTGGAGGCTTTGGAGCGGCTGAAAAATGGACCGGGACCCGCCTTCGCGGAGGAGACCAAAAAAGCGGCGCCGGGAAAGCCCGCGGAGAAAAAGGAGAAAAAGCCGGAAAAGGGCGGCTTTTTCAAGGGGCTGTTCGGCGGGAAGAAGTGAGAACCCGCGGCTACAGCCATGAAACGCGGTTGGCCTTTTTCCGCCTATAGCGCGTCAATTCCTCTGGCAATCCTTTAAGATTGTTGTGTAGAATGTCCTTGTTTGGCGGGGTGCTCTCCGTCCGTGCGGCGTCCCCGGCTATGAATACAGGTTCTGAGAGGGACGCGCCTGGGGCAGACGCTCCAGGCGCGTCCCCTTTGGGAAGCTGGAACCCGGATGATATGGAAAGGGACCATTGCCGCGTTGCAAAAAAATTCAAGGAGAATGGAACCGTGGAAACAAGACCCTATGTACCTTGGGACCTGATGAACCGCTTTCTCGTGGATGCGTTCAAGGGCTACGGCGTTCCTGAGGAGGACGCCAAAATCTGCGCGGACGTTTTGCTGGAGTCTGACCGCCGGGGCATTGAGAGCCATGGCTGCAACCGGTTTAAGCCCATCTACATTGACCGGATTGTCAGCGGGACCCTCCTGCCCGTGACCAAAATGGACATCGTAAAGGAAACGCCCACCACCGTGGTGATGGACGCAAACAACGGAATGGGCATGGTGGCCAGTTACCACATGATGGAACGGCTGATAGAAAAAGCCGCCCAATACGGTATGGCCGGCGGCGCGGTCTATAACTCCACCCACTACGGCATCGCGGGCTATTGGACCACCATGGCGGAAAGGGCGGGTATGATCGGCATTACCGGAACCAATGCCCGGCCCTCTGTGGCGCCCACCTGGGGTGTGGAGCCCATGATGGGCACCAACCCGCTGACCTTCACCATGCCCACCGACGAGGAGTTCCCCTTCAACTTCGACTGCGCCACCTCCACCATTCAAAACGGAAAAATCGAGTTTTACGCCCGCAGCGGCGAGCCCACGCCGGAGGGACTGGTGGTCACCAGGGACGGCGGCACCGCAAGGGATTCCGCCCGGATTCTCCAGGATATGCGGGCTGGGAATTGTGCCTTGCTGCCTCTGGGGGGCCTGGGGGAGGACACCGGCGGCTACAAGGGCTATGGCTACGCCACCATTGTGGAAATTCTCTCCGCCGCCCTGGCCGGAGGCCCCTTTCTCAAGGACCTCAACGGCAAGGCCCCCGATGGCAGCGACCAAATGTACCGCCTGGGCCATTTCTTTTTTGTCATCAACCCCGCCTTCTTTATGGGCTTGGAGACCTTCAAAAAGACCGCCGGGGACATCTGCCGCGGACTTCGAAACTCGGAAAAGGCCCCCGGCGCGGAGCGCATCTACACCGCCGGAGAGAAGGAGTGGCTGGCCTGTCAGGAGCGCAAAGACAAGGGGGTGCCTGTGGGTGAAACCATTCAAAAGGAACTGGTGGAGATTCGAAATCACCTGGGGCTGCCCTACCGTTTCCCCTTTGAGGATCAAAAATAAAGGCTGAGAATTCAGATATAAAATTAGGAGGAACAAGGATTATGGATTACGCGAAGGAATCGCTCCGGCTCCACAGCGAGTGGAAGGGAAAAATTGAAGTGGTGGCCTCCGTTCCTGTGGAGACCAAGGAGGATCTGAGCTTGGCCTACACCCCCGGCGTGGCTCAGCCCTGCCTGGAGATTCAAAAGGACGTTGACAAGAGCTATGAGCTCACCCGGCGGCACAACCTCTGCGCCGTCATCACCGACGGGTCCGCCGTCCTGGGGCTGGGGGATATCGGCCCCGAGGCAGGTATGCCCGTTATGGAGGGCAAGTGTGTGCTTTTCAAGGCCTTCGGCGATGTCGACGCCTTCCCCCTCTGTGTAAAGACCCACGATGTGGACGAGTTTGTCAACGCGGTTTACCTGATGTCCGGCTCTTTTGGCGGCATCAACCTGGAGGATATCGCCGCTCCCCGGTGCTTTGAAATCGAGCGAAAGCTGAAAGAAAAATGTGACATCCCCATCTTCCATGACGACCAGCACGGTACCGCCATCATCACCCTGGCGGGGCTGACCAACGCCTTGAAGGTGGTGGGCAAGAAAAAAGAAGACGTGAAGGTGGTCACCTCCGGCGCGGGCGCCGCCGCCATCTCCATTGTGAAGTTGTTGCTGTCCGCCGGCTTCCGGAACGTCACCATGTGCGACCGCCGGGGCGCCATTTACCAGGGCCGGGAGGGCCTGAACTGGATCAAGGAGGAGATGGCCCAGGTGACAAACCTGGAGAGGAAGGCCGGTTCCCTGGCCGACGTTCTGGTGGGGGCGGATGTCTTCGTTGGCGTCTCCGCTCCGGGAACCGTCACCACAGAGATGGTGAAGACCATGAACAAAGACGCCATTGTCTTTGCCTGTGCCAACCCCACGCCGGAGATCTTCCCTGACGAGGCCAAGGCCGGTGGGGCGGCGGTGGTCTCCACCGGCCGCAGCGACTTCCCCAACCAGATCAACAACGTCCTGGCCTTTCCCGGCGTCTTCCGGGGGACCTTCGACGTCCGGGCACGTGACATCAATGAGGAGATGAAAATGGCTGCCGCCGGCGCCCTGGCGGAGCTGATTTCCGACGAGGAGCTTTCCGCCGACTATATCATTCCCAAGGCGTTTGACAAGCGGGTGGGTCCCGCCGTGGCCAAAGCCGTGGCCGGGGCTGCCCGGAAGTCCGGCGTGGCCCGGCTGTAACCCCTCCCCTGGAGACAAGGCGCCTCCTGCCGGACGGGAACCGGAAAAGCCGCCGGAGGCGAAACACCCCGGCGGCTTTATCAACAAAAAATGAATATATATTCATCTCGCTGTGAAACAGTTGAGGGGGAATTTTCCGGAGTCTCATTTGGCGGCAGCTGTTCCGCTGGTAATTTTGAGCGGGCGGGCGCATAGAATGGGAGCGGAAAATGTGGGGGGATAAAGGTGTGAAAAGTTTAAGATCGCTATTGCGTAACGGAAATAAATCTGATATAATGTGAAAGGTTCACAAGGAGCCGGCAGATATGAGGTTGGAAATTTTGCCAATTGCCCCTCGCTGCTATCCAAATCAAGGGAGGGGGAGTCCGTTTGATTACACGCATACCGTCTATTGAACGCGTCGGGGAGAGCATTCTTCACGACGATTACGATAGGCTTTATGATTTTTTTCGCAGCATATGGGGAGCCTCCCACAGTTACGTGGTTTTGATCGCCCGGCGCTGTTTGAATTTAAATGAAATTTTTATGCAAGTTCATACAGAGCGTGGAGAGGTTGTTTCCAACGCGGAACGGATGATCAGCAACAACGCGCTGCTGTTGTACGCCGGGGAAATTGCGAAGTACTATGCCGACTGGGGGTGTTTCCCCAGCATTCTTCTGGCAGATGATATGATCTATCATGGCCGGGGCATCATGACGCTTCTCCACTCTCTGGAGGAGCTGGTGGTTGCCAGACTGCAAAGCCTCCAGGAAGAAATTTTGAACAAAGATGAGCGTTATTATATTCACCGGGATTTGGCGTGCGCGGTGGAAATCCGGGCCTTCGGCGTCAACCGGCAGCCTCTTTTGATTGACGATCTCTATGCGCAAAACATCGTAAAGACCTCGGAGCGGGATACCAGCGAGCTGAGAAAACTCTCGCAGAGTATATCCTGTTTTATACAGCACATTGGCGAGCCCTATACCAGCTATGTTCTTTCCTGCCATGTTCAAAACCTTCCTCCGGAGGTGCGGCCCCAAAAATGGGCGTTCCAGCGGTGGATGTACCGGGGGGCCAGCCAGGAGATCTTTTTCCAAACCGGCGGCGGTTTGAAAGACTGTGAGGGGCTTTTGCCCACCGTTCGCCTCCGTCGGAAATACGATGATTCCAAGCGGGCCGACGTTACGCTGACAGGCCTGGTGGCCTTTGGCGCGGTTAAGAAGGAAGTAATTAACCACCTGAGCGAGGAAATTCTACAGGAGCTGAAAGCTCCTCCTTTCCAGCGCCTTCGGACGGTTCCCCGTATACTGGAGCAACAGGACCCTTTGTGCCAAAAGCCGCGGACGCAGTTTCTCTCGCTGCTGATGTCCGTTATCGCCCTTCGCCAGTTTTTTGAGGCGTTGGCGCTTGAGGATGAGGGGGAACGCATTTGCTTTTCCGGTGTGGAAAAGGACCTGGAAAAAGTGGCCCGGAACTTTGCCCGGAAGCAAGACATTTTGGATGAATTGGACGTGCTTCTTCAGGAGCCGCCTCTGTGGGAGCGTCTGAGGGAGATTTTGTATGAAGGCTTTCGTAAAAATGCGGAGCCTTTCTTGGGCTGCGTTCCTGTGGATAAGAAGGGATACCATGAAGACGCGGTGCGTAAAACCAACCATGCGGTGGAAAATTTGTTTTATGATATAGGCATGAAGTCGGAAAAGAGCGCATGGCAGACAGTGGACAGCCGGAGTCGCTTTCGTCCGGAAGAGCCGGATCAGGATATGATCTCCCTGAGTCATTATATAAAGGAAATTCACGACCGGGAAAACGGCGGGATTTCGAAGGCGCAAAGCCTTTGCTGTATGTTGTCGCAAATGGACAACGGCTTGATGTCCATGAACGTGGAGCTTTCCAACCGGCTTTTGGAGGAGGATGGCTCAGAGAAAATCCAGTGCGTTTTGAAGGCCGGAGAGTTGGCCACTTTTATCAGGCCCAGGTACTACCATCTGTTTATTCCCGCCCTGGCTTTGGTGGAGCGGGATTCCAACCGTTTAAACCTTGACAGGTGGACGGCTGTGACCCGGTTTATTGGCGAGCTGCCGGAGGACCCTCCGGATTTGCCTGCGCTGAAGCAAGAGGTGAAGGATGAGCACACGGTGCTCCAGGAGCTGAAGCGTTTTGGCGGCCGCTTTGTGGAGCGCCTGTACGAGTGCGGTCAGAGTCTGAGCGGCTGGGATATCAATCTGGTGACGGCAGATGATTGGAGAGCCAGCGGCCGGGGGAGTTACCTCTCTTTTGTGGAGAATAATCTGGCCAGACGCCGGGTGTATCTGGACCTGGCGAAGGCGTTTTTGCTGAAATGTGAGAAAGAGCGGGAGAGCAAACGACAGGAGGAGCGATTTAGCTGAATCCGTGAAATTGCGTCGGGGCGGACCTTGCCGGAGGGAGACACGGCGTCCGCCGCCGCGCGTACAGCATACCAATGTCTGGAAATATTTGGGATTTACAAATGGTAAAAGAGAGAGGGATCGGTGTGTTACTGACTTTTCGCAAAGAGCGGGAACATGGAATTTATATTTCTGAAAACATTGCCAACAAGGATGAAATCATGTACCCTGTGTATCAGCAGGCCACGGACGCGCTGCGCTCCATCGTCGCCCAGGCGAAAGCCTTTGAGAAGGAGAGCCATCAGGCGGACTCTGTGGGGATATATGGGTACTGTCATAATATCATTGCTTTCTCCGGGAGTCGAGGACAGGGAAAGACCAGCGCGATGCTGTCTTTCTCCAAGGCCCTGGAGGATTCTTTTTGGGCGAAAGACCAGGGGGACCCCCTCAGCAGATGCGGCTTCACGGTTCTCCCGCCCATAGACCCCACGGTTTTGGAACAGGACCAGAGCATTCTGGCGGTGATCCTCTCCAGAATGTACCGGCAGGCGGAGCGGGAATGGACATCCTCCCGGAATTACCACAAGTTCTCCGACGATTCCAGCGAGAGCGAGGCCAAGCGCAACGCCCTGTTGCGGCTGTTTCAGCAGTGCCTCTCCGGGATCAACAACATCAAATTTCGGGAGGGCCGGGAGATCCGGGGCCTGATCGAGATGCACGAGATCAGCGACAGCGCGGTTTTGAAAGACAATTTCAATAAACTCACCACCAACCTTTTGGAGTTTGTCCGGCGGGACGAGCGGGAGGTCACGCCGTTTTTGGTTGTGCAGCTGGACGATACGGATTTTCAGGTCCGCAAGAGCTACGAGATCATGGAGGACATCCGAAAGTACCTCACGATTCCCAACATGATCATTCTCATGGCAACGGATCTGAATATGCTGCGGGCCACCTTGACCCAGCATCTTGTCCGGGATTTTTACCTGAAAATGGACAGGGAGATTCTCAAGGGAATCATCGATGTCAACAAGCTGTGGAAAATTGAGAGCAAGCATCTGGACAAGCTGATTCCGCCTACCCGGGCCATTTGCCTGCCCCACCTGGATAACATAATCCGGCAGCAGGGCGAGGATATCTATATCCGGTATCTGGAGAAGGATGGAGAGGATATCTTGCTCCCATCGAGCATCAAAAGCAGGGACGAGGACAAGGAGCAAAGGCTGTCGCTGCAAGAAGCCATCTTCCAGTTTGTCTATCGGAAGACGCGAGTGGCGTTTGCCGGTTCAAAGGAGAATCTTCATAAGATGCTGCCCACTACCCTGCGGGGTTTGGCTCAGTTTCTGGTGGTGTTTTCGTCCATGCGGGATGTCTTTGAAATCAGCAAAACTCTCAAAGAGTACAACGACACACAAAAACTTTCAGAGTGTGTGGGCGAGCAAGTGGGAATTCTGGAGACCAATTTGTCCCTCTTTGAAAACTATTTCTTAAACGATTGGATCCATGCCAAGTTGCCTGTGGAAAAGGCAGGCCTGTTTGAAAGGCTGACGGCGGCGGCAATGGAAAAGCAGTGTTGGTGCGCCCATAAGGCGTTGCGGGAGCTGTATGACGCGGCGGGCAGAGATTCCAGGGACCTGAATACATACAGCGGCCTGATGGCCTATATTCAAGACCTGGAGAGCCGGTTCCTTGAGCCCGACGATATGTATGTCTTCTTTGCTGTTCGGATGTTCTTTGATTTCCAGGCCCATAAAATGGTGGCCAGACAAAAGAGAATGGCACTGGAAGCGCGAAAAGGAGACCGTGGCCTGTTGATTTTCGACTTTAAGCAGTGCGCCGGAAATTTTCCCAATACACTGTCTTTGGAGGGAACGGAATGGAGCGGGCTGGCTAGGGATTTGCGGAAAGACCAATATGACCGGATCTTCCGGGGGATATCGGACAAGAAATTTGGCAGGGTTTTATTCCAGGAAACGGGCGAGTCGTACCGCTTTGATCCCCTGCGCTTTGTCCCCTTTTTCCTCACCCTGGGCAATGACAGATACAAAAAGATCATGCGCGGAGAGACGGACCAAGGGAAACTTTACCTTGTGCAGACGGCCTGCGCTACCATTGCCATCAATCAGGACGTGCAGGATGTGGTCCGAAAGGCCCTGGAAAACAATCCTCCTTCATTAAAGGACCGGAACGAGTATTGGAAATTGCTGGAGGAGTTTTTCCAAGTGGTCAATAGGGCGATAGAGGGAATCAATAGTGAAGGGGAAGCCAGCACCCGGATGGTAGTGAGCTGGATGGGCGAAATTTTGGACTTCATGAAGGATGAAAATCGCTCTGAATTTCGGAACCTGCTGGTCAGGATGAAAGCGGAGCTGACACAGGACCATTTGAAGGCGCTTATCAGAATTTATCACAGCGCCGAGCTGTTTACCGAGACGGCCGCCACGGTAAAGACCGCTGAAGACGAAGAGGAAGTAGGAAACCTCTGGAGGTCGTTTGTGGATGCGAGCTCCAAATACAGCATTTCCGATATGAAAGGCGGGTTAGATCTTCCGTTCTTGGAAAGTATGATTAACTGCCGATCCAATGAGCTTCCCGCTGCGGCCGTAGATTTTGAGAAGGAATTTAAAAAGGAATTTCAGAGCCTGTGCCGCTATCTGGAGTATAGTTTTAAAGACGTTAAAAATAGAGCCAAAGAGAAGTAAGAGCGCGAAAAACAAACTGGAGCCGAAGTGATGGATACAACAGAGAAGAGTCTTGCCATCTTATACCGCTATATTCCGCCGGAGCGGGTTCTCCGGCGGATTTGCGAACAGGCGCAAACGCCCTTTCGGGAGACCTCCGGAGACCACCGGAAGACCTTTCTCGACTATGCGGAGACCATGCTGCACGGCTATTCGGAGGACGAACAAGCCCTGGCGTTTACCCAGATGAAGCGCCTGACGGAACAGACGGCGGGGCGCTGGAATATTCGAAAATCCGTGTTTGTTCCCTTGGTGGACTTTGGCGAGAGGACGCTGAGAATCCAGGGAGATGAGCCGCTTTGCCGGTTTTCCAGGGTGCTGCCCTGGAGAGAGATGTACCACCTTCTGGGGCAGGATACGATTGTGTGCGCCTACCTGGCGTGCGTGGACTATGACGCCCAGTCCAAACGGGAAAATTTTGTCTGGCCCGCGGTTTTGCGGACGGACCAGAACCGGCTTAAGCAGCTTTTGGAGAACGGCGTCGCTGAAAACCACTACCATTTGGGGGGCTCCGCCCACACCTTCCCCCTGGCCTGGTGCGGGCTGATGAACGATCCGGAGATGGTGGAGACACTGCCGGGACAGTTCTCCCTGTTTTTGCAGCCGCTTACCGTCCGGGGCGCGGCGGACAATGTCCGCTCTACGAAGGAGCGGGTGCTGCTGGCGGCTTTGATTCGCAGCATCCTCTTCCGGGCGCTTCGCCGGGACGCCTTTTCTCACCCGCCTGAGCGGCCCGGAGACTGCCGGACGCCGTTTTCCAGTCTGAAAGAGTTTCGGAAAGTTTGCGACTCCCCCCTGATGGTCCGCCAGCGCCTTGGCGACGCGGTGCAGCTTTTGCGCCTGTGTTATGGCGCGCGAGTTCCTCAGCCGGACGGGCCGGCGGAGTGCCTGGATTACGCGTTAGAGGCCGCGCTGTTCCGGGAGTCTGCAAACTCGCCCTTTCGGAGTTTGGCCGGGGAGCGCCGCTTTCTTTATGATTGTTTCTCCGCCTGCTTTTGCCGCTGGTTCAGCGGCTTTGAGGAGAATCTCTTCTATCTGTATCTGCTTTTGAAGACTGCGTTTCGGGCGGAGATGATTCAGAGCAACGGACAGACCGGCTTTCGCAATTTCCAGAGGTATCAGGACCGGAAAGATCTGGGCTGGCGGGGAGCGTATCGGTGGGAGGCGTACCGGACGGCGTTGAACGCGCCGCTTTCCACCCAGCACGTCACCTCTCTGGAGGCCCGGATGACGCCCGCCGGGACGCCGAAGGGGATGCGGGATGCCATCAGCGAGTGCGATTGGGCGAAATACTTCGGGGATGGGAAGGGAGCGCTCAGGCAAAGCGGAACGGAGAGCTGGAGCCGGGCGGAGTTTGAAAAAGAGCTCCACGCGGAGGCGTTTTTGAAAGAGCCCCATTTCTATGTCATCCATTTTGTCAAGCGGCTTGACGAGGAACTGGAACGGGAAGGGGAGAAGCCCGGCGCGATGTCCCTGCCCCGCTGCCGCCACGCGAGTTTGCGCCAGGACATCCGGAAGCGGGCCATTGCCCTGGCGGAGGCGCTTAGCCAGTCGCCCTATCTCTGCTGCCGCATTCGGGGGATTGACGGCTGCTCCAACGAGGTGAACTGCCGTCCGGAGGTCTTCGGCACGGCGTTCCGCTTATTGCGAAACTTCCGTTCGGAGGATTTCGTCACAGGCCCTGCTTTTTCCGCGGCGCCCGCCTGCCGGTTGTCGGTGACCTATCACGCGGGAGAGGATTTTTACGACATAGCCGACGGCCTGCGCGCCATTGACGAGGCGGTCTGCTTCCTGGATTACCGGCGGGGAGACCGGCTGGGACACGCTCTGGCCCTGGGCGTAGACCCGGACATCCACTACCGGAAGAAGTCCATGTGCGCAATTTTGCCAAAGCAGAACTATTTGGACAATCTGGTGTGGCTGATCTACCGGGGGCGGGAACTGGGGGTCCGAATCGACACCCGGCAACACGAGATCATGAAGCAACAGGCCTTCCAGCTTTTGCGTGAGATTTACAAAAACGTTTTTTTGAATAAGTCCGTCACCTTGCAAGACTATTACAACAGCATGATGCTGCGGGGAGATATGCCCGAGCTCTACGCCTCCGAGGGGTTTGACGGTTCTCTCCTGTACCGGAACCCCTATTACGCGTGGGGAACGCTCCGGGACCGCCGCCACAGGGAACAGCTGGAGTTTTACCGGCAGGATGGGGATATAGCCAGACTCTACTGGGCGTATCACTACGACTGGTTTGTGAAGCGGGAGGGTATGAAGACCACCTCTGTGGATATTACACCGGGCTATATCACCCTGGTGCGGGAAGTCCAGGACGCTATGCAGTGGTATCTGGAGCGGAGGGGAATCGTGGTGGAGTGCAACCCCACCTCAAATGTTCTCATCGGCACCTTTGGCGACTACAGCCGCCACCCGGTGACCCGTTTCCACGACGAGGGACTGGAGCGGGATGGCCGGACCCGGCCTCAGATGCACGTTTGCATCAATACGGATGATCTGGGGGTGTTTGACACCTCGTTGGAGTTTGAGTACGCGCTTTTGATGGGAGCGCTGTGCGACCGGGAGGGGGAGGGCGGCTGGCCCCGTTACAGCACCAACGACGTCCTGGCCTATTTGCGCAACTTACAGGCGATGGGGCATCAGGCCACGTTCCCGCCGCTGAAACGGTGAACGAACCCCCTCTTCGCCGGTATCCCGGACACCGGGCGGCATGACCGAAGTTGATAGATGGGAGGGAAGGGCAATGGAAGAGAGCTATGTCCTGCACCTGCAAAAACAGTATCAAAAGTTTTCCGACCTCTACCTCTGTTACTGCGGCCACGCCCGGTGCGAACCGCTGCACAGCTACGGTCCGGCGGTCCGGCCCAATTATCTGCTCCACTACATCCTGGACGGCAGCGGAATCTACCGTGTAGAGGACCGGGAGTACACGCTCCACAAGGGGGAGGGCTTTTTGATTGAGCCCAACAAGCAGACCTTCTATCAAGCCGGCGAGGAGGACCCTTGGACATACCTCTGGATTGGCTTTGACGGAGCCAAGTGCGAAAGCTGTTTGCGGAGCCTGGGGCTGGGAGGCGAGCGGCTGACGTTCCACTGTGAGGACGAGGGAGAGCTTTTGAAGCTGGTGGAGTCCATGCTGATGTACAACAAGTCCGACACGGAGGCGGACTTCATGCTCCAGTCTCTGCTGTGTCAATTTTTTGCCCGCCTCGCCAAGGGTATTTCCGGGGAATCGGAGCGCCGCTTGAGCAAACGGGAGCGGGAAAACCTGTATATTCATCAGGCCATGGAGTATATCCGAAATAACTACGCCAACGGCATCACGGTCTCTGACGTCGCGGGGTATGTGGCGTTGAACCGGAGCTACCTCTTCACCCTCTTCCGGCGGGTTCTGGGGGTTTCGCCTCAGGAGTGCCTGACCCAGTTTCGCCTGACCCGGGCAAAAGAGCAGTTGACGCTGACCGACGCGCCGGTGGCCAACATCGCTCTGAGTTGCGGCTATCAGGACCCCCAGGTATTCTCCAAGGCCTTCAAGCAGCAATTCGGCATCACGCCGGTGAAGTACCGCAAGTGGGACCGGGAACGGGCCGCCCGCAGTCTGGCGCACCTGGCGGAGGAGCAGGACTCCGAATCCCCCTCGTAAGGGGGATTCCGCCGGGGCTGCAAGCGTCTATTTTGTAGCCGGTGCAGCGGAAAGGCCGCGGGTGCGGCGAATTGCACTGACGGCACAATCTGAAACGAAGGCGGACCGCCCAATCCGGACGGTCCGCCTTCGTCTATAGGGGAACGGTAAGCCCTTGGAAAAGGGGTCCGTGGGCTTCAGGCTTTGAGCACGTAGATGTGGGAGTCAAAATCGCAAATGGGACGCTCGCCCGGCTGGCGCTCACCGGCGCCGCTGTCCGTGACCACAAGGCCCAGGTTCATCAGCTCGTCGCCGAAGTGTTCCGTGCCGCCGTCCACGCGGTAGGAGAGCGCCGGGTCCAGGCCCTGGAGCTTCACCCGGCGGCAGGAGCCGTTCACCTCGCTGAGGAGACGGTACCAGCCCACCAGGGCGGTCTTCCGGTCCGGGCTCACCGCCATCCAGGAGGTGAAGTTCCCCTCGAAGGGAGAACGGAGCCGGTAGAAGTCGCCGAATTGAAGAACCTCCCGGTACTCCTTCATAAAGGCGATCTGTTGCCGGACCTGCTCCCGCTCCTCTCCGGTCAGTTTGTTCAAATCCAACTCATAACCAAAGGTGCCGAAGTGCGCCACGTTGGCCCGAGTGGCCAGGGGAGTGACGCGCCCCACCTGGTGGTTGGGCGACGCGGAGACATGGGCCCCAATGGAGCTGATGGGATAACAGAAGGAGGTGCCGTACTGAATTTTCAGCCGCTCCACGGCGTCGGAGTCGTCGGAGGCCCAACACTGAGGGGCGTAGTACAGCATACCGGGGTCAAACCGCCCGCCGCCAGAGGAGCAGGACTCGAAGAGAACATGGGGGAAATGGGTAATCAGCCGCTCATAGAGGGCGTAAACTCCCAGGATGTAACGGTGAAACAGCTCTCCCTGCCGGTCCGGAGGCAGGGCCTCGGAGAAGGGTTCCGTAATGCTGCGGTTCATGTCCCATTTGATATAGGAGATGTTGGCCTCCCGGAGGAGCTTGGCCATCTGGTCATAGATGCAGTCCACCACCTCGGGCCGGGAGAAGTCCAGCACATACTGGTTCCGGCCGTGGGACTCCCGGCGGCCCGGGACGTGGATAATCCAATCCGGGTGGGCCCGGTAGAGGTCGGAGTCCTTGTTGACCATCTCCGGCTCAAACCAGAGGCCGAACTGCATACCCAAATCGTTGATGCGCCGGGCCAGACTGCCGAGTCCCTCCGGCAGGCGGTCCCGGTTGGGCGTCCAATCCCCCAGGCCCGCGAAGTCGTTGCACCGGGCGCCAAACCAGCCGTCGTCCAGGACAAAGAGCTCCACCCCGTCCTTGTGGGCGGCTTCGGCGATGGAGACCAGCTTGTCTTCGGTGAAATCGAAGTAAGTGGCCTCCCAGTTGTTGATGAGGATGGGCCGGGGTTTGTCCCGCCACTGGCCCCGGGCCAGACGGCTGCGGTAAAGCTGGTGGAAGGTGCGGCTCATGGCGTTGCAACCGTCGTGGGAGTAGACCATCACCGCTTCAGGGGTCTGGAAGGCCTGACCGGGGGCCAGTTTCCAGTCGAAGCCGAAGGGGTTGATGCCCAGGGTAATTCGGGTGGTGTTCCAGGTGTCCACCTCCGCCTGGGCCAGGAAGTTGCCGGAGTAGATGAGGGAGAGGCCGATGACTTCGCCCTGGTCCTCGTCCGTGCCGGGGCGGCGGAGCAGAACAAAGGGATTGTGGTTGTGAGAGGAGTTGCCCCGGGCGGATTCTATGGACTGGACGCCCTGTTCCAGCTTTCGGACCTTCATCCAACGCTCCCGGGCCCAGGCCCCGGAGAAATGGACGAACTCGTAATTGCTGTCGGGCAGGTCCAGACAAAGGCTCATGGCGTGGGTCAGGTGGAGGTCCAGCTCCCCCTCGTTGGCCATCCGGGCGGAGCGGGCCAGGGCCGGCCGGTCCGCAAAGAGGGTGTAGTTCAGGTCCAGAGAGACGCCCAGCAACTCGTCTTGCAGATGGACCGTAAGGGTTTCGGCCTCGCTGCCGGACTCGCAGTAGGTGGCAGGTAAACCCTCCAGAGCGGGCTTGCCGGGGGCAACGGAGTGGGACTGGACCACAAAGTCCGTAATTCGGCTGCCGTCGGGCTGGAGAATCTGCACGGCGGGATGACGGTAGTCCGTGGAACCGTAGGAGGGGTATTCCTGACGGGTGTGCTCCAGAGAGAAGAGCTTGTCGCCCTCAAAGACCCAGGAGCTCATGGGCCGGTGTTTTTTCTCCAGCAGATGGTCAAAGCCCTCCCGGTCCCGGATGGCCCGGCCAAAGTACAGCTGCCCCAGGGCCCCGTTGGGAAGCACCTTCATGATGTAACTGATTTGGCCGTTGGTCAGGTGAAACGTTTTGGTGCTCTCGTGGTAGATGACGCTCATAAAGGGTCCTCCTTTTATACGGTATGGGGCTTATTTCCGGCCCTGCTTGGCGTGAAGGGCGTTGACGTCCTTCGTCAGCTGGTCCAGGCGCGCGCCCTTGAGCTTGTACTGGGTCTTGTAGATCAGGAAGCTGAGGATGGCCAGGGCGATGGGCACGGCGAACATCAAAAAGCGGATGCCCATGATGGTGCCGGCGGACTGAGCGCCGGAGGCCTCGGGATCATAGCCGATGACATCCAGACCCACGCCGGTGAGGGTGGCGGCCACGGCGGAGGCGGCTTTCATCAAGAAGGTCTGGGCGGAGCAGGTGACGGACTCGTTCCGCTTGCCAAATTTCAGTTCGCCGTAGTCAATGACATCGGCGATGCAGCAGGTGGTGGTGCCCAGGGAGAGGCCGGAACCGAAGAAAATGAAGGCGCAGGAGGCGATGACACCGGCGGTGCTGGAAGGAGCCACATAACCCAGAGCAAACAGGAGAACCAGGCCCACAACCGGGAGAGCGCAGGCCAGGAGATAGACCTTTTCCCGTTCCATGTTCTTGGCGATCTTGGGGAAGAGGAAGAGGCCCACCATCTCGGCGATAATGGCATAGCCGAAGATGGAGTACAAATAGGCGTTGCCGCAGGCTTCCTTGAAATAGTAAACGGCGAAGGCTTTCAGAATCTGGGTGCAGAGGTTGAAGGTCAGGAGAAGACCGATGAAGGCCACCAACTGGTCGTTTTTGATGATAATGGCAAAGGCCTCTTTCAAGCTGGTCTTTTCGGCCTTGCCCTCGCCAACGGTGGGTTTTTCCTTGACCACGGCGCAGGTGATTCCGATGCAGACAATGAACAGCACCACGATGGCCACGGCCGCGTAGGTAAAGCCGGTGACGGAAATGTTCAACACCTGTCCGTTGTCCTGGGTCTGCATGACGGTTTGGTCTCCGGCCTTTTCGTTGAAGTAGTTGATGAGATTCAGGCCGAAGGTGCACACCAGGAAACCGCCGATGGAAGCGAAAATACGGGGGATGACGGAGATGGACTCCCGCTCCCGGGGATCGCTGGAGAGGTTGGGCAGCCAAGACCAGTAGGGCACGTCCATGATGGTATAGGTCATGCCGTAGAGGATGTACATAACCGACACATAGACCATCAGGGTTCCTTTATCGGTGATGCCGCAGGTGGTGAAGAGCAGGATAAAGAACACAGAGTTGATCAGGGTGCCGATGATGAGCCAGATGCGGAATTTGCCGTACCGGGTGTGGGTATTGTCCACGATCATGCCCATCATGGGGTCGTTGACAGCGTCCCAGATTCGGGCGACGCCGAGGAGCACGCCGGCAAAGGCTGCGCTCAGGCCCAGGGTATCCGTCATGTACAGCATCAAAAAGGCGCCGACCAGGTTGCAGATGGCGTCTTTGCCAATGGCGCCAATGCCAAAGGCGTACTTCTGGCTGGCGGGAAGCCGTTTGGTCTGGGTGTCCGAGGTTGTCATTGTGGGTTCCTCCTTCATTCTCGTGCATACTTTGTGAAGCGGCGGGGCCCTCCGTCTTTCTATAACTGATTTTAACAGGAGAACCGGGAAAATGTGATGGAGAAATGTTGGAAAGAACGGTGCATATGTTATTTTCAACGATTGGGCGTCAAAAACCTCGGTCAAATTTTGTATATAATAACGACGATAAGTATATTGATTTGCGCGAAAAAAGGAGAATTTTAAAGGGATTTCTTATTTTTTCCAAATGCCAACACAGGAGAATGTTATTTCCAACTTTTTGAAAAACAGTGGAAATGTTAAATAGATTCCGGTTTCCCGCCCTTTCGGAATATGCGCTGCGTTTGCAAAATGGATTTGGTTATAATAACGGAAAATTATATAATTTTTTGTGCAAGAAGTATAATTTGCGGGCTGAGGCGAAGGAAACTTTGCCCAGTTTGATTCTTGCCAAAGGGCGGGGGAAAGATTATACTGATGCCAATCTCTGGGGAGCACAAAACCGGAGAGAGCTTAACAACAACGGGACGGAAAGCCGAGGCTTTCCACGAAACAGGAGGTTTATAATCATGTTTCAGAAGATTTTTCATGAAGCCGGCGCCCTTTGCTATGGCAGCCTGATGCTCACTTCCAATATGAATAAAGCCGGAGTCGAGGACAACTTCGACCGCCTGCGCAAGCAGGAGGCTGCTCGGAAGAACCGGAGCACCGCGAGTCACGGTATGTTTTACCGCAAGGGTCAGGCTTACCGCCACGCCTGAAAGCGGGCGGAAAAGACGGGCCCCTGCAAGGGCCTGATGGCGTGACATTCTACAAAGGAAAAGCGGAGGGAAACAGGTGCGTTTCCCTCCGCTTTTCCTTGCTTGAGGCGCATTACACTGGCTGGCGGGAGAGGAGAGGTTTCAAAGGCCGTGGCCACTTTTCAGCAGCCGCCACAAGGTGGTCCGGCTGATCCCCAACCGCTTGGCGGCGGCGGTCTGGTTGCCCTCGGTTTCCTCCAAGACCCGAAGGGCCACGTCCTGGTTGATTTCCTCCAAGGTTCGCCCCAAATCCAGGGGCACGGCGGCGTTTTCCACCCGGAGGGCGAAGGCCCCCACGTGCCGTTCCTTCCGCAAGAGCTGGTGGACGCTCTCGGCGGCGATGGTTTGTCCCGGCGCGGTGACCGCCAGATCTCCCAGGACCCGGCGGAACTGGGTGTAGTTGTGGGGCCACTGAAAATTTTGCAGCAGAGACATGGCCTCCGGTTCCACGCCCAAAATCTGCCGGGGGAGATCCGCGTTGAGGTAGCTCAAAGACAGGTTTACCAAGGTGGGGATGCGCTCCGCCATTTGCCGTAAGGGCGGCAGATAGAGGGTCAGGCAGCGCAGCTTGTCGGCAAACAGCGACCCTACAGCGGAGATGAACTCTCCCGGCTGACAGACACAGGAGAAGATGACCCGATTTCTGCGGCACACATCCATCTCTGCCAGAACGGCCAGGAGTTGCTGCCGCCGCTCCGGCGTGAGAATGTCCACGCTGGCGAAATAGAGGGTGTTTCCCTCGTCGGAGAGAGGGGAGTTGTGGTGCTCCAGCAAAAAGGTCCAGCTCTTGTCGTTCAAGAGGCTGCAATTGACGGATACCAAGGGGTGGTTTCGCAGGACGCTGCGCATATATAGGGCCCCCACCATGGATTCCTTGCCGGTGCCGTCCTCGCCGGAGACCATTACCGGGGCATTGCTCTGGTTGATCCGGGCAATTTCCTCCTGAAAGTCGCCGATGGTTCCGGCGAAACTAAAAATGCTGTCGTAAAAGTCACTTTCCGCTTCCGGCCGGGTGGCAAAGCGAATGCCGGCCTGATTGGGGGAGAGGGGAGTCTTCCGGGCGTCCAGAAAGAAGGCGGTATAGGTTTGTCCTCCGGAGCTGATCTGCCGGACCCGGATGGAGTATAGCATCCCGCCCAGATTCCGGACGATCCGCCGCTCCAGGTCTTTCTGGGACTCTGGCAGTTCCCGGCGCAAAAGGTCCAAAAGTTCAGGCACCGGGTCGTTCAGCGTGGAGAGGAAGAGGCCGCCGGACTGGTCAAAAACCACGGTCTGGCTGATCTGCCCCTGAATCAGCTGGCGGAGAAAGAGGTTTTCCTCCCGCAATCGCCGTTGGCTTCCGCAGATGAGCAGGGCCTGGTCAAAGGCCCTTCGAATGCTCTCTACAGAGGAGGTGACCAAAAAGACGTTCATTCCCAGGCGCTGGGCGGTGACGTTGGCCAGAGCGTCGCAAAGGACGGCCCGGCAGCTGCCCCGCTGGAGCTCCAACAAGATGGGTTCCACCTGGTTCCGGGAGTGGTAGGTGTAGATCTCTATACCGTCCCCCGTCACCTCGCACAGCCTCTGGGCACTCTCGGCGATGCTGGGAGCGGCGATGAAGGCGGTTCGGCCGTCCAGCCCGTCGGCCAGTTTCAGGGCACGGAGCAGGTCGTACATGGTCACTTCGATCTCCACCACCGGCAGACTCAGGTCTCGCCGCAGCATGGCGGCGGTGTCCCCACGGGAGATGACCACGTCATAATTTCCATGGAAATTGGCCCGGGCAATTTCCAACCCCAGTTCCCGGTCCCCCACAAATAAGGTCAGATCCATCTGGGGATATTCCTCCGCCAGATTGCTCATCAAGGTTTTCATTCCCTCGTAAGGGGCAATACCCAACACACGGATTGGTGCGTCCATAAGCGCCTCCAAATGCGTTTAAAACTTGAACACATTATACCAAACGCACAAAAAAATCGCAAGCCTTTTTCGGAGTGTTTCAAATTTAAACGATTTGGCGGGCAAAAAAGATTGCGCACACCGGAGGTTCTTTATAAAATAGAGCCAAAGAACCCGGAGACACACAAACTTTTTTGACAAAATTGCCGACAGGAAAAGAGAGGAAAATAAAACGTTTCAAAATTGGACAAAAGGGAGGGACGTATGACCAGACTTTTGCTGATTGCGGATGATTTTACCGGCGCATTGGACTCCGGCGTCCAGTTCGCCGTACGGGGAGCGAAAACCTGTGTGGTGACGGACCCGGCCTATGACTTTTCCAAGATGGGGGCCGGCGTGCAAGTGCTGGTTCTGGATGCGGAGACCCGGCATTTGAAACCGGAGGCGGCCTATCAGGTGGTTTTCGGAGCGGTGGAGAGGGCTCTGGCGGCAGGTGTTCAGTATATATATAAAAAGACGGATTCCGCCCTGCGGGGCAACGTGGGCGCGGAGTTGACGGCGGCAATGGACGCCGCTGGAGCGGAGTGCCTGGCGTTTGTACCGGCGCTGCCGAAGATGAACCGGGTTACCCGGGGAGGCGTCCTTTACATTGACGGGGTGCCGGTGGCGAAGAGCGTGTTTGGACAGGACCCCTTCGAGCCGGTGACCTTTTCCTCAATAGCGGAAATTATCGGTGCACAGTCGAAAACCCCCGTGGTGCTTCACGAACTGAATGCGGCGGAAACGGAGCCGCGTCCCGGTATCCAGGTCTACGACGGAGAGACCGACCAGGACCTTTTGGAGATTGGCCGGAAGCTGGGCCGGGAGGGCTTGGCGGTTTCTGCCGGGTGCGCTGGCTTTGCGGCGGCGCTGGCGGAGCTTTTGGAGTTGGAAGGTACGCCCCCGGGGCTGCCCTATTTGGCACCGTCCCTCTTTGTGGCCTGTGGCAGCGTGAACCCGGTGACCCTGCGGCAAATGGAGACGGCGGAGACGGCGGGATTTTCCCACATCCATCTGAACCCGGTTCAGAAATTAGAGGCCTCTTGGCTGGAGACGCCGGAGTGCGCCGCCACTGTGGATTCCTGGCTAGAGACCGCCGGAGGGAAGCGGCGTTTCATTCTGGATGTGAACGACCCGCCGGGACAGGATGACACCGGCGCGTATGCCCGAGAGCGGGGACTGACGACCGAGGACCTCCGGGTCCGCATCTCAGCCCAGTTGGGCCAATTGGTCCAGAGGCTGCTGGACAGGGGACTGGACGCCACTATCCTTTGTACCGGCGGAGACACGCTGCTGGCTCTGACTCGGGCCGTAGGCGTGGCGGAACTGCTGCCGGTGTGCGAGTTGGACACCGGAGCGGTGCTGACAGACTTTTTGTACCGTGGAAAAACTTATCATATTATTTCGAAATCCGGTGGCTTCGGAGAGCCGGACCTGTTTGTCAGGTTGGCCCGGTCCCTGGGCGCCGGGGAACAAGAGGAGGATGACATATGCTGACAAAATACGAGCTGAAAATGCCCCGCGCCGTCTACAGTGGCGAGGACGCCCTGGGGAGAATCCCGGAGATTTTCGCGGCCAACGGCGTAAAGCGCCTGGTGGTTTTCACGGATAAGGGAATTGAGGGCGCGGGACTTTTGGAGCTCCCTATGGCGAAGGTCCGGGAGACCGGGGTGGAGACCGTCATCCTGGATGATCTGCCGGCGGAGCCCTCTTACCTGGAGGCCCAGAAGCTGGTGGATCAGTGCAAAGCTTGCGGCGCGGATTTCATCATGGCCGTGGGCGGCGGCAGCGTCATGGACACCGCCAAACTGGCCAGTATCCTGATGACGGAGGAATACGGGATCAAGGAGCTGCTGGATGAGCCGGGCCGGGCGAAGAAGTGTATGAAGACCCTGATGATTCCCACCACGGCGGGTACCGGCTCCGAAGCTACGCCCAACGCCATTGTGGCCGTGCCGGAAAGGCAGCTCAAGGTGGGCATCGTCAACACGGAAATGATCGCCGACTATGTGATTCTGGACGCGGTGATGATCAAGAAACTCCCCCGGAAGATCGCCGCCGCTACAGGAGTGGACGCCTTGGCCCATGCCATTGAATGCTTTACCAGCAACAAAGCCAACCCCTTCAGCGATCTTTTCGCACTCCAGGCCCTGGACATGATTTTAAATAACTTGGAGCGGGCCTGTGACGACCCGGAGGCCATGGACGCCAAAAACACCATGCTTTTAGCCAGTTTCTACGCGGGCGTTGCCATCACCGCCTCCGGCACCACCGCCGTCCACGCTCTGAGCTATCCCTTGGGCGGTAAATACCACATTGCCCACGGCGTGTCCAACGCCATTTTGCTGGCTCCGGTGATGCGCTTCAACGAACCTGCCTGCCGCCCTCTGCTGGCAAAGGCCTATGACCGTTGCCTCAAAGGAGACGCCAAAACGGAGGAGGAGAAAAGCGCCGCCGTCATCCAGCGTCTGGAGGGCATTGTGAAACACCTGGATATCCCCACCAGCCTCACAGAGTTCGGCGTGCCCAAGGAGGATCTGGAGGCCCTGGTGGCCTCCGGTATGGAGGTGACCCGCCTGCTGGTGAACAATATGCGTCAGGTTACGGCAGAGGACGCCCGAAAGATTTATCAGGAAGTTCTGTAAGCGAATTTTAAATAAGGAGCGTGCGAACATGAAAGGACTTGAGATCAAGGGTATCATTCCCCCCGTCGTCACCCCCATGAACCCCGAAGATGAAAGCGTCAACATCCCGGAACTGCGCAACCAGATCGAACGGCAAATCGCCGGCGGCGTCCATGGCATCTTCCCCTTTGGCACCAACGGCGAGGCCTATATCCTCAGCCTGAAGGAAAAAGAGGAGATTCTGGAGGCCACAGTGGAGCAGGTGAAAGGCCGCATCCCCATTTATGCGGGCACCGGCTGCATCTCCACCCGGGATACTGTCTACATGAGCAAGAGGGCCGAGGAAATGGGGGCCGACGTGCTGTCCATCATCACGCCCAGCTTTGCTCTGGCCAGTCAAAAAGAGCTGTACGATCATTATTGCGAAGTTGCCAAGCACGTGAATATCCCCATTGTGCTCTACAACATTCCCGCCCGCACCGGAAACAAGTTGCTGCCGGAGACCGTGGCGAAATTGGCCAAGGATGTGGACGTGATTTTGGGGGCCAAGGACTCCAGCGGCGACCTGGACAACCTGAAAGCCTATATTCAGCTCACCCGGGACATTGGTAAGGACTTCGCCGTTTTGGCGGGGAACGACGGCAACATTTTAAATTGCCTGAAGGCGGGGGGCGCCGGCGGCGTGGCGGGACGGGCCAACCTGTGGCCCAGGACCATTGCCTCCATCTACGATTCTTTCGTGGCAGGGGACCTGGAGAAGGCCCAGGCGGCGCAAGACGCCATTGTCGCCCTTCAGCGGGTGTTCCCCTTCGGCAATCCCAACACCATCATCAAAAAGGCTGTGGCTCTGATGGGCTATCCTGTGGGTGATTGCCGCAAACCGTTCCACTACCTCTGCGAGGAAGGGATTGAGGAACTGAAAAAGGTTCTGGAAGAGACCAAAGATCTTGGCTGATAATACGCAAGGAGGAGTACATAATGAATAAACCGATTTTGGGTATCACCATGGGCGACCCCTTCGGCAACGGCCCCGAGATCACCGTCAAAGCTCTGGCGGACAAAGGGGTCTATGACCGCTGCCGCCCCCTGGTGGTGGGCGACGTCACCGCCATGGAGTACGCCGCCAAAGTGGCGAAAAAGGTCTCCGGCGTGGATATGAAAATCCGGGGTATCCAGGCTGTCAGCGAGGCCAACTATGAATATGGCGTCATCGACGTATACGACCTGGGTCTTGTCAAGGCGGCGGACATTCCCGGCGACCCGGAAAACCCCAAGCCCTTTGGCCTGGGAGCTACAGCCCTGGGCGGCGAGGCGGCCTTCCAGTATGTGAAAAAGGTCATTGAGCTGGCTATGGCCGGGGAAGTGGACGCCACGGTTACCAACGCCCTGAGCAAAGAAGCCATCAATATGGCGGACCACCACTACTCTGGACACACGGAAATCTACGCGGACTACACCAAAACTTCCAAGTATACCATGATGCTGGCCCACGAGGAGCTGCGCGTCGTTCATGTCTCTACTCACGTCTCCCTGCGGGAGGCCTGTGACCGGGTGAAGAAGGACCGGGTTTTGGACGTCATCCGGATTGCCAACGAGGGATGCAAGGCCATTGGTATCAAAGAACCCAAAATTGCGGTGGCCGGACTGAACCCCCACTGCGGCGAAAACGGTATGTTTGGCCGGGAGGAAATCGAGGAAATTCAGCCCGCCATTGACCAGGCTATGGCCGAGGGGATCATCATCCCCGAAAAGAAGCCCACCCCGCCGGACACCGTCTTTTCCAAGGCCCTTGGCGGCTGGTACGATATTGTGGTGGTTATGTACCACGATCAGGGCCACATCCCCCTGAAGGTCAAAGGCTTTGTCTACAACAAGGCCGAGGGCCACTGGGACGCAGTGGCCGGCGTAAACGTCACGTTGGGCCTGCCCATCATCCGGGCCAGCGTGGACCACGGCACGGGCTTTGGCCACGCCGGAGACGGACACGCCAACGAACTGAGCCTGGTAAACGCCATGGACTACGGAATCCGCATGGCCAACGCCAAGGCGGAGAAGTGATTTGCCCCGTCTTACCCCGGCAAAGCCGGTGAAGAATAGCCACTTAAAAATTTGAAAGGAAGAACGATCATGAAGAAAGTATTTGCTCTTATCCTGACCCTGGCGCTGGCGTTAAGCCTGGCTGCTTGCGGTGGCAACCAAGGAAACGATGCCCTTCCCGCCGACAGCGGTTCTCAGTCCTCCGGCGACGCCGGTTCTTCCGGTTCCGGCGACGGTGGCCTTACAGGCCCCGTGAACCTGACCTTCGCGGCTCAGGAAGTGGGTACCGGCGCCTACACCATTGCCACGGCGCTCCAGTCCGCCATGATGAAGGGGCTGCCCGCCGGTTCCACCATCGACCTGACCACCAACTCTCCCGGCGGCGTGGGCGCCCCTGTGTTGATCCAAAACGAAGAATGCGACATCATTGTTGCCAATGCCGGTCCTTCCCAGTGGAGCTATGAACGTTCCCCCAGCGACTACGATTTTGGCGGTTGCACGGATATCACCACCCTGGGCGGCGGACTGGGCCACACTTTCACCAACGTCATGTTTACCCAAAAGTTTGTGGATGACACCGGCTATACCTCCCTGGAACAGGTCATTGCCGACAAGTATCCCATCAAACTCATTACGAAGACCAACGGTTCCCTGGGAGAGCTGACCGCCGAGCGGGTGATCGAGGCTTGCGGCATCACCGTGGAGGAGTTCTTGAGCTTTGCCACCTGGGAGAAAACCGGCGGCGACGCCATTAAGAGCGGCCTGCAAGACGACCTGTATGACATGACTATTGACCACATTGAGGCGGGACAGGCCAATACGACCGAACTGTGCCTGACCCACGATATGTACTGTGTCCAGCTGGCGGACGAGACCCTGGCCAATATGGAGGAAATGGGCTACGCGCCTATTATCATGGAGGCCGGTACCTGGAACAAACAGGATACCGACATCAAGTCCATGGGCTCTCAGCAAAACATTCTGGTTCCCGCCAGCATGGACGAGGACTTGGCCTATGCGCTGACCAAGGCTGTGTGTGAGAACAAGGCCGATCTGGCTTCCGCGGTGGCTTCCATGAGCTACTTTGATCCCGCCGTTGCCGGCACCGCTCCCTTTGCGGGTTGCCCCTTGCATCCAGGCGCCGCCCGCTACTATGAGGAGATGGGCTATGACTATGCGTCCTGAGTTTCCGGCGTGACGCGAAATTGCAATGGCTGATTTACTGAAAGGGCAGGCCGCCATTGTCACGGGTTCCTCCCGTGGCATTGGCAGGGCCATCGCCCTGGCCTTTGCCCGGAACGGCGCGGACGTGGTGATCCACGGCACGCGCGAGGAGGCCTTGAAGACGCTGAGAGAGGAGATTACGGCGCTGGGTGTCCGCTGTGAGTGCGTGGCGGGAGACATCGGACTTTATGCCACTGCGGAACAGCTGGCTGAGACCTGCGTGCGCGCCTATGGGAAAATTGACACGCTGGTCAACAATGCCGGGATCAACAGCCGTCACACCTTTGCCGAGGTGACGCCGGAGGAGTGGGACGCGATGCTGCGGACCAACCTGACCAGCGCCTTTTATACCTGCAAATGCGTGGTGCCCTATATGCTGGAGCGGGGGAGCGGCAGCATCGTCAATATGTCCTCCTCCGCGGGAAAAACCGCCCATCCCAACGCCGCCGTGTGCTACGGTGTTTCCAAGGCGGGTATCAATTCCCTGACCCAGAAACTGGCCTATGACTTGGCGCCCAAGGGCATCCGTGTCAACGCGGTTTGCCCGGGTCCCATTGAGACCGATATGTCCCGGCAGTGGACCGCTGAGTATCGGGAAAAGGTGTTTTCCAGCATTCCCCTGCGCCGCCTGGGCCGGGATACCGACGTGGCCAACGTTGCGGTGTTCCTGGCGTCGGAGATGTCGGCCTTTGTTGTGGGGGAGTCCATCAACGTCAACGGCGGCAAGTATATGAACTGACACACCCCAGCAACTCCACGGCAGCGTGGAAGAACCGGGCGGGAGCGCCCGCCCGGTTTTCTGTTTTTACCTGATGTGTGACTTCTGTTTAAGGAGGACTGACCTTGGAAACGAAAAAGAACTTGAATGTGCGGACCGCTGCGGCCATCGTGGTGACCGTCATATTCTTTGCGTTCCAGATGTATATTGCGTTGGTGAAGCAGTTTAACCCCATGCTTCAAAGCCCTCTGCATCTGGTTTTTGCGCTGACCCTTGTGTTTATATATTTTCCGGCAGACTATAATTACAAGAAAAAGATCCGCAAGGCGGCGGAGGCCGAGGGGAGAATCCCGGACGCCGGACTGATAAACAAGCGCGCCTGGATGAACTGGCTGGATATTCCCGCCTTCGTAGGGATCGCCTATATCCTCTGGTATGTCCTGACGCAATACAGCCGCCTGAGCGACTTTATCGTCAGCATTTCCCCGGTGTATGCCATCGACTATATCTGCATGGTGGTGTGTATTGTCCTTCTCCTGTTGGCGGTTTACCGGACCCTGGGCATCATGCTGGCGGCCTTTATCGCCGTGTTCATTGTCTACGCCTGGACCGCCCAGTATCTGCCCGGCATTTTGTACACCAAGCCCAAGTCCAGCTGGCTCCGCTTCCTGAACCAGTTCACGGCGGGTATGGTGATGACCCAGAGCGGCATTTTTGGCACGCCCCTTCTGACCAGCGCGAACACGCTGTTCTACTTCATGGTGTTTGGCGCGTTCTTTTCCACCATGGGCGGCGGTCAGCTGCTGATTGATATTGGTATGAAGTTGTCCAACAAATCCTCCGGCGGCCCTGCCAAGGCGGCGGTGCTGTCCTCCGGGTTGATGGGCATGATCTCCGGTTCTGCTGTGGCCAATGTGGCCACGACCGGCGTCATGACAATTCCCATGATGAAACGGATTGGCTATGAGCCGGAAGAGGCCGGCGCGGTGGAAGCGGTTGCCTCTACCGGCGGTCAGATTATGCCTCCTATTATGGGCGTCGGCGCCTTCATCATGGCCGAGATGCTGGGAATCAGCTATATGAAAGTGGCGGTGGCGGCCATTGTGCCCGCCCTGGCGTATTACTTCGCGGTGTTTGTCCTGGTGGACCGCATTGCCGCCAAGCGGGCGGCCAACATCGACACCAGTGTGGACGCCGCCATCAAGGTCGAGCGCAAGGTTCTGCCCCGGCTGTATCTGCTTTTGCCCGCCCTGCTGCTGGTGATCTGGATTATCCGTGGCGCGTCGCTGATGCGGGCCGGTATGATCGGCATATTTACGTGTGTTGCCTGTGATATCGTCAACTATTTTGTCAACAAAGAGGACTTCATCGACCTGAAGGGCCTGGGAGCGTGCTGCATGGACGGCGCGAAACAGGCCGCCAGCATTGCAATTCCCACCGCAGCCTGCGGAATTATTATCAACGTAGTCACCGGGCAGACCTCTCTGGCCACCAACCTCTCCAATCTCATCAGCGCCCTGGGCACGGAGAATCTGTTCGTGGCCCTTTTGATCGCCATGGTGGGTTGTATGTTGCTGGGTATGGCGCTGCCCACAGTGGCGGCCTACCTGGTGGGCGTTATCCTCTTTGTCCCCTGCATCCGCCCGATCCTGATTGCCGGCGGCTTGGCCGACGCCACCGCCAACCTCTGCGCCAATATGTTTGTATTCTACTACGGCATCATGGCCCAGATCACGCCGCCTGTGTGTGTTGCGTCCTATACGGCGGCGGGTATCGCAGACGGAAACGCCATGAAGACCGGCCTTAAGGGGTTCACCTTTGCCATGGTGGGCTTTATGGTTCCCTTTGTCTTTGTCTACAATCCGCCTATCTTGATGCAAGGCACACTGGCCGAGATTGCCGTCGCGGTTGCGCAACTGGCCCTGGGCACCTATTTCCTGGCGGTCATGGTGGCGGGGTTCTTCAAGTGCAACCTGAACAAAGTGGAACGCGCCGGCCTGCTGGCTGCAGCCCTGTGCCTGATTGCTCCGGAGATCATCAGCTCCATGGTGGGTGTGGTTCTGGGTGTCGTCTTGCTGGTGCTTAATGCCGGCAGGGGCCGGAAGGCCGCCGTATCCACCTGACGTTCTGAGTAGCGCTGACTTTATTTAGAAAGGCTGATTTTATGAAAAACCCCGTCCTGCCCGGCTTGACTTATGACGGTGTTCTCTATGAGAACCCGGAAATGGGCACTGTAGAGGCCGTCATTCCCCCAGGCGTCCACCCCACCTGCCATTCCCCCGCCACGTTGGAGTTGCCGGACGGCAGTCTCCTTTGCTGCTGGTTTGCCGGCACCTATGAGGGTAGCGCCGATGTGCACATTGTCTGTGCCCGCCTTTCCAAAGGGGCGGACCGCTGGACGGAGCCGGTGGACATCTCCGGCGATCCCCAGCGCAGCGAGCAAAATCCCTCCTTGTTTCTGAGTCCCGACGGAGCCGTGTGGGCTATGTACACTGCCCAGAAGGACCGGGAGGCGGGAAAGGACAATATGCAGTTCACCTCCCAAGTTCGTCTCCAGAAGAGTACGGACGGCGGCTTGACCTGGGGGCCCTATGAGACCATCTTCCCCCGGGAGGGCACCTTCTGCCGTCAGGCGATCCAGGTACTTTCCAACGGGCGGTGGATCTTTGCCAACTGGCTTTGTACGGACTCTGTGGACGGCCTCTCCGGGGACCCTACGGCGTTCCAGGTTTCCGACGACCAGGGGAAGACGTGGCGGCAGGTGGATATGCCAAGGAGCAACGGCCGGGTTCACGCCAACGTGGTGGAGCTGGAAAACGGCCACCTGGCAGCCTTTATGCGGGATCGTGAGGCGGCGAATATCTACCGCAGCGAGTCCTTCGACTGGGGAGACACTTGGTCGGAGCCCAAACCCACTCCGCTGCCCAACAACAACTCCAGTATCAGCGCCATCCGCCTTCAAAGCGGGCGCATTGCCATTGCGTACAACCCCACCTGCACCCCGGAGCCCAGCCCCGGCAAAGCGGCTTGGCCGGGATTGCGGTGCCCTGTGGCCGTGGCCCTCAGCGAGGACGGCGGCCTCACCTTCCCCCTGATCCGCTGGATGGAGCGGGGCGAGGGCTTTGTGGGGGATGAGAATAAAACCAATAACAAACAGTATGAATATCCCCACATCATGCAAAGCGCAGACGGGCGGATTCACCTGACTTACGCCGCCTTCACCCGGAAGGCCATCAAATACGTCAGCTTCACCGAGGCGGACGTCCTGGGGACCAAGCGGGAGACGGTGGGCCTCTACAATCCCACCGCCGCCCAGTCCAGGTGACTTGCATTTTTTCAAGAAAAGGGGTATCATAACACCGAAAGCGCCCGCCCCGGACGGTGGCGGGCGTTTTCTCAAAACAGGAGAGTTTGATGATGGAAAACACGTTTGAGCTGGTACACATTGGCGTCAATACCTTAAATCCCGAGGAGGCGGACAAGCTGGCGAAGCTGCTGAGCCTGATGTTCAACCTGACGCCCCGCCACGGGCAAAAGTCCGAGTTTGCCGGAAGTTATTTTGAGTGCATGAAGGCTCCCTTCCTGGGGACCCACGGCCATGTGGCTATGGCCACGCCGGACCTGCCCGCCGCTGTGGAGGAATTGAAGGGGAAGGGCTTTGCTTTCAACATGGACACCGCCGCCTATAACGAGGACGGAAAATTAAAAAACGTCTACCTGGAGGGCGAATACGGCGGCTTCGCCATTCACATTCTACAAAAGTGAGCTGAGAATTTATCCGGCGGGGAGAGGAAGGAGCGGTAAGATGCTGGAGAATTTCCTGGTGGCCCTGCGGGTGGTTTTGCCCATGGCGTTGTTGATGGCCCTGGGAGTGGGCGTCCGGACGGTGGGCGTCATCGACCGGACCACCATGCGGAGCGTGGACAAGTTGACGTTCCGGCTGTTTATGCCGGTGTTGCTGTTCAAAAACATCTATGAGACGGACCTCTCCCAGAGCTTCCACCCCAAGGAGGTTCTCTTTGCCGCCCTGGCTCTGGCGGCGCTGTTCCCCCTGGCGTTGCTTCTGCCCCGGCGGCTGGAGCCGGACCAGAGCAAGGCCGCCGCCATGGGGCAGGCGATGATGCGGACAAACTACATTCTCTTTGGCATCGCCGTGGCGGAGTCCATCTATGGCGAGGGGAACGTGGGCGTCGTGGCGCTACTGGGGGCGGTGGTGGTGCCCCTGACCAACGCCTTCAGCGTTGTTATTTTGGAGATGGGACGCTCCGGCAGAGCGGACCCGGCGCGACTGCTGCTGTCCATCTTGAAAAACCCCATGGTTTTGGCCACGTTGGCGGCTTTGGCCCTGATGGCGGCGCCCTTCCGCCTTCCGGAGCTTTTGTGGGACGTGGTGCGGGACGTGGCGGGAGTCACTACTACGATCAGTTTCATCTCTCTGGGAATCAGCCTGGATTTGGGAGAGGCCCGGGCCAACCGCCGGCCGTTGCTGTTGGGGACGGTCCTTCGGATGGGTTTGGTGCCGCTAATGTTTCTGCCCCTCTCCGTGGCGCTGGGCTTTCGGGGACAGAGCTTGTGCGGCTTGATGGTTCTCTTTGCCGCGCCCACCGCTGTGGCCTCCTACCCCATGGCGGTTGCCATGGGGGCCGATGGCCCTTTGGCCGGGCAGCTGGTTTGCGCCACCACGGTGCTGTCAGTCATTACCATGTTTTGCGATACCCTTCTTTTTCGAAGTCTGGGCCTGCTGTGACAGGAATCGCCAAGTGGAAAAGCAGGGACCTCCGAGCGGCAATGCCGGGGGTCCCTGCTTTTTATCTGAAGGAGAAGCGCTGGAGAAGGGGGAAGGCTATTTGTAAAACGTGTGGATATAGTCCTCCACGTCTTTGCGGCTACCCTGGAAGGGACCGGGGGTCTCCATCTTCAAGGAGACCAGGGCTGTGCAGTACAGCAGGGCTTCCTCTATCCCCGCCCGCTGGCGTTCCGTAATGTACCCGGCAAAGGTGGTGTCCCCCCGTCCGGTGCGGCCGGAGAGGTTCCGGGCCTTGATGGGGCAGGTGTAAATCTCCCTTCCGTCATAGGCCAGCACCTCCGTGTTGTGGGTGATCAGCACCTCCTTGGCCCCCCAGCTGTGGAGCAGCTTCGCCGCCTCCGCCCGGTCGGTGAGGCCGGTGAGGATTTCCGCCTCCGCCGCGTCGGTTTTCAAATAGTCGATGTAGGGAAGATAGGTCTTTTTCTCCGCCCAATCGTGGAAGGCCATGGTTTGGTCCGCCTCCACGTGCCGGAGCAGGCACTGAACGTCCACCGCCACCTTTCCCCGCTCCGCCGCCTGGGCGAAGAGGGGGCCGTCAAAGTCCCCGTAGACCAGTCCGGCAAAGTGATAGAGTTTCGTCTCGATGTCCGGGAGTTCCTCGAAGCGGAAGGGATCGCACACCCCCATAGAGGTGCAGGCCCGTGTTTCCTTGTCCGCTGTGAAATACTGGTTGCGGATGGAACAGGTGGAGGCGGAGGGCTTCCAGTACACGCTGGCTCCGGAGCCCTGAAACCGGTTTTCCACGTCGGCGTCGGCGGGGTTCAGCTTGGTGAAGACCGCCGTTTTGTTCCCGCTTTTCGCCGCCGCGAAACCGGAGGCCACCACGGCCCCGCCGATTTCCCTGCGCTCGTTGCCCAGATAGTCGATGTTGTGGTCCAAGGAGACCGGACCCACGACCAGAACATCGTATGCGCTGCGCCCGGTCACTTCAGTACCCGCACACAGCGGTCGATCAAAGACATATGAACCTGGTCGCCCACCTCAAACCTGCGGGTCAGCTGGGGATTGTAAACCTCCACGATGATGGGGGACTGACCGAGCATGACCTCGTATTCCACTTTGGCCCCGTAATAAGTGGCTCTGGAGACGGTGCCGGGGAGAGGTCCGTCCTGGCCGGAAAGTTCGATGGACTCCGGGCGCACGGTCAGGCAGCAGCCGCTGTCCTTTTCCACGCCCTCCATCTTGCCAGGGGCGGGAATGGAGAAGGTGTGCCCGCCGATTTCCACCAGGGCGGCCTCGCCGTCCCGGCCCCGGAAAACGCCGTCAATAAAGTTGGCTTTGCCGATGAAGTTTGCCACAAAACGGCTGTTTGGCTGCTCGTAGATCTCTGTGGGGGAGCCCTGCTGGCAGATGACGCCGTCCTTCATGATAACCACCCGGTCGGAAATGGCCATGGCCTCCGACTGGTCGTGAGTGACATACAAAGAGGTGATGCCCAGGCGCTTTTGGAGGGCCCGGAGCTCATCCCGCATACTCTCCCGGAGCTTGGCGTCCAGGTTGCTCAGAGGCTCGTCGAAAAGCAGCACGCTGGGCTCGATGACCACGGCTCGGGCCAGGGCCACCCGCTGCTGCTGGCCGCCGGAGAGCTGGTTGGGGAAGCGCTTTTCCATGCCGCCCAGCTGCATCAGCTCCACCACGTCGTTGGTGCGGCGGATGATTTCGTCTTGGGGGCACTTCGCTACCCGCAAACCATAGGCGATGTTCTCCCAGATATTCATGTGGGGGAAGAGGGCGTAGCTCTGGAAGACCATGGAGATGCCCCGCTTGTTGGGGGGGACTTTGGCCACGTCCCGCTGGCCGATGAACACATTTCCGCTGGTGGGATACTCGAAGCCGGAGATCATCCGCAGCGTGGTGGTCTTTCCGCAGCCGGAGGGGCCTAGCAGCGTCACCATCTCGCCGTCCTGAATTTCCAGGTTGATCTTGTCCACGGCAACGAAGTCCTTGCCGGTGTCCGGCTGCTGGAAGATTTTGGTCACATCTTTTAAAATCACGCTGGAGCTCTTTTTGTTGAAGGCCAGCTTTTCACTCTGATTGCTCATTTCGTTCCCTCCGTTTTCTGAGACTGGACCGCGTTTTTGGCCTGGGGCACCATGGAGCGGGGCGCCAGCAGAAGGTTGATGACGCCGTTAAAGATGCCGATGAACACCAGCAAAATCACCACCATCATGGTGACGAAGGCGGCGGCCTGGCTGTATTTCGCCTGATCGAACAGGGAGTAAATCTTGCTGGTCACCAGGTTCCACCGGGCGGAGACCAGGAAGATGACCGCGCTGACGGCGGTGATGGCCTTGGTGAAGGAGTAGACAATACCGGAGAAAAAGGCGTTTCGCAGCATGGGCAGGGTAATGCGCCGGAAGGAGTAGCCGGTGTCCGCACCCAGAATGGTGGAGGCCTCCTCAATGGAATTGTCGATTTGCAGCAGCGTGGTGGTGCCGGACTCAATGGCCACGGGCATATTGCGGAAGGTAAAGACTATGACCAGGATCGTGGCGGTGCCGGTGAGAATCAGGGGCTTGGTGTTGAAGGCCAGCACATAGCTGATGCCCAGCACCGTGCCGGGAACTGCGAACATCAACACGGAGGACACCTCGATGAACCGCTTGCCATAGTAGCTCCGCTTGGCGGTGATATAGGCGATGACCATGCCGAAGAGGCCGCCGATGAGAGCGGAGATAAGCCCCAGAACCATGGAGTTTTGCAGGCTGTCCCAGCCGTAGGCCAGGGCCTTTTTGTACTGCTCCAGGGTCAGCGTGTAGTCATAGCCCCAGGTCTTAATGAAAGAGCCGTAGATCACGCTGCCGTACAGCAGAATGATCACCGCCGCCACCAGCAGGCAAAAGACGAACAAGGGCCACTTAATATGGGGATCGTCGATGAGCTTTCGGGCCTGGGTGGGCTTGCCGGTGACGGTGACAAAGCTCTTTTTTCCCACCCAGTATTTATTGAAGAGATACGCGGCCACTGCAGGTAACAGCAGCAGCAGGGCCAGCACGGAGCCCTTTTGCATATCGTAGCTGCCGGTGATAATTTGATAAACCTCGATGGAGAGGGTGGAGAACTCGCCGCCGATGGTGGCGGGGTTGGAAAAGTCCTCCAGAGACTGGATGAACACCAGCAAACAGCCGGAGATAATGCCCGGCAGGGACAAAGGGAAGGTCACCGTCCAGAAGGTGTGCCAGCGGCTGGCGCCCATGTTGCAGGCGGCGTCCTCCACAGAGGCGTCGATGCTGGAGAGAATACCGGAGAGGGTCAGGTATGCCACCGGGAAAAAGCTGATGACCTGAACCACCACCAGACTTCCCATGCCATAGACGTTGTTGCCGGTGATGCCCAGCAGGGTTTTGGTGATGAAGCCCTGCTTGCCAAAGAGAAAGATGATGGACAAGGACAAAATAAAGGGCGGAGACAAAATGGGCAACGTGGCGATGGTCTTTAAAAACCGCTTGCCGGGGACGTTGGTGCGGGTGATGGTATAGGCGAATATGTAGCCGATAAACGTGGACAGAACGGATACCACCAGCCCCAGCAGCATGGTGCGGCCAAATACCTGTAGATAGCGGGAGGTGGAGAGAATTGTCCCCAGGTTTGCCAGGGAGAAATTGCCCTCCGCGTCGGTGAGGCTGAAGATCAGGATTTTGAGCAGGGGATAGATGACGAACAGAAGCAGCAGCAAAATTGTGAGGACCACCGCCGCCAGCAAAATGGGCTGGCGCAGGATCATCTTCGTCTCGTTCAGCTTCTTCAACCGGGCGGCGCTTTTGCCGCCCGCGCCGGCGGAATTTGCCATAGTGGGTCCCTCCTGTGCAGTTTGTGGGTGGTCTTTTGAGACGGGGCCTCCCCCCCGGCAAGGAGGGGAGGCCCGTCATACGGGGCGGGAAACCCGCCTGCTACCAGCTTACTCCTTGGGAGCGCTGGCGATCTTCTCTTCGAACTGGTTGCAGTAGTCGGACTTGGCTCCGGCGGCCCAGACGGCGTCGTATTCAATGACCTCCACCTGGTCCAGGGTCACCAGACCCTCGGCCACGGCGGCGTTGGTGTTGGTGGGGACCCGGAAGGAGTTGTTCTCCGCGTACAGGCCCTGGCCCTTTTCCGAGCACATCCAGTCGATGAACAGCTTGGCGTTTTCCATTTCCTCCGCCTTGCCGCCCTTGATAAGAGCGGTGGCGCCCACTTCGTAGCCGGTGCCGTCGGAGGGGAAGGACAGCTCAATGGGATAGCCCTCGGCGGTAGGCTGAAGCCCGTCGTGGGAGAAGGTCAAGGCGATGGCGGATTCGCCCATGGCCACGGCGTTGGGAGCCGCGGCGCCGGACTTGGTGTACTGGGACATATTGTTGTTCAGCTGGCCCAGATACTCCCAGACCTGGTCGTCGCCCTTGAGCTGAACCAGAGTGGCCAGGACGGTGTAGGCGGTGCCGGAGGTGGCGGGGTGGGCCATGATGACCTCACCCTTGAACTCGGGCTTGAGAAGCTCTTCCCAGCTGGCGGGATAGGACAGGCCCTTGTCGGCAAACCACTCTTTGTTGCAGGCAAAGGCGATGCAGCCCACATAGATGGGGTTCCAGGTGCCGGTGGGGTCGATGTAGGACGCGGGGGTGTTGCTCAGCTCCGGGGACTGATAGGGTTCCAGCAGGCCCTTTTCCACGGCGGCAATATAGTTGTCGGTGGAGCCGCCGAACATCAGCGTGGCCTGGGGGTTTTCCTTCTCGGCCTCCACACGGGTGAGCATCTCACCGGCGGAGAGGCGGATGTAGTTGACCTTGATGCCGGTTTCCTTTTCAAATTCGTTGAAGTAGTACACTACCTCGGCCTCGGGGAAGGCGGTGTAGACGGTGAGCTCTTTGCTTCCGGAGGAGGCCGGGGGCTCCTGAGTTCCGGAGCTGTCGCCGCCGGAGGGAGTCTGCTGAGCGCCGCCGTCGTTTCCGCCGCCGCAGGCGGCCAGGGCCAGCAACATCACGGTGGCCAGCAGCATTGCAAGGACGCGCTTGGTAGTCTTCTTCATGGTTCGTTTCTCCTTTTCATTCAATATAGGGGTGTATACGTACCCATGCCGCCGCATGGAGGGGATATGAAGTTCAGTCCGGCCGGCACAGGGCCCAGATTGCATTGTGGTCCGACAGTTCCGGGCCGGAGAAGGCCGCCAGCGCCGAACCGGGACGGGCGTAGGTCAGGTCCTCCCGGGCGGTGGAGACCATGCGGCTGCCTGTAGAGGAGACGCCCTTGAGCAAAATCCAGTCCAGACGCAAAGGGAGGAAGTCTCCTCCCGGCAGAGGCTTACGCCGGGTCAGGCAAGGCTCCTCCGGGACGATCCGGTACCCCGCCTCTGCCGCCATGGGCAACAGCTCCTCGTACTGGAACACATCTTCCAGACACCTGCGGCGAAGCTCCGGGCTTCCGGCGATGTCTCCAATGTCCTCTTTGTCCCGGCCGTCGAAGGTGTTGGTGTTCAAATCGCCCCCCAGAATCAGGGGCATACCGGGAAGCTCCCGCTCCACGGCCTCCAAAATGGCCTCCATCTGAAGCCGGCGGCCCTGGCCGTGGGTGCGGTTTTCCAGGTGAATGGACACGGCCCCCAGAGGCCGCCCGCCGATGTCCAGCTCCGCGAAGACGGCCAGACGGCCCCCGATGCGCTTTTGCCGGTCGAAGTACCAGTTGTATTGCTCCGGCAGGCGGATGACTCCTGCCCGGCGGATGGGCCAGCGGGAGAACACAGCGTTGCCGTGGAAGCCCTTTTCGTTCTCGTCGTTTACCAGCTCGATGAACTCCAGCCCCCAGGCGTAGTTCAATCCAAAGGCCGCCGCCAGCTCCCGGGCGGTGTTTTTGTTCCCGGACCGGGCGCAGCCGTCGTCCAGCTCGTTGGCAAGAATCAGATCGAAGGGTTGAATGTCCGGACAGTCCCGGAGAAATTCCTGAATTTCCGCCAGATGGACGCCCCGCTCCATGTTGAACATCAGCACGCCCAAGGCCTCCGGGACGGTTTGGGGCGGTGAGACGAAATTGTCGGTCTCCGCCTCCCCGAACTGGGGAATTTGGGCCATGACCTCCTTTTGGGAACGCTGTTCCAAAAGCGCCCCCAGGGCTTTGCGCTCTTCCAGTGGGATTTTCCGCATGGCGTTCACTCCTTTTCCTCTTTTTTCCGGCAGGTGGAACGGATGATCAGCTCCGGTTGAAGGATGTCCGCCGTCCGCGTGTCCGCTCCGTTGATCTTCTCCAGTAATCGGTCCACCGCCAGTTGTCCCGCCTTGAACTTTTGCTGGGAGACGGTGGTCAGGCTCACTTGCGGAAGGCTTCCAAAGGCGAGATTGTCAAACCCGACAATGGAGAAGTCCTCCGGAGCCCGCAGGCCCAGAGATTCCGCCGCGTCCAGCACCCGCACCGTCACCATGTCGGAATAGGCGAGGATGGCGTCGGGCGGCTTTCCGGCCTGAAACAGAACCCTCGCCTGTTCGCCGCACCAGGAGAGCAGGCCGCTCTCGTCGCCTCTCCATGTGATCTCCCGGCAAAGAAGGCCGTTTTGGGCCATGGACCTGCGGTACCCCGCCAGCCGCTGGGCCAAAACCCGGGAACTCTCCCGCCCGCCCAGAAACACAATATCCCGGTGTCCCAGAAGGTGGAGATATTGCGCCGCCTCATAAGCGCCCCGTTCGTTGTCCGCCTCCACAAAGCTGCACAGGGGTCCGTGGTTTCCCCCAAGATACACGCAGGGCGTGTTCCCCAACAGAGCCTTATGCTCCCCCTGAGAGGAGGGCGAGCAGGCGGTGATCAGCATCCCATCCACCTGATGGGACAAGAGCTGGTCGATGGCGTCCAGCTCGTAGGACGGATTGTGCAGCGTGTTGATCAAAATGACCCGATAGCCCCGCTCCGCCGCGCGGCCCTCCATGGCTGTGCAGAGGGCGGAAAAATAGGGGTTGGAAATGTCCGGAACAATGATGCCAATGGTGTGGGTCTCATGGCCGGAAAGGCCCTTGGCCGTGATGTCAGGCATATAGTTCAGCTTCGCGCAGGCATCCCGGACAGCCTGTTTTGTCCTGGAGCTGATGGCGGGATGGTCGTTTAGCGCCCGTGAGACCGTGGAGGTGCTGACGCCCGCCAGAGCCGCGATATCTCGAACCGTTACTCGCTTCATAGCGCCACATTTCCCCATAACCCGTGGTTGCCGTCCGGCTGATTTCCTTGAAAAACGGAAATAAGTGCAACCGTTTTCTTGATATTAAAATAGCACAGAGATCGCGGCCCGTCAATGCGAGCGTTCCATTTTCTGTGATAGTCCTAAAAACCGCCCACGGTTTTTGTGCAAAAATGCCCTGCCTCCCACCTTGCCTTTTTGTGTATTTTCACCTATAATGAGAAACATATCTCCAAGTACCTTCCCGGTTTTCTCGGCTCTTGCAATGCCTCGGGAAGAAAGAGCGGGTGCAGTGACAACGGAATGCGTGAGTTTATGCAACCGTTTAACAAAGGAGGCGAGGGACGTATGGAGTCTGTCACGATCAAAGATATTGCCAAAATGGCCGGCGTTTCCTGCGCCACGGTTTCCCGCGCGTTAAACGGCACGCCCACCGTTACGCCGGAGCTCCGGGAGAGAATCCTGGCCCTCTGCCGCCAGCATGGATACCGCAGAAATCTGCTGGCCCGGGGACTCAGCTCCGGAAGGAGCAATCTGGTGGGCTGCATACTCTCTGATCTGGACAACCCCCTTTTTGCCGACATGGCGCTGGCCTTGGAGCGGTTTCTCCGCCTGCGGGGCTATCACCTCTTTCTCTGCCGCGGGCGGGTGGAGGATGGGGGCATAGACCAGCTCTTTGAATTTCTCATTGGACACCGGGCGGACGGCATCATTTTGGCCAGCTCCTCCAAGCAGGCTCCGGAGTTGATCCGCCGGTACATCCGGTATGTTCCCATAGTTTTGCAGGGGGGGCTGGATGACTCCCAGCCGGACTTGGACATCCCCTCCGTCTATGTGGACAGCGAGGCGGGGGGAAGAATTGCCGCCGAGTACCTGTTCCGCCTGGGGCATACGAAGGTGGCCTATATGGGAGCGCGGGAGAACAACTACTCCCACATCTCCCGGCACCGGGGATTTACCGGCGCGGCGGAACGGCTGGGGATGTCCGTCAGAACCTTTACCAACGACGCGTATTGCTCCACTGCCGACACGGGTTACCAGTTGGCCCGCCGCTTTTTCCTGGACCCTTTTCAGGAGACGGCGGTGTTTGCCTCATGCGACACCATCGCGCTGGGATTTCTCTCCGCGGCCAAGGAGTTTCATGTCTCCATTCCCGGTGATATCTCCCTGCTTGGCTTTGACAACATCACCTATTCCGGCTTTCCGGGTATCCGCCTGAGCACCCTGGATCACCGGGCAAGGCAGGTGGTGGAAACCGCCGCAGAGCTTCTTTTGGCCCAGATCGCACATCCGGGGACCGTATGTAAGGAGCCGGTGATGATGCAGCCGGAACTGGTGGAGAGGTCCACCTGTAGGCCGGTGAGGGACGGTTGAGGCGGGGGGCGTAAAAAAAGCGGCGTCAGCCGCTTTTTTATATTCGGTCCAGTTCGTGGAAAACGCGCCGGGAGTAGAAGGCGATGGCCACGGCGGCCAGGGACGCCCCCAGCAAAACAGCCCAGGCGGAACAGCTCTGGAACAGTGTCCCATAGACCGCCTGCCCCAGAGGCGAGGCGCAGTTGGACACCGCCATGATGAAGGCCATCACCTTGCCCAGCAACTCCGGCGGCGTTTGTCCCTGAGCTGCCGCGCTGAGCACCACCACCAGCAGGGTGGAAAGGGCCACAACGGCAAAGCTCATAGCCGTCAAAACCCACCAGCTCAAGGCGGGAGGGGTCCCCGGCAGCAGGGCCAGTCCCATAATGGCTACAGTCAAACTGACCGACAGTAAAATGACGCTTCCCCGCCGGAGTTGCAGCCGTCTCCCCAGGGCCGCCGCCAGCAAACCTCCAAACAGGCCGCCCAACCCCATGGCCCCCTGGGTGAGACCCAGGCGGCGGTCGCTCATGCCCAGCGTCTGGACCACCGCCACAGGGATGCCCACGATCAAGGCGGCGGACAGCGCCAGATTAAAAAGGGCCAGCACCATCATAACCGAGAGAAACACCGGCCGCTCCCGGCGAATGAACCGCCAGCTCTCCCCCAGATCCTGTCTTACCGTGGACAGCACGCCGCCTGCCGCCGCCTGGGGACGGTGAGGGATGCGGATGAACAGCTCCATGACGGCGGAGAGGAAAAAGCAGCCCACGCTGACCCATAAAATGGGCCGGATACCGAAAACCCCAAACAGCACGCCGCCCACCACCGGCCCCAAAAGGCTGGACAGGGTGTTTACCATGTTGATGACGGCGTTTGCCCCAGTCAGTTGCTCCGGAGCCGTCAGAAGGGGGATGCTGGCCTGTACCGCCGGCTGATAGGCCCCGGCGATGCCGTAGAGCAACATGAGGCAGGCGATCATCAGGGGAACCAGCGGCGCCCTTCCCAACAAAAGGCCAAAGACCAGAATCAGGCCCGCCGTGGACGCATCCAGCGCCACCATGACGTTTCGTTTGTTCACCCGGTCCGCCACCACGCCGCCGATGGGAGAGCACAGCACCGCAGGAATGAAGGCCGCCGCCCCCACCAGACCGAATAACTGGGCGGAACCGGTTTGACGCAAAAGGTACAAGGGCAGGGCAAAGCGCAAAATGGCGTTTCCGAACAGGGAGATAATTTGTCCGATGACCACCAGGGTGAAGTCCCGGCGGAAGAGAGGGGGGATGGCTGGTTTCATGGTCATTCTCCTTTTATAAACCGACCGTCGGTTTTTATATTGCCAAAAAGAAACCGCCGTTTGGGGCAGCTTCCTTTCAGTCACACGTTTTTCCGCTTGAGGAGGGGTGGTGGGCCAATTCCGTATAGCCTATCAGCGTTTTTAGAATCTCCCCGTCTATCAATTCCTCAATGCCGAAGGGGGACAGCAGCTGGTTGAACATGGCGCAGCGGGCTTTGATTTCCTCCGGCGTGGTGGGCCGGACAATGGGGTTGATCCACACGTCTGAAAGCAAGATTATCGCCTCTCCCAGCTCCCGGGGGTGATCCGTATGGATGGAGCCGTCCGCGACACCCTCCCGGATAATGGGTTCCATAAAGTCCGGCACGACCTCCGAAAAAATGCTTCGCATCTCGGAAGCCAGGAATTTGGCGTTATCCAACAGATAGGGCATCATGCAAAACATTTTCGCCTGCCGCTCCGGATGGAGAGAGACCTTGAAAATGGTACGCAGTTTCTCCATGCCGTTTAAATTGGGGTTGTCCCGAACCTCGGACAGGATCTCGCCGTTTCGCTGGCCGATGCGATCGCAGACAAAGTAGAAAATCTCCTCTTTTGAGAGGAAGTGGTGATAAATCGCCCCCTTGGAGAGGCCGGTCGCTGTGAGGATGTCCTGGAGCGAGGTCTGGTCGTAGCCCTTTTCTATAAACAGCCGTTCCGCTGTGTCCAGAATTTTGCGCACCGTTTCTTCCGGATATTTGTTCCGCGCCACGAACTCGCCTCCCTTTTAAAACCGACCGTCGGTCTGTTTTGAGAATATCACAACATCTCCCCGGTGTCAAGGGGAATTTATGGGGCTGAAGGTGTTTTTCCAGAGAAGCGGTAAAAACGGGGCCGCGGAGGTTTCCCTCCGCGGTTCTTCTCGGGATGCCGGTACAAACAGGGGGCAAAAACTCCGGCGTCGTGGGGAATCCACCGTCTTCTCTAGGGCTGTAGCGGACGTCCGGTCAGGGCCTGCTCCAGCAGCGCGGGCAGTTTTTCCGGGGCGCAGGCGAAACAGGGAATGTCCATGGCGGCGATGCGCTGGGCGGTCTGGGCGTCGTAGTAGGGTTTGCCCCCGTCTGCAATGGCGAGCAGAACCACCACCGTCACACCGGAGGCCTTCAACTCCTCCACCCGCCGCAAAAGGGCCGCCCGGTTGCCGCCCTCCTCCAGATCGGAGATGAGGAAAAAGAGCGTTTTGGCAGGGGACTCCACCAGCCCCTGGCAATAGGCGATGGACTTGGCGATGTCTGTTCCGCCCCCCATTTGAAAGCCAAAAAGCAAATCCACCGGATCTTGACACAGGGGAGTGAGGTCCATAATCTGGGTGTCAAAGGCCACCACGCTGGTTTTGACGGCGGACATGGAGGCCAGCACGCAGGCCATCACGGAGGAGTAGAGAATGGACTGGCCCATGGACCCGCTCTGGTCGATGTCCAAAATGACGTGCCAACGGTTGACCCGGCTGGAGCGGTCGAAGAACCACACCCGTTCCGGAACGATTACACCCAACTCCGGGTTATAGTTTTTCAAATTTCTCCGAATTGTATAGGGAAAGTCCATAGCCGCAGCGGAGGGCAGGGGGGAGTGGGCTTTGCGGTTCAGCGCCGCCGTCACCGCGCGGCGCACGTCGCTTTCCAACATCCGGTTGATTTCCTCCACAATTTTGCGGATGAAATTCCGGGCGGATTCCTTGGACTTTTTGGGAATCTGATCTTTTAGCATCAGCAGCGTGGAGGCTAGATTCAGATCCGGCTCCAGGGTGTCCAGCAGCTCGGGCTCCAGCAGCAACTGCTTGAGGCCCTTGCGCTCAATGGCGTCGTTTTGGACCACCGCCACCGTCTCCGGATCGAAGAGGGACCGCAGGTCCCCCAACCACTTGGAGAGGACCGGAGAGGGGGGATTCTTCCCGCCGCCGCTTCCGGAGGCGCCAAATCCCTCCCCCGGGCCGCCGTAAATGGCTCCCAGGGCGGAGTCCATGAGAGCTTCCTCCTGAGGCAGGACCCCGCCGCCCATGCCGGAAAAGGAGTCCTGGGTCTCGGAGCCCAGGATCAGCCGCCAGCGGGAGAGCGGTTGTTGTTGTGTCATGGCCATCCCCCCTTAAATGTCGTCAAAGTCGAAATCCTCCAGGCTGCTGAGAAGCTCCTGCTCAGCCTGGGTGGCGTCGTTCATCAAAGCCTCCGCCGCCTGCCGGGGGTTGACGCCCCAGAGTTCCCCCAGATTTTCGGCGATGTCGTTCTTTTCGCCTGGGGAAAAGTCCGCGAAGGCCCGCCGGAGGAAGACCAGCGCCCGGCGGAAGGCCTCCTCGTCCAGCCCGGAGAGATAGTTGTCCAAGTGCCGCCACAGCGACAGCCGCGCGATGAGAGCCCGGCGGTTTTTGGCGGCCAACCCCTCGAACCACCCTGCTCCCAGGTCGGCGGGAACGCCGGGAGACAAGCGCCGGGACACTTCCCGGGACAAGAGCTCCTCGTCCGCCTTGCCCCGCTCCAGCAAAATGGCCATGGCGAAGCCGGAACACCGGGTGTTCAGATCGTCCCGGTCGGAGATATCCTCCAGCAGGCGGAGCCAGCGGTCCCCGTCCAAAAAATCGTGATGGAGCTGAAGGGCGTTGAGCTGGTCCATGGCCCTGGTCACCGCCGGGGCGGCCTGGGCGTCGCAGACACAGCCCTCCGCCAGAGTCAGGCAGGAGCGCAGGTACAGCTGCTTAATCAGGGGAATCACCGGCGCGGGGTCAAACCGGCGCAGATCGCCATAGCGCACCACCAGGGACAGCCGGGAGGCCGTCTCCGCCACGTCGGCAATGGCGGCGGAATCCACACTCAGCCCCTGTAGTACAGTGAGGGCGTGTCCGGCCGCGGCGGGCATCCCGCAGAGGAAGGCGTCTTCAAATATGGCGGCGGCCTGGGCGATGGAAGCGCTTTGAGCCCCCCGCTCCTTCAGCGCGTAGGCCGCAGCTCCCTCCACGGTGTCCCCCAGGAGGGAGGACTCCACAACTTCGATCTCCGCCTCCGGCGTCCAGCGCAAGTCCCAATACTCTCCCCAGTTGGCCCCTTCTTGCCGGGAGGGGAGAAGGCTTGCGAAGGAAATCCCCAATATCCGCAAACGGTGGAGAAAGAAGGAACGGCGAAGGTCCGCCAAGGCGGCCGCCTCTGATTTCACGTTCAACTTTTCCCGCAGGTCCAGGTCCAGCCGCTGGACCTGGGCGGTGCGGTATTTCTCCAGACGCAGCTCCTTGAGCTGGCGGTAAAAGTCCTCCTGTACGCTGGTGCGGCTGACTCCCTCCGGAAGAAAGCCGATGGTCCTGCCAATCTCCGTGTCCGCCGCCGCCAGCGCCAGCTGGGAAAATTGCCCGTGGCCCATGGTGGCGACAGAGGCGTCCCGCAGGTCCGGCAAGGTGGGATACCGGCTTCCCCGCATCCCCGCCAGGGCGTTTGCCAGCCGCGCCGCCTCGATGACCTCCGCGGAGGACACCAGATTTCCCGCCTTGCGGTGGGCGGCGGCCAGACGGGTGAGATAACGGTAGGGAAGTTCCCTCAGCCCGCCGCCGCCAAGAGCCTCCCACAGCATTTCAAAATAGGCCGGGGCCCGGTTTCCCGCGCCATAGCCGGAGCGGGAAGACAGCCGGTAATAGGAGTAGGGCATCAAAGTGGACAGGGCCTCCTCCTGTGGCAGTGCCTCCGCCTCCCCGTCGCTGAGCGGTTCGTTTCCCTCCAGCCCCGCCACATGGAAGGCTCCGCAGACGCAGAAAATGTCCTCCTCCGGGATGCCGGAGTCCACCGCCTGCCGGATGACCCGCTTCATGTACGCCTCCCGCACCAAGGTTTCCGCGGTTTGGAAAGGGGCCTCCGCCGAGGCCGCTCTCAGCTCCCGGCCAAAGGCGTTGGCGGCGGAGAGGTAGCGGCCCTCCTCCAACTGCTCGAAGTTCCGCTCCCAGAAGGCGTCGTGATCTTCGCCGGTGAGGGTTTCCAACCGCTGATAGATGTTCTCGGTGGAGGCCGCCTCCTCCGCTTCCCCGGACTCCTCCCTGGCGGCCAGGGCCAAAAACACGGAAGAGGGCAGGTCCATGAAGCGGCATTCCACCCCGTGCTCATGGGCCCACAAGATGGCCTGAGTCTCCGGAGAGTAGACGGCGAAGGGCCATAAAACGGTGCGCACCGGGGGCCGGCGGGTATAGGCCATGATGGCGGTGGGAAACCGGGTCTCAGGGTGGCACAGCCATTGCATCTGCCCGTTCAGGTCGCTGGGGCCCTCCACCAGCACCAGACGGGGCCGGACCTGGTCCAGAGTCCGGCGCAGCTGAAAGGCCGCCGCCGGAGAAAGATGGCGCACGCCGAAAAAGATCGGCCCCGTCCTCATGTGTTCAGCTCCCGGCAGGCCCGGTAAAGGGGCAGCCAGCTGGAGCCCCGCTTTTTCATCACGTTTTCCAGGTACTCTTTCCAGGAGACTTTGTCCTTGTCCTCGTCCTTGACCACCGCCCCCTGGAGAGCGGCGGCCAGGTCCGCCGCCGCGATGGAGCCGTCTCCAAAGCTCCCCGCCAGGGCCATGGAGTTGGCCAGGAGGGAGATGGCCTCCGCAGTGGAGAGAACGCCGGAGGTGGGTTTTAGCTTCTGCTTGCCGTCCAGGGTGGCTCCGGCCCGGAGCTCCCGGAAGATGGTGACCACCTTTTCCACCGTGTCTCCCTCCGGCTGGCAGGCGTTCAAATCCAGACCGGCGGAAAGCTGGGCCACCCGGGTGCGCACGATGTCCATCTCCGTCTCCATGTCGGAGGGAGTGGGCAGAACCACAATGTTGAAGCGCCGCTTTAGCGCGGCGGACATATCGTTGACGCCTTTGTCCCGGGTGTTGGCGGTGGCGATGACGGAAAAGCCCTTGGCCGCTGGAATTTCCGCTCCCAGCTCCGGGACGCTGAGGCGCTTTTCCGAGAGAATGGAGATCAAAGCGTCCTGGACTTCGCTGGCGCAGCGGGAGATCTCCTCAATCCGGGCAACGGACCCTGTCTCCATGGCGCGGTACACCGGGCTTTTCACCATGGCCTCCGGGCAGGGACCCTTGGCGATGAGCATGGCGTAGTTCCAGGAGTAGCGGATCTGTTCCTCTGTGGTGCCCGCCGTGCCCTGGACCACCTTGGTGGAGTCGCCGTTGACGGCGGCGGCCAGGTGCTCGCTGAGCCAAGACTTGGCGGTTCCCGGTTCGCCGATGAGGAGGAGAGCCCGGTCCGTCACCAGGGTGGCGACGGCGATTTCCACCAGCCGCCGGTTTCCCATGTACTTGGGGGTGATGTCCACCCCTTTGACCGTCGTTCCGCCGGTGATGTAGGTGAGGACGGACTTGGGGGACATCCGCCACCCGGTGGGGACAGCGCCGGTCTCCGCGGAGATGAGAGCGTCCAGCTCCCGTTGAAACAGCTCCTCCGCCGGGAGGCGCTGCACGTTTTTCTCAGACATACTTCCTTCCTCCTGTCATTTGATGATTTTCTGCCAGCTGTCCCAATCCGGGAAGGGGTTCCCCGCCCGGAGCTGCTGGACGGTCCAGGGGATGGCCTTTTGAAAATGGGCCAGGGCCTGTTTCCGGGCGGCTCCGGCGTCCTGAAATTCCTCCAGCAAAGCAGCCGTCTCCTCCGGGGGCAGCGCGCGGCTGGCCTCGTTCATCAGGCCCCACACGACGTAGAGGTGGTTGGCCGAGGGGTTTTTCGCCATGGACCTTCCAAAAATTCCCCTGGGGCTGCCGCCCAGCCGGAACAGCCAGCGGCTGTAGTGATAGGGCAGTCCGGTCTTTACCAGCCGCTGGCGGAGATAGGGGATCAGCAGCTTTCGGTTCTCCTCGTCCGTGGGGTCTGCCAGACGCATCAGGGTCAAATCAATCTCGGCCACATTCTCCCAGTAATAGGCAAAGGGGGAGCCGCCCCTCCCCGGCACGTCGGTATAGACCGCCTGGGTAAGCCGCTCTATCCAACGCCGGTCCAGGGGCTCCGCGGTGGGCTGGCCGCCGTAGACCTGATACCGCTCCCCCTGGGGATACCACCACACCTCCCCCAAGGCCCGGAGCAAAACGGTGTTGAGGGTCTTTTTCCAGTCGGAGTTCCCGGCGGGTTTCTCCGTCAGGATGTAGGGGGCGTACCGCTCATAGACCTCCGCCGCCGGAAGGGACAGCAAAGCGGCCTGGAAGCTGGTGTAGAGACAGCGGGACCGCTCCGGCCGCCGCTCCCAAAGACCCAGGCAGAAGTCCCGCAGGGGCCCGGGTCCGGTATGGCGCATGATCTCCTGGAGGCGCTCATCCAGCGCCACGCCGAAAAAGGGCGGATAGTCTTTCTCCCCCTTGATTTGGTCAATGGCCTCCATGTGCTCCTCCGCCCACCGCCAGAAGTCCAGCATCACCGGGCCGTCCTTCCGTCCGATGGAGTGACACCAGCGCTTGGTCTCGTCGCACTCCTCCCGGGTAGGGGCCTTTTGGAAAAAGGACTCCAGACGCTGCCGCAGTCCCCGGGCCGTCAGGTCCATGGACCAGTCCGTCTGGGAGGGCTCCAGGAATTTCACGGACCCGCTGTGCTTTACAAGCTCCGCCTCCCAGAAGGCCCGGACGTCTTCCCCCTCCTGAAGGGCCAGGGACTGGAGCACCGCGTCCCGGTTTCCGCCCCGCTCCGTCTGGGCAAGCTGCAAAAGAAGGGGGCCGCTGGCCGGGATGCCGCCCAGGGCGGTGAGGACCGCCGTTCGCACATCCTTTTTCGCCTCCGGCAAAATCTCCCGGAGCCAGACGGCGGCGCCGGCCCCCTCGATGGCGGATATCACCTCCACCCGGCGGGCCATGGCCCTGGTTCCGGCGGGGTCGAACCCCTCCTTCAAAAGGGGCAGGGCGGCGGGACCGGCCTGCTTTAGAATGGAGGCGTTGAGTTCGCCAATCTCGCTGTAGCTGTCCCCCAGGTCCTGTACCACGGCGGGCAGAAGGCGATAGTCCCCAAACCACTCCGGATGGTTCTCCCAGGCGGATTTGAGGATCTCCAGCCGTCCGCCGCCGGTGGTGGTCAGGGCCTCCAACAGGGGGTGGAGCTGGCCATAGCTCAGTTCCAGATACTGTCCGCGCCCAAAGGGCAGGGGGACCAGCTCTCCGTCCAGGCCGGTTTTCCCCTGGGTATAGGCCACCGCGTCCACCAGGGCCAGCAGGTCCAGCAGCAGGCCGGAGCGCTCCTCCGCCGGAGCGGAGAGAAGCTTTTCCAGTCCGGCGGAGATCTTCCCAAAGACCGGACTGGCGGCGGCCAGGGGTTTCAAGCCCTCAGCCGCCCGCTGGAGGCGGAAGTCCTCCTCCAACAGGCTGGCTCCGGCAATGGCGGCTTGTTCCAGCCGCTCTTTCACATCGTAAAGGGGTTGTAAATTCATAAACGCCGCCCTCCTTAATACTGTAGCCGGAGGATTTCCGACCGGGTCACAACGCTTTGGGGATGTAGACAGAGAGAGCGGTCTCCCTCATCGTAGAAAAGAAGGCCGAACAAGGCGCTGCCTGCCGGAATTTCCCTTGGAAGCATGGCCAGCCGGGCAGTGGAGGACGTTTGGTCTCCGGGCCGGTCCCGCAGGACGATCCGCCCGCCGGAGGGGTCTTCCAGTATAAAAAAGTCCCCTATTCTCCCCAGCCGTCCGATGGACACCAACGCCGCCAGAAATTTGGGGGCCAGAGCGTTTTTGATGACGCCCTTGGTTCGCTTTACCGCCGCTGCCAGCTGGGGCTCCGCCAGAGCGGGGAGGGCGGCCTGCTCCTCTGCCGTGAGGGGACGGGACGAGGCGGTTTCCCAGCGGACCCGGCGATCCCCCTCCCCGGGGTAGATGTACAGAGCGGGAATTTCCAAAAGGCCGAAACGGCTGTCGTCCCCTTTCACGTATTTCAGGGCTTTCAGAGGCCGCAGGTTCCGGGTCTGAAACAGCGTCCCACCGTCCGGATCCAACCACCAGCCCCGCTCCACATACTCCTTTTTCGCCTCGTCAAAGTGGGCGTCAAAGGACAGCTGAACCAGCCGCACGTTTTCCCGGAAGGAACCGATAGCCCGCAAATCCTCCAGTTTCCAAACCCCGCCCAGGGCCTCGAAAAGGGTGGAATCCTCAGGGGAGAAGCCGCCCTCCTCCAGCTTCTTTTGGAGAAAGACGCGGGATTTTTTGATGGTGGAGCGCAGGGACACCAGGATGCGCAAGGCCTCGGCATAGGCCCTCTCCGTCTGAGCCGGGTCTTTTTGCACCTGGCGTACCGTCAGGGCAATGCGGGTAAAAGCAGTCTGAAGCCCCGTTAAATAGCAGCTGCCCAAATCCCGGGCCAGCTTGTCGTAGGTTTGGGCGGAGCTTCCCGACAGGGTGCCCACACCGGCGAAAACCAGATCGTTTACCATTTTTTCCGCCATGTCCAGTCCCTCCAGCTGCCGGGCCAGCTTCTTTTTTTGGGCGGCGGCATTGGGCTTTTTGGGCTTGGAGGTCTCGGCGGCCTCCTTTTTGGCGGTCCGGGCTGCCTGCTTGGCCCGCTTGCCGGCGATATCCTGGGGAATGTCCGCCGTTTCAAACTTCTGGCCGGACAGCTGCTCGAACATCAGACCCAGGGCGTGCTTACAGGGGAACTGCCGGCTGGGACAGGAGCACCGGCACACCGGGGCGTCGGGGACCGACCAGTCGATGGAGACCTGATAAGGCGTCTTGCCGCTGCCGGCGCACTGGGCCCAGTATAAAGAACCGTCTTCCGTCCGGCAGTGACCGGAAAAGCTCCCCTTTTTCCATAGCTTCCGCCCATTTTCCACAGCCGCTGGGTTAGGCGCTTGAAGTTGGATCATTTGTTCCGTCAATATCATGGACCACACACTCCTTTTAAGACTGTAAGAGGTAGCGTTTTCATTTTACCATGCGCACCGAAGGAGTTCAAGAGATCACCGGCAAAGTTGAGAACCGTCATATGCCGTGTCGCAGGGTGAAAGAGAGAACGGAGCAGAAGCCAGGGACGCGCCTGAAGTCCAGCGGTCAGGTACCCATTGTCTTTCCGTGCGTCTCAGCTTGCGCGGAGGGCGGGAGTACATGAATCAGCTACTTTTTTTGCCCCCGCTAACCCGGTACATGATGAGAGAAAACGACCGAAGGGTTTTCACCCTTCGGTCGTTTCGCTACGCTAAAACTTCGTT
>CAJUCO010000012.1:0-12062 GCA_910585245.1 uncultured Oscillibacter sp.
TCAAAATTTCTCATTTCCACACACTGATCAAACGCTTATGAATACAGATTCTTAGCATTGGGAATCTATAGAATCTCCAAAGAAACTAAAGCGCAGCAATACTCTGGGGAAACCGAGGAGCTGGAACGCCAGCGAGAAGAGGAGCGGCGGGAGATCGACATGGTGCGGAAATCAAATGAAATTCTGTTGCACCTCATTCAGGACAAGCACCGGGAGAAGGGGGGACCGCTAGGGGCGGTCTCTTTTCTTTTTCCGGAGCTTAGCCCAGAGGACAGGGACCAGCCAGACCAGGGAGTGGCCCAGGCAGTAGGAACCGTAGGCAATGCCATAGAGGGCAAGGGGCAAGGCAAAGACAAATGGCGCCTCCTTTGTAACACGGATTTTCTTCAGGACGGAGCAGATCAGCGGCACGGTGGCGTCCGATTGTGTTACACTACCGCCCTTCTAGCGGAGCACAGGGACTGGAAGTCCAGGATTAACGCCTCCTGCTGGGGGGATATCCGTCCGGCGGAATTGGCGGCGATGCCGTAAATATCCATGATTCCCATAGTCTTCATCAGGATATAGAGGGACGGGCCCACCTGGCTTTCAATCCAGTTCCGAATGCGCTCCACGCCGTGCCGGATGACTTCCCGGGAGACAAGCCGGACCTTATCCAGTTCGTCCACGAAGTTCTGCCACCACTCACAGACGGTACACCGGCTGATGTTACTGTCATCCCGCTCTATGAAGCTGAATTTGTCATTGATCACCTGTGCGGCCAGCTTCCCTACGGTTTTGGAGTCCGTCACAGCCTCCACAAAGGCGTTGGCGTTGGCGGAGCGCATGACCAGCTCCACCCGGACCCAGTGCCCGTCTACGCCTTGCTCCAGGGCCTTGTCGTAGATGCGGACACACGGAAGTCCGAGGAGGGAGCACCTATATATACGGTGGCTCCGGCCTTGCTTACGCCGTCGATGGATTCATGGATATCTTTCCATCTCATGCGGCTGTTGACGGCGTTGGCCCGGGTCCTGACTATGATTTCGTCCATGTTCAGATATCCCTCCCAGTCATCACACGCAATGTCGATACGGGAGACGTTGACGGCTTCATCCGCCGCCAGGAGCCGGAACAACGCGGGAAACGCGACACTTTCCTTGCCCTGCCTGTCCTTTGCTCCCAGCCTGGACATGGTTTCAAAGGCCCGGCAGCCGTTGCCGGACATACTCACGCATATGCCCATATTCTTGAAATGCTGGTTTTCCCTGGGTTCATGGCATACGCAGATATCCGAGAACCGTAGCACCTTGTTATAGCCCAGGAGGCTGTAGCCCGTATCCTGGAACAAGGCCGGATCTAAGCCCAGGTAGTCCCGGATGACTTCATTGGGGTCTTCCCTCTTTACCGAGAATGTCAGCCAGTCAATGAGCACTTCGCATTTCATTGGTAGTCTCCCCTTCTGTCTGTCATGAGTACCCCCATGATTACTTCCGGGGGTCCGGGTGGCCCTGTGGGCCTCCCGGATTCCCTGTAGTTTTTCCTTTTCACGGTAGCACGGCATATCCTCTCGACATTCCAGGTGTTACCAATTGCCGCACGACGGAGCATCGTCAAGCAAATCTTCAAGAGCCTCGTTCAAGTGTCCAGAGCGGCCTCGACTACCCGGCCCTTATCATCGAAGAACAGCCGGACCTTATCGCCGGGGTTCATGCCCGCCCATACGTTTGGGCTGATGCACTTCTTTTTCTCCGCCTTGAAGCCGCTGGCTTCGTAGTCGTCGGAGACGTAATCACTGACGGGAGAAAATACGTACATATTGTAGTAGGGCCGCTTCTCGCCGCTTTTGAGCTCGAACAGGCCGGAGGCCCAGCCGAGGAAGACATAGCCCTGGTATGCGGGGTCGATCTTCATTTCCTTTTTCGCTTCGCTTTTCTCTTCGTTACTCATATAGAGTTCCTTTCCGGGGTCCTGCCCCTACGCTTTATAAAAAATCAGCCGGACAACCGACCGTTGTCCGACTGTCAAATAGCATTATAGAATCCACCGTCCAATATGTATTGTACTCCTACAGAGTTTTGGCGTCTCTTTTAAGGGAAGTATTGCTGGGAGGTCACTTCGGCGGTTTCCACAAAGGTATTATTGAAATAGCAGGGGTCCTGTACTATAATTAGGGTAACAAATCGGTGTTTGAGGGGGATATATTTACGCAATGTCCATTTTGCGGAACAGAGATGGTATGCGGAGAACTGAGAAACAGCGGCGGAACTTATTTTCTTCCAGAAGGACATAGAACACCAAGATTGTATTCGGAGGGCTCTATGAAAAAAGTGGGAGCATTCATGTTGCCACCGAGTCCTTTTGACGCCTTACTTCACCCCCATTTTTTAACTGCCCATTGGTGTAAGACGTGTAATAAAATCATCATAGATTGTGAGCATTAAGCGATTACAATTCCCATTTACCGGGCAGTCGTCCATTAACAGATGGCTGCCTGTTTTTGATATTTTGACGAGTGGTTTGCCGAAGCGGCTTTCAGCAACACGAATCTGAAAACGGAGTTTCGGCCTTTCCGGGAAACGCGTGGAGGAGAACGGGGTTTGGCAATTTCACGAAAACGGATTGCCTGGAATGGGGCCTTGCACTATGCGGGGAGAACCCACGGGAAGACAGGAAAAACGCAATGAAAAAATATACCTACGAGTTTACCACGGCAAAGGGGAAACCGGGGCTGAAGGGTTTTGAAAAGTGTGAAACTTGAAAGAGAAATGGGCAAATAGGGGATGGAGGACTGAAAATCCTTCACTGCAAGAGACTGTGGCGTCATGATTTCCATGAGGGAAGCGGAGGACAGATCTCTTATTTATCGGGAAGCTGCCGGGTAAAGGCGGCTCCTTATTTCAAAATGCCGGCCAAGAGTTTTGGGATTGGTCTGAGGCAACCCCCATGCAAAAGGGGAATTTTGGCCAAAATCCGGGGCTTCAAAAAGGTGAAAAATCCCATCTTGCCAAGCTGTGGAGAACTTGCTATAATCTATCCACCATTGCGGTTCCGGGCACGGCTGTTCCGGCCCGAACGCGGAAATGAGAGGGCATCATCTATGCGTATCAGAAAACGAATCTTGTCCTTGCTGCTGGCAGGGGCGCTGCTTTTGCCTGGCCTTCCGCCGGCGGAGGCCGCCTGGGATGGCGGAAACAACGGCCGCCTCGCCGCCACGGTTCGGGTAGACTGGCCCCAGACGCAGGCGGCTCTCCGAGACCGGGAGGTCCGGGCGGAGTTGTTTCAGAGCGGCCGCTCCCTGGGAACCTTGGACCTGGCGGAGGATGGCCGCACCGAAGTTGGAGGCTATCCGGCGGAGGTAACCCTCCGGAACCAGGACGGAGGCCCCTTAAGCGGCGGCCGCTGGCCGGGGTATCTGGACCTTGAGGTCTCCGGGCTTCCCCAGGGGGACTACGCTCTGGAGCTCACGGGAGAGGGCTACACCGCCTTTCGTCAGAACCTGACCCTGGGGGATTACTCCCAGCACGTCATTCTGGGTACGGGGGACGCCTCCTTTACCCTGGGAGATGTAAACGGCGACGGACAGGTCAACAGCCGGGACCGGGAGGAGCTTTCCAAGGCGCTGGCCTCCACCGCCCAGCGGGATCTGGAGCGCTATGATCTCAACGGAGACGGCGAGATTGATATTTATGATCTGGCCATTGTCAGCCGGAACCTTTACGCAGAGGGCCTCCCGGAGGTTCGGGACACCCAGCTTCTGGCTCCGCCGGTGGAGGACGTCCACCTGGGCGGCGGGAACAGCCTGTCCTCCGGCAGTTTGGAGGACCTGTTCTCGGACAATGGCCGGACGGTGACGGTGGCCGGTAGCCCCCTGGAGCTTCAAATCGCCTTGTCCCGGGCGGTGGAGATGGAGGAAGTCCAAATCACCTCTCCCGACGGCCCCGGGGCCATGCTGGAGGGCAATGTGGCTTTGGGGCTTGCAAACGGGGAGACGGAGACTGTGCCCTTTGACCTTTCTCTGCCTGAAGGCGTCCGCGCCATCAGCGCTGTGGAGGGCCGCCGGGTGGTGAAGATCTCCCTGGGCCGCCGGGTGGCAGTGAAGGAGATCACCATTACCGTGACCCGTACTGCCGGAGGGGACTACACCACGGTAGAGTCCATCCAATTCCTCCGGGAGGTGGTGCCGGAGGCCCCCTCCATCGCCAGCGGCGTGGTGCGGAATCTCAAGGCCACGGCGGGAAGCGAGCAGGTTAGCCTCCGCTGGAGCGAGGTGCCCAACATCTCCGGCTACCGGGTGGACTACTGGCTCAAAGACGGCAGCGGCAGCCGCCGGTCTCTTCAGGTGGATGTGCCCCAGGCGGAAATTACAGGGCTGGAGAACCTGAAAACCTACCTCTTCACCGTCACACCCATCGACGGCAAGTGGGAGGGTGCCGCCAGCGACCCCGTGGAGGCCACGCCTCAGCCCGCCAAGGCCCCCGGCGCCCCGGACATGGTGAATGTGGGCGAACTGGACGGCGCGCTGTCTGTGAGCTGGAAAGCCAGCGAGGGCGGCACCTTCTATGAGGTCTACTACAAGGCGGAAAGCGACGGGGACTACCGCCAGTGGGGAAGCCGCCTGGATACCACCAGCACCACCATCACCGGGTTGACCAACGGCGTCACCTATTCCATCTACATTGTGGCGGGGAATGAAATCGGCCTCAGCGGCCCCTCCCGCATCTCCCAGGGAACGCCCAAGGCCGTGGACTACTCCCGCCCCGAGGGCATCCCCACTGAGGGTATTTTGGAGGGCTCCGCCATTGAGCGGGTCTGGCTGCGGGACAGCGGAAACGTGGCCTCCAAGGAGTACCCCGCCGGACAGCCTTTCCAGGCGTCCTATATGAACGACGGCGATTTCCGCACCCACTGGACGTCCCAGCACTATTACGACGGAAACTGGGCCCGGAACAAGCAGGTGCTGGCCTCCTTTGCCCAGCCCGTGGACCTGAGCAGCGTCATTTGGGTGCCCCGGCTGGACGGCACTTACCGGAACAACCTGCGGCTCTATACCGTCACCGTCTGGCGCCAGGGGGACGATCTCAGCGGTCCCGGTACCCTGGTGTCTCCGGACCCCTTCCAGGGGGGACTTGCCAACGACCACAACACCTGGCTGCCCGTGGGGAACAACCCCGGTACGACCCGGTTTGCCGTGCTGCCCTTCGAGCCCGTCACGGACGTGGTGCAGATCGGCATTACCATTGAGCAGAAGGACTATTCGGCGGTGAGCCTGTCGGAGCTCTTGTTTATGGAGTACGACCCTGCCCGTTGCTTGCCGGACAACATTGCCGCGCTCTTTGGCGACGATTTACGGACCTCCTTGAAGCCCGGCGTCAGCCAAGCGGATATTGACGCCTTGCGGGCCCGGTTGGAGAGCGACGAGAAAAACTATTACATGAACCTGTCCACTCTGGCCGACGAGTTGGCCCTGGCAGAGGAATTGCTGCCGCCCCAGGGACAGAGCACAGGCGCGCTGGTAAACGGCGTGGAATCCCGGGACGGCGCGGCGGACAGCGCGAACTACAAGCAGGGCGGCAGCGTTCTCCAGCCTCTGGGCGCGGCGGCCAAGGCGAACCAGGAGATTACAATCTACGCCTCCGGCATCCCGGAGGGAGAGGTGCTGAAGGTTTACGCCAGCCAGTTCAACGCCGAGGCGTCCGACTGGCTGAAAGAGTTCGGTTCTCTCCACAATGGGCGGAACATACTGACCGTTCCCAAGATCGGCAGCCAGAACACCCCCCGGGGCGGCAGCCTGTACCTGACCTACGGCGGCACCAACCCGGAGGGCATCCGCCTCCACATCCGCCGGGGAACGGATATCCCGGTGCTGGAGCTGGCGGATTGGCACAATCTGAGCGAGACCCGGCGGCAAGAGGAGCTGGAACGTTATGTGGACGAACTGGCGTCCTACGCCGCCGGACTGACCGGAGACTCCAACACGAATATTCTCAATGTCACGGAGATTTCCACCCCCACGGTGCTGCTGTCTCTGCCCGCCGCAGCGGCGCTGAGCGGCGCGGGCCAGAGCCGGGAGGAGCGGATAGAGACCCTCTATCAGACCGTGGAGGCCTGGGAGGACGTGATGCACATCTGCAAAACCACCCAGGGAATTGACGCAACCTATGGGCAAAACGATATGCAGACCCGGCAGAACATCCGCTGTATGCAGATGTTCACGGGAGCCTTCATGTACGCAGCCGGAAACCACATCGGCATTGGCTACGGCTCCTGTGCCGGTATGGTCTGCGGCAAGCCCATCCGCACCCTGGGGGCGGGGGACACTGCAAACCGCCTTTTTGGCTGGGGGATTGCCCACGAGATCGGCCACAACATGGATAAACTGGGCAAGGCCGAAATTACAAACAACCTCTATTCCCTGATGGTCCAGACCTACGACGGAGACCAGAACGTCCTGCCCTCCCGTCTGGAGAAAAGCGGCAAATACGAAGAGATCTTCCAGAAGACCGCCCAGGGCCTTCCCGGGGACTCCAACAATGTCTTTGTCCAGCTGGGACTTTACTGGCAGCTCCACCTGGCCTATGACGAGGGGACCAACCCTCTGGACTTCTACAACCGCTTCTTCAAGGCGTGGAAATCCGGCGAGTACTTCGGTGGCGAGAGCAGTTATCAGGACCGGCTGGCCCGCACCGCCTCCGCTGTGGCGGACCGGAATTTGACGGACTTCTTTACCCGTTGGGGCATGACCCTCAGCGACGGCACCCAGGCGGTGCTGAAGGACTATTTGCCGGAGGACCGGGCCGTCTGGTATCTGGATGACGGTAGCCGCCGGGACCGTTTGAATAGCGTGTCCGAAGGCGTGGGAAGCGTCACCCTCACGGCATACAAGGACGGAGATAACGAAGTGGTGCTGGAGATCAGCTCCACCCTCAGCCAGGGGAACCTCCAGGGCTATGAGATTCTCCGCAACGGTGATCCCATTGCCTTCACCAGGGACGGAACCTACAGGGATGTGGTGGGTTCCGCCAATCACCGGACCTTTACTTACAGCGTCCGGGCGTACGACAGTTTGGGCTTCTGCTTTGGCCAGGACACGGCGGAAGAAGTGCGGATTGCCTATGACAAAACCGTCTCTCCGGGCAGCTACGACTCGGTGAAGCGGGACGAAAATGGCAACATCGTGCTCACCCTGACGGAGGGGACGCCGGTCTCCGGCCTGAAAATCATAGGGGCCAGCGTGCCTACTTCCGGAGAGTTTACGGTGGAAATCACAGACACGGAGGACAAAACTACCGTTGCCCGGCAGGGAGACTTCTCCCAGAACCTGGCGGAGGACGACCTGGATAGCTACCTCACCTACTTCCAAAAACCCGGCGCGCCTCTGGAGGACACCCGCATCTGGACCTATGAGGCCAAAACCGTTACCGTCTCCGGCGTTCCGGAGGATGTTGCGGTGGAGGACGTTCAGCTGATCAGCTACGCCGGGGACGACGTGGCCTTCTCGGAGGAGGGCGCCGTGGGCATCCTGGCAGAGGACTACCAGTACGGCGATTCCAGCCAGGTGATTCCCGCCGGAACTCTGATTGTCACCGGCACGTACCGGGGCGACCCGTCCTATCAGATTGTGAAAATCGAAGGCGAGTTCAGCCGGACCATCCTCTCCGGAAAAGGGGAAGACGGGGTGGAGACCACCACGGATATCCGCTATTTGGACGGCAAGGCGATTCTCTTTGCCGAGATTCCCGAGGACGGAAAGGTTTGCGACATCAGCGACGGCTTCTTTATCTTCATCCCCAACGTCCAACGTGAGGCGGAGCTCCAGGGCGAGGTGGACGAAATCTGTGTCCCGGACGAGAATCTCCTGCCCTTCCGGATGCGGGCGGTCCTCTCCCGCACGGACAGCATGGACGACGCGGGCAGCCAGCGGATCACGGCGGAGACTCTTTGGATCAACACCCCCGGCGGGGAGGACTTGCCGGTCATCGAATTGGAGGAAGGCGAATGAAGCGTTTTGTAAGCACCCTGCTGGCCCTGTGCCTGCTGTGCGGGCTGCCGGTGTCGGCGGCCTCCGGCGGCGCGCTGTCCCTCTCCTGCCGGGAGAAGGACGGCGGCGTCCGCCTGACCCTGGAGGGCCTGGACCAGCAGGTCTACGCCCTCCAGCTGGAGCTGGAGTTGGAGGGGGAGTGCCCCAACGCCCAGTTCGAAGCGGCGGACAAGGATGTCTATAGCCCGGAGTGCCATGTGGAGGTGAGCCGGGGCAACACGCTGGTGACTGTCTACCTGGTGGCGGATGAGGAACCTCTCACAGGCAGCTCCTTGACGCTGGGGACGCTGAAGGCGAAGGATTCCTTCCGCCTTCCCCGCCAGGGAGAGCTGATTCTGCTAAACCGGAGTCTCCAGCCCATTGCCGACGGGAAGATTTCCCTGACGGGGGATTCCACCGGCTCCGGCAGCTCCGGCGGGTCCGGGTCCGGCGGCTCCGGCGGCGGCGGCAGCTCCGGGACGGCGGCTGAGAAAAAGGTCCACATTGCCCAATCGGAACATGGCACCGTCACCGTCCGGCCCACCGGGGCCCGGGAGGGGGAGAAGGTGACCCTCACCATCTCCCCGGACGCCGGGTATGTCCTGGAGTCCATCACCGTCAAGGACAGCCGGGGCCGGGAGGTTTCGCTGACCAAGGACAGCCAGAACCGCTACACCTTCTCCATGCCCGCTTCGGATGTGGAGGTGACCGCCAGATTCGTTGCCGGGGGAGAGATGGCGTTTCAGGACGTGGTTCCAGGGGACTGGTGCTATGACGCGGTGCGCTATGTTTTTGAGGCGGGGCTGATGAACGGCACCTCTGCCACGGCGTTTACCCCCAACAGCTCCACCACAAGGGGACAAATCGTAGCCATTCTCTACCGGCTGGAGGGCTCTCCCTCCGCCGGACAGAGCCAGTTCAGCGACGTGGCCTCCGGGGCCTATTACGCGGCGGCGGTTTCCTGGGCCTCGGCCAACGGCATTGTCAACGGCTATAGCGACGGGACGTTCCGTCCGGGCAATCTCATCACCCGGGAGCAGATGGCGGCCTTCCTCTACCGCTACGCCTCCTATAAGGGGCGGGATGTGAGCCGGCGGGCGGATCTGGACGACTTCGCAGACGCCGGGCAAATCGCGTCCTACGCGGTGGAGCCTTTGCGCTGGGCCAATGCGGCGGGACTGATCAACGGCGTCACCGCAAGTACTCTGGCCCCCGGCGGAAACGCCACGCGGGCGCAGGTGGCGGTTATCCTCAGCCGGTTTGCGCAAAACATGGATGGATAAGCCAAGAAGAAACCAGAAGCCGGCGGACCAATTCGGTCCGCCGGCTTTTAGCCTGTGTGGAAAACAGTGGCGCGATTCAGCGCATGAGATATCCCTTGGACAGCAGCTCCAGCTGCAAGGCCTCCGCGTGGCGGTTGTCCCGGGTTTCCAGCACCATGGTGACAATACAGGCTCCCACATCGGAGTCCTGGTCCTCCCGGTTGTGGTTGACGCTGATGATGTTGGCCCCGCTGTCCGCCACTACCTGGAGCATCCGGAGGAGGCTTCCCGGCTTATCCTCCACCTTGGTGGTCAGTTCCACCAGGCGGCCCGCTTTGGAAAGGCCCTTGGTGATGATACGGGAGAGGGTGGTCACGTCCACATTGCCGCCGGAGACCAGGCAGACGGTCTTTCGTCCCTCTGTTGGGACCTTGCCGAACACACAGGCGGCCACCGGCGTGGCTCCAGCTCCCTCCGCCACGGTTTTTTGTTCCTCCATCAGCGCCAGGATGGCGGAGGCAATCTCGTCCTCGGTGACGGTGACCACCTCGTCCACATACTCCCGGCAAAGAGCAAAGGTCAAATCCCCCGGCCGCTTGACGGCAATGCCGTCGGCGATGGTGGCGACGCCGGAGAGCTCCGTGGGTTCTCCCGCGTGCAAAGAGAGGTACATGGAGGGGGCGCCGGCCGCCTGAACGCCCACCACCCGGCAGGAGGGCTTGCACTGCTTGATGGCGAAGGCTACGCCGCTGATAAGTCCGCCGCCGCCGATGGGGACCACCACCTGCTCCACCTCCGGCAGCTGCTCCAGAATCTCTAGACCGATGGTTCCCTGCCCGGCGATGACAAGGGGATCGTCAAAGGGATGGGCGAAGGTGTATCCCTCCTCCCGGCGGAGGCGCTGGGCCTCCCGGGCTGCGTCGTCGTACACGCCGGGAACCAGCACCACCTGGGCGCCGTAACTTTTCGTGGCCTCTACCTTGCTGATGGGGGCTCCGGCGGGCATACAGATGACGGAGGGAATGCCCAGGCGGGCGGCAGAGAGGGCGATGCCCTGGGCATGGTTTCCGGCGGAGCAGGCGATGACGCCCTTTTCCGCCTCCTCCTTTGTCAAAGAGCGGATTTTGTTGAAAGCTCCCCGGAGCTTGAACGAGCCGGTGAGCTGCAAATTTTCCGCCTTGATGTAGAGGTCCCGGCCCAGCTTGGGGGCGGGGTCCAGAGGGGTGTGGCGGGCGATGGCCGCCAGAGCTTTTTGCGCGTCTTGTATCATGTCCAAGGTCAGCATTGGTCTCCCCCTTTCTGCGGGACATCCCCGCGGTTTGTTTGGTTCAATAGGGCAGTTTGGCCTTTCCGTCCATGAAATCCAGCACCTTCCGGCGCTGGCCTTCGTCGTCGATGGGCGCGGGGCAGTAGTTGTTCACCCGGCCGCCGGTGTGGACATAGCAGGGAATCAGTTCCGAGGATGTGCCCACCAGTTCCCCGTTTTCCACCTGGAGGATCAACTGGTAAATGACCGTCCGGTTTTCCGGTCCCCGGCTGCCGCCAAAGCAGAAGTTTCCCAGAGAATAGACAATCTCCCGCTCCTTGTAGACCTCTCGCGGCTGGAGCACATGGGGGTGATTTCCCAGAACCAGGTCCGCGCCGCCGTCCACCAGCCGGCGGGAGGCCCGGACCCGCCACGCCTCCGGCGCGTGAACGCCCTCTGCGCCACCGTGGTAGAAGACCACCTGAAAATCGGAGTCCTTCTCCGCCGTTCGAAGGCGCTGAAGGATGGCTCCGGCCTGTCCCTCGTTCCAGAGGCCGTGGCAGATGACGGCGACGCGGTATCCGTTTTTCTCCAGGTAAAAAGTCCGGTCGTTGCCGCCGTATTCCAGTCCGGCGGCAGAGACGGCCTTCAGGGTATCTTGATAGCCCGCAGAGCCGTAGTCCCCCGTGTGGTTGTTGGCCAGGGAGACCGCCTCCACGCCGGAGGAGGTGAGGATGTCCGTGTTGGCCGTGGGGCCCCGAAACCAATAAGCAGGGTCCGTGCTTTTCTCCTTGGGCGTCAGATTCCGGTCTGTCAAGACATTTTCCAGGTTCACCACCGTGAAGTCGTCGGCCTGGAAAAAGGGCTGGACGTGCTGGAGAAAGTATTCCGGCTCCTGCTTTGCGGCGTAGTCCAGAAAATTTCCCGCCGCCCGCTGGCCGTGGAGAGAGGCCAACAGCATATCGCCGGTGAAGCTGATGATGATGCGGAACGTGTCCTCCGTCTCTCCGGTCCGGGGCATGGGCCCGTCGAACTCCGGGAGATCCGGTTCCCACAGCAGAGGATCGTTGGGGTCCGTAGGCTCCCGCTCCGCCGCAAAAACCGGGACGGTCCACGCCCATACCTGCAAAACTGCCAGAAAGACGGCCAGACGGCGTTTCATAGACATCCTCTCTCTTTCCTGAAAAAATCCGAGGTTCTCTTGCCACCAGTTTAACAGGATTTGCCCCAAAAGGGAAGGGAAAAATTTCCCCGGAAAATCAAGCGGGACGAAGGAGTTCTTCCTTCGTCCCGACAAGGGTCTTTATTTTCCGGCGACCGCCAGGGCCCGGTACACGTCCAGGATGCGGCCAAACAGGGGGGCTTCGGGTTTGAGACCGGAATACGCCTCCAGGGCGGCGGCATGGCCCTCCGCCTTAATTTTAGCCTGGAGCTCCACGCTCTGGGGGTCGTCCGGGCAGTCGAAGCGCAGGGCGGCGGCGGCGCCGAAGAGCAAGTGGTCCACCGGGAGACCATAAGATCGGAAGAGCGTCGTGTAGGGAAAGAGTGTAGGCTA
>CAJUCO010000012.1:12072-60360 GCA_910585245.1 uncultured Oscillibacter sp.
GTCAGGGGCTTGATGAGCCGGTCCCCAGACTCCAGTTTCCGGATGGGCTCCCGACCCACCCGGAGCACCTCGTCTTCCAGGAAGGGGTTTTGGTAGCGGGCGAAGATCTTTTCCACATAGGCGTGGTGGACGTCGGGGTCAAACCCGAATTCCCGGATGAGGCCCTCTCCGCTTTCGGAGATGGCGGCGTGAACAATTTCCCCAATGGCGGGGTCCGCGATGCTGTCCTTGATGGTTTGATAGCCCTTCAAATAGCCGAGGTAGGCACAGATGGCGTGGCCGCTGTTCAGGGTGAAGAGCTTTCGCTCCAGATAGGCCATGAGGTTGTCCGCGAAGGTCAACCCGTCGATTTCCGGTTTTTCTCCCTTCCAGGCGGCGGACTCCACGTCCCACTCGCAGTAGCGTTCCACGGCGGCGTCCAGAATGTTTTCAAAATTGGGCTTGGGGCAAATGCGGTCCACGGCGCAGTCGGCGAAGCCGACGTTTTCCTCCAGGAAGGCGGTCTCTTCCTGACTCAGGTGCTTCACCACTTCGTTTTTCAGGCGGGTGGTGGTCCGGAGGCCGTTTTCACAGCAGACCACGTTCATGGGCTCCGTGTTTCCGGCCTGGATGCGGGCCTGAATGCCCCCGGCGATGGATTTGGCGATGATGGGAAGCACGTTGGGACCCACGGCGGTGGTGATGAGGTCGCATTGGGCCACCTTTTGCGTAAACTCCGGGGAGGTGGAGAGCACGCCGTCCACATTGCCAATGGCGATTTCGCCGGGGTCCTTGTCCAGAATGTGGACCGTGTAGGCGTGGTCCCGGTTCAGCGCCTGGATGATGGGTTCCACCACGTCGGCAAACGTGACGTGCCAGCCTGCCTGACTGAGCAGGGCTCCAATGAAGCCCCGGCCAATGTTGCCCGCGCCGATTTGAATTGCCTGTTTCATAGAATCCTCCTTAAACAGTGATTTTTAATAGGGTAATCGATTTCGTGAGAACGATAGGAAAACGCCGCCCCGCCCGGGGGACAGGGCGGCGTCTGGGGAGCGGGGAAAACCCCCATGGCGGTTTCACCGCTTGAGAGATGGCGTTCCCCTTGCGGGGAGAGGGGCGCTATTTGCAAAGTGGATAGAGGGGGTTCCTCTCTCCAAAGTTCCCACCTTTCTACCGGCGGGCCTTTCTACGATTCGTTTATTTTCCCAGCTTTGCTTCCAGCTCCGCTTTTTGAGCCTCGTAGCCGGGTTTGCCCAGAAGGGCGAACATATTCTTTTTGTAGGCCTCCACACCGGGTTGGTCGAAGGGGTTCACCCCCAGAAGATAGCCGGACAGGCCGCAGGCGTATTCGAAGAAGTAAATCAACTCTCCCAAGGCCCCGGCGCTCTTGCCGCCGGTTTCCACGATGATGTTGGGGACGCCGCCCTCCGTGTGAGCCAGGAGGGTGCCCTCCATGGCTTTATCCCGGATATAGTCCATGGATTCTCCGGCCAGGAAGTTCAGCCCGTCGCCGTTGACCTCGTCCCGGGGGACCAGCAGCTGGGTCTCGGAAGCCCCCAGACGGACCACGGTCTCGAACATGATCCGGCGGCCCGCCTGAATATACTGGCCCATGGAGTGGAGATCGGCGGTGAATTCGACGCTGGCGGGGAAGAGGCCCTTGCCGTCCTTGCCCTCGCTCTCACCGTAGAGCTGTTTCCACCACTCCAGCATAAAGCGGAAGGCGGGGTCATAGCAGGCCAGCACCTCAATGGACCAGCCCTTCTGGTACAGCGCGTCCCGAAGGGCGGCGTAACACCAGGCGGGGTTTTCGAAGGAGGCGGTTTTGCAAACCTCCATCATCTTCGCCGCGCCGCCCATGAGCTCTTCAATGTCAATCCCGGCCACGGCGATGGGCAGCAGGCCCACGGCGGTGAGGACGGAGTACCGGCCGCCCACGCCGTCGGGCACCACGAAGCTCTCCCAGCCCTCCTCGTTGGCCAGGGACTTCAAAGCGCCCCGGGCCTTGTCGGTGGTGGCGTAGATGCGGCCCTTGGCGCCGTCCTTGCCGTATTTTTTCTCCAGGGCATCCCGGAAGAAGCGGAAGGCCACGGCGGGTTCGGTGGTGGTGCCGGATTTGGAGATGACGTTGACGGAAAAGTCCTGGTCTCCGATGAGATCAAAGACCTCCTGCATGGCGTCGGCGGAGAGGCCGTTTCCCACGAAATAGATGTTGGGAGTGGCTTTCTTTTTCTGGTTGTAGTTCGGGGAGCAGAGATATTCCACAACGCCCCGGGCCCCCAGATAGCTTCCGCCGATGCCGATGACCACCAGGGCCTTGGACTCCCCCTGGATCTTTCCGGCGGCGGCCTGGATGCGGGCGAACTCGTCCTTGTCGTAGTCCACGGGGAGACGGACCCAGTCGGTGAACTCATGGCCAAGGCCGGTGCCCTTTTGGAGCTTCTCTTGAGCCTCGGCCAGGTGGGGGGCGGCGGCGTCCTGGTAATCGGCGGGGATAAAGTTTTCAATTTGGAAGGATTTGACGTTCAGCATGATGCAGCTTCCTTTCCGTAAGGTTTCGTAATTTTTGCAGCTTCCCGCTAAAAGCGATGCCAAACCCAGTATAACAGTTTGGCAAGTCGACGGCAAGACGCAGAGGGGGAAAAGTTGGCAAAATTTTCAGGAACGGCCTGGCGAAGTTGTTCAAAAAGCCGCTCTTTTCGATGGCAGGTTGACAATTGGAATCCGCTTTCGTATAATGCAGGGAGGCCGAAAGGCCCCGCAAATCGCAGAGGGGAAAGGAGACCATGGGGAAAACCCATCAAAGCGCCATGCGCCGGCTTCGGCCGGATAACGAGGTGAGGGGAGTATCGAACGGTTCGGCGGATGCCCCTCCGTGCCCTGGGCGAGCGCGTGACACGGCTTACAAATACACGGGCAACCGTGGAACAGAAGGGCCGTGATTGCCTTGGGAAGACAAATGACTGCGCATTTGTCCTCTTAATGTTTTAAATTAGGAGGAACCTTATTCCATGTGTGGAATCGTAGGCTTTGTAGGAGATCAACAGGCGGCCCCCGTACTGCTGGAGGGCTTGAGACAGATGGAGTACCGGGGCTATGACTCCGCGGGAGTCGCCGTGCGGTCGGAGGCGAAGGGCCTTCAGATCCGAAAGTCCAAGGGACGGCTTCAGACGCTGGCGGACCTGACCCACGGCGGCGCGGATTTGGAGGGAACCCTGGGCATCGGCCACACCCGCTGGGCCACCCACGGGGAACCAAACGACATCAACGCCCATCCCCATGTCAGCGGAGACGGAAAAATCGCCCTGGTACATAACGGTATTATTGAGAATTACCTGGAGCTGAAAGAGCAGCTCACCCGGCAAGGAGTGGCCTTTACCTCCGAGACGGACACGGAGGTGGTAGCGCACCTATTGAGGTTCCACTACCAGGAGTGCGGGAATATGTTGGAGGCCGTGGGACGTTGCCTGCGGCGGATTGAGGGGTCCTACGCCTTTGGCATCATCTGTTCGGATTACCCAAACGCCCTCATTGCCGCCCGGAAAGACAGCCCGCTGATCATCGGCTTTGGAGAGGGTGAGAACTTCATTGCCTCCGACGCCACCGCCATCATCCGCCACACCCGGGACGTGGCCTATATGAACGACGGGGAAATTGCCGTTTTGACGGCCCAGAGCGTGGACGTGTTTGACGACGAATTGAACCCCCTGGAGAAAGCTCACAGCCGCATTGACTGGGACGCGGCCTCCGCCGAGAAGGGCGGCTTCCCCCACTTCATGTTCAAGGAGATCCTGGAACAGCCGGAAGCCGTGCACAAGACCATCTCCCCCCGCATCCGGGAGGGCCGGGTGGTGCTGGACGACATCCAATTCACGGCGGACTACGTCCAAAGTCTGTCCCGGATCTACATGGTCGCCTGCGGCTCCGCCTATCACGCCGGGGTGGTGGGAAAGTACACCTGGGAGAAGCTGCTCCGCCGCCCGGTGGAAGTGGCGCTGGCCTCGGAGTTCCGCTACAGCGAGCCCCTGGTGGATGAGCATACCCTGGTCATCGCCATCAGCCAGTCCGGGGAGACCCTGGACACCATGGCCGCCCTCCGGGAGGCCAAGCGCCTGGGAGGCCGGACCCTGGCCATCTGCAACGCGGTGGGCAGCTCCATCGCCCGGGAGGCCGGCGACGTGCTCTACACCTGGGCGGGGCCGGAAATCGCCGTGGCTACCAGCAAGGGCTATTCCACCCAGCTGGCGGCGCTGAATCTGGTGGGGCTTTATCTGGCGGACCTGCTGGGAACGGTGGAAAAACAGGAGTATGACAGGATGCTGGCGGAGCTTCAGACCCTGCCGGAGAAAATGCGGACGTATCTTGTGAACTTCGAGGACACGAAGTATTTCGCCTCCCGGTTCTTTCACCACGACTCCATTTTCTTCATCGGCCGGAATCTGGACTACGCCATGGGCCTGGAGGGGTCCTTGAAGCTAAAGGAAATCAGTTACATCCACTCGGAGGCCTACGCCTCCGGAGAGCTGAAACACGGGACCATCTCCCTGATTGAGCCGGGGACGCTGGTGGTGGCCCTGGGGACCTGTGGGGCCCTTTTTGAAAAGGCCATGAGCAACGTGGTGGAGGTAAAGGCCCGGGGAGCCACGGTGCTGGCGGTGACCACCGAGAGTTACCGCCAACGGATGGAGAAGATTGCCGACGGAGTTCTCGCCGTGCCGGAGACCCACCCGCTTCTCCAGCCGTCTTTGAGCATTGTGCCCCTGCAATTGTTTGCCTATTACGTGGCGTTGCAAAGGGGCTGTGACATCGACAAACCCCGGAACCTGGCCAAGTCGGTGACGGTGGAATAAGGGATACGGCAGCAGCCGGACCTCACAGCCGTGAGGTCCGGCTGCTGTCAGATTACATGGAAATGCCGGAACAAAATGTTTTCCGCCTCAGAGTTCCAGAGTCCTCCGTGGGCGTCGCAGCAGTCTGCCAGACGGGCGAAGAGCGGGTCGGATTTCCCCTTCTCCCGGAAGTCTTCTATGGCGGTGAGGGGCATATCGAATTGGGTATAGGTCAGCTTTTTCCCGCCGGGGAGATGGGGGAGGTTTTGCGTGGTGTCCACGATGGAGTTCAGCCCGCCCACGTGGGTGACCATGACGGCGGGACGGATTTTTCCCTCGGCGGCCAGACGGATGGACTCCTTGAGATCCTCGGTGGTTCCTCCGGTGGTGCCAATGATATGGGTGGAGGAATAGTGGCAGTTGTACAGGTTGATGCTGGCGGAAAAGGTCTTGTCCGTGGGGCCGGAGAAGAAGTTCATACACCCGTCATAGCCCAGCAGCCGGTCCCCCATCTCTGCCAGAGAGCGGATGGAGTTGTAGACGAAAATATCGTCGTAGCCCCTGCCGCCGGTGAGGGCCATCAGTTCCGCGTACTCGTCGGCGCATTCTCCGGAGTTCACGTACACCAGCCGGATGCCGTGAGACGCGGCCAGGGATTCGGGAATCAGCCGGCGGGCCCGGGCGATGCGCTCGCTGGAAAGGTCCGTCACCACGATCATGGAGGGCTTTTTCTCCAGAGTTAAGGGGTACTCAATGGCCCCCAGGCCCATGGGGCCGCAGCCCCCCATGAGAAGGACGCTGCCCCCTTCTTTCACGCCCATAATGTGGGCGTGCGTGTGGAGGCTGGTGTGGTAGTTGCCGTGATAGCCCCCCACCACGCAGCTCATGGGCTCTCCCAGGCTGGCCTCGAAATAGCTCTCGCCGTCGTAGTGGAGGAGGTAGCCCAACTCCATCACCTCCGGCGGGACGACGCAATATGTGCACGCCCCGCCGAAGTAGGGATAGGAGTATCCGGGGGAGGCAAGGCTTCCCTTGTAGTTCAGGGCGGGTTGCTGGGCGAATTTCTCACCGGGAGTAAACTCGCCCAGCCACTTTTTTCCCACCTTCACAATGTCTCCGGCGAACTCGTGGCCGATGATGACAGGGTGGACATCCACATCCGGGGGACAGCGCTTGTGGGCTTTGCCCTGAACCAGCAGTTTGTAAGTGGACATACAGATGCTGTCGCTCATGACCCGGACCAGGATTTCGTCGTCCCGAATGTCGGGAAGGTCGAACTCCTCCAGGCGGATGTCGTAAGCGCCGTAGAGACGCACGCCCTTTGACCGCATGGAAATTACTCCAGGCCGTTGAGCAGCTTGTAGAGCTGATCCACGCTGGCGTTGTCCACCAGGGCGTCGGTGTCTTCCTCGGTCTCGGCCACCTCGACGATTTTGCCCAGGATGCCCAGGTGGTCCTCGCCGGTGGAGGCGATGCCCACCACCAATCGGACGGTCTCGTCGCCCCACTCGATGCCCTGGGGATAGGTCATGACGATGAGGCCGGTTTTCTTGATGGCCTTCCGGGATTCTTCGGTACCGTGGGGAATGGCCACATGGCTGCCGATGGCCACGGAGAAGCTGGCTTCCCGGTCCAGCATACCCTGGATGTAGGCCTCTTCCACATAGCCGCTTTCCACCATCAATTTGCCCACGGCCTTGATGGCCTCCTCAGGGCTGACGGGTTTGCAGTTCAGGACAATGTTCTTCTTTTCCAAAAGGATGGGCTGGTCCGCCGCGGGTTTTTCCTCCACAGGGGCGGCGGCGGGAGCGGGAGAGCCGCCCTTCCGGGCCTCCAGCAACTCTTTTACCAGCACGTCGTACTCCGGCGCGCCCATGAAGTTCTTGATGGGGATGATCCGGGCCTGAGGGGCGCGCTGGGCCGCCCGGCCGGACAACTCGTGATGGGTGACGACAATCTGGCAGTCACCGGGAATTTCGCCCACGGGGAAGTGAATGACCTCAATGTCCGTGATACCCGCGTCTTTGAGTTTGTTGCGGACCATGGTGGCCCCCATGGCGGAGGAGCCCATACCCGCGTCGCAGGCAAAGACGATCTTCTTCACGTCCCTGGCGGAGACGGAAGCGCCGGAGGCGGCGGGAGCGGACTGCCCCTTGGAAGCGGCCTTGGAGGCGGCCACCTGAGCCTGGGCCTCTTCCAGGCTGGCGTCCTTGCCGAAGAATTTCAGCAAGAAGGCGGAGATCAGGAAGCTGACCGCAGCGGCCACGGCGATGCCCGCAATGTTGGCGAAGTACCCGCCCTTGGGGGTCATGAGCATCTCCGCGATGATGCTGCCGGGGGAGGCCGCCGCCGCCAGACCGCCGCCCAGGGCGGAGAGGGTGAAGATGCCCACAATGTTGCCGATCATGGGCCCCAGAATGACGATGGGATTCATGAGGACATACGGGAAGTAGATCTCGTGGATGCCGCCCACGAACTGGATGACGGCGGCGGCTCCGGCGGAGGAGCGGGTCTCGCCCTTGCCCGCCACGCAATACGCCAGCAGGAGGCCCAGGCCGGGGCCGGGGTTGGACTCGATCATGAAGAGGATGGATTTGCCTAGCTCCGCGGCCTGCTCGGTTCCGATGGGAGTGAAGACGCCGTGGTTGATGGCGTTGTTTAAAAACAGCACCTTGGCTGGCTCCACCAGGACGGCGGTGAGGGGCAGCAGGCCGTGGTTCACCAGGAAGCTGACGCCCTGCTCCAGGATGCCGGTGAGGAACACACAGGCCGGACCGATGGCGTAGATGGACAAAATGGCCAGTATCGCGCCAATGATGCCCACGGAGAAGTTGTTGATCACCATTTCAAAGCCGGCGGGGACATGGCCCTCCATGACCTTGTCAAACTTTTTGATGCACCAGCCGCCCAGGGGGCCGCAGATCATGGCTCCGATAAACATGGTGGATTCCGTGGCGGCGATGGCGCCCAGGGTGGCCAAGGCGCCGGTGACCGCACCCTTTTGTCCGCCCACGGCCTTGCCGCCGGTGTAGCCGATTAAAATGGGGAGCAGGAAGCGGAGCATGGGTCCCACCATGCCGTTGATAGTCTCGTTGGGGAACCAGCCGTCCGGGATAAAGAAGGCGGCGATAAAGCCCCAGGCGATGAAGGCTCCAATGTTGGGCATGACCATGCCGCTGAGGAACCGTCCAAATTTCTGGACTCTTTCTTTCATGGATAAACGTCCTTTCTCTTGATGATGTGAGGAAGCGGCACACCGCTTCCCGGCTAAGGAAAAACAGTTGAAATGCGGAGGTCAGAAAGCCGCCAAAAGAGTCCGGATTTCCACTCCCGAGGCAAGACTTTCCGAAAAGGCCGTGGCGGACCCGGCGGCGGTTCCCATGCGGTGAGCGGCGGCGTAGTCCTGTGTCTCCAGCCACCCGGCCAGAAACCCGGCCACCATGGAGTCCCCCGCGCCGACGGAGTGGCGAACCTGTCCCGGGGGTACCCCCAGACGGTGAAAGACTCCGGTCTCGTCCAGAAGAAGCGACCCGTCCCCGGCCATAGAGACCAGGACATTTCGGGCGCCTTGCTTTTGGAGGCTTGTAGCGCAGGAGGAAATTTCCTCCTCTGTGAGAGAACCCCGGCCAAAAAGCTCCCCCAGCTCGGCGCTGTTGGGCTTGATGAGGAAGGGGCGGTAGGGGAGAACGCCCTTTAGCACGTCTTTGGCGGCGTCCACCACCGTTAAAACGCCCCGGCCCTCCACGCGAGATAGAATGGTTTGATACGCGTCCCCGGGCAATCCCGCCGGCAAAGACCCGGCCAGGACCAGCACGTCTCCCTCTTTCAGCCGGTCCAGCTTTTGGAGCAGGGCTTCCATGGACGGAGCGGGGATGGCGGGGCCCTGGCTGTTGATCTCCGTTTCGCCCCCGCCGCCGCCGGAACGAATTTTGACGTTGACGCGGGTCAGGCCCTCCTCCAGGTGGATAAAGTCCGTCCGGATGCCGCCGTCCCGCAGGCCGTCTTCCAGGGCCTTGCCGGTGAATCCGGCCACGAAGCCCAGGGCCACGGTCTCCACACCCAGGTGCTGTAAAACCGTGGAGACGTTGACGCCCTTGCCGCCAAAGTGCATATGCTCCCGGCTGGCGCGGTTGAGGCAGCCGGTGTGAAAGCCGTCCACCAGGACCTCATAGTCCAGGGCCGGGTTTAGTGTCACCGTGTAGACCACCCTCACACCTCCTTGATGTCCGTATAGTCCCGGTACCGCCGGTCCGGCAGACGGTCCGTGATGATGTGGGCGGTCTCAATGGGGAACATGACCGCCGCCGTCACCTGGCCGAATTTGCTGGAGTCCGCCAACACGTAGACCTCCTGGGCCCGGTCTGCCGCCAGAGCCTTCACCGCCGCCTCCTCCGGGTCCGGCGTGGTGAAACCCTGGGCAATGGTGACGCCGTTGGCCCCCAGGAAGGCCTTGGTGAAATTGTACCGCCTAAGGGCGGCCAGGGTTTCCGCGCCGATCAGGGCCATGGTGCCCGCCTTGAGCATTCCCCCCAGCACATGGGTCCGGAGGTTCCGCTCCATGAGACGGCAGGCGCACTCAATGCTGTTGGTGAGAAACAGAGCCCTGGAGGAACGCAGGTGGTCCGCCATGAGGAGAACCGTGGTGCCCGCGTCCAGAAAGACCACATCGTCGTCCCCGATGAGTCCGGCGGCATACCGGGCGGCCCGGTCCTTCTCCTCGGTAAAGAGCCCACGCTTGGTCTCCATGTCCAGCTCCTCGCCGTGGAACTCCCCGTCCATCAGCATGGCGCCCCCGTGGACCTTGCTCAGTTTTCCTTGCTTGGCCAGCGCGTTCAGATCCCGCCGGATGGTGGCCTCGGAGGCGCCCGTCACCTGACAGAGATCTGTCACCGTGGCGGCCCGCCGCTGGGTCAGTTCCTTGAGGATGCGTTCCGCGCGTTGCTCAGCCAGCATAGTTCACCCCCTCCTTGTGACTGAAAATGGTTGACTTTGGGTATCTGTGCTTATGATAACGCCAATACCAATCAAAGTCAACGCTTATCAATCAATTTCAATCATAAAAAATCGGGTTAAAATTTGTGCACTCCGTCAAAGGACATACCTTTTGCAAAAGAAGACGCGCGTGTTAGCTTTTTGAAAGCGTTTGGAGGAAGCGCTCCACCCGGTCCAGGCCCTCTTTCAGATCGCCGTCGGAATAGCAGTAGCTCAGCCGCATATAACCCTCCGTGCCAAAGTATACGCCGGGGATCAGGCCCACCAGACCTTCTTTCAGCATCTTTTCACAAAAGGTCAGGGAGTCCATCCCGTACTTTTTGATGTTGATAAATACGTAGAAGGCGCCTTCCGGCTTTTGGACCTCCAGGCCCATGGCGGTCAGGCGTTGGTAGACGTAGTCCCGGCGCTTGCGGAAGAGCTCCGTCATGGGCGCGGTGTCGCTCTCCAGGGCGGCCACACAGGCCGGCTGGACAAAGGCGGGGGCGGAGACCACGGCGTACTGGTGGAAAATCTGCATCCGGTCCCGGATGGGGGCGTCCGCCAGACACCAGCCCAGCCGCCAGCCGGTCATGGCGTAGGGTTTGGAGAAGCTGTTGATGACGATGATCCGGTCCCGCATATCCTGGTACTCGGCAAAGCTGTGATAGGCGCCGGTGTAGACCAGGGAGCGGTATACATCGTCGCAGAGGACGAAAATGGGCTTGTCCTTTAAAACGCTGTGGATGGCGTCCAGGGTTTCTTGTGTGTAGATGCAGCCGGTGGGGTTGTTCGGGGAGGTGAGGACGATGGCTTTTGTCCTGGGGGTGACGGCGGCCACCAGGTCCTGGGGATCAATCTGGAAACGGTGGTTTTCCGTGGGCAGGGCCACGGGCACGCCCCGGCAGAGCTGGGTGATGGATTCATAGAGGCTGAAGGCCGGGGTGGGAATGATGACCTCGTCCCCGGGGTTTAGCACGGTGGAAAGGGCGATGAAAAGGCTCTCCGTGGCTCCGATGGTCAAAATGATTTCGTCGGGGGAGTAGTGCAGGCCGTGGACCCGCTCCTCGAATTGAGAGATGGCCTTTAGCAGATAGGGGTAACCGTTTCCCGGGGGATAGTGGGTGTCGTTTTGGTCCAAGGCGGCCTTGGCGGCTTCCTTCACCAGATCGGGGGTGTTCTGGTCCGGCTCGCCGATGGTCAGGGCGCAAGCGCCGGGGGTGTCCCGCACCAGGAAGGTGAAGCGGCGGATGCCGGACAGCTCCAGGTCCAGCACGGCGCGGTTTAACGTCAGATCCATAGGGTTCACGCTCCTTTTAAAAATACGAGACCAGTATATGCGCAAGGGAAGGGCTTGTCAACGCTTGAAAGCAAACAGGACGCCGTGAAGACGGCGTCCCGGCGGCTTCAACGGTCGCTGGGGAGCCAGCAATCCTGAAAGATCAGGTCGTCTACGTCCCCGGAGGTGGTTTTTCGTATGAGCACGGCGGGTCCTCCTTTGATTTTTAGACTATTTTGACAGTCTATGCGGAGGAAGAGGAAAGAATGCCTGTCCGATGGAAAAAGCCCTCCCCCAAAGTTGGGGGAGGGCAAAGGGGTTACAGACTTATTTGGTAGATATTTACAATATCCTCCACGCTGAGAGGGACGAAGGCGTTGTCAAAGCCGTCGATCCGGGCCTTTCGGGCCATTTCCGGGAAATACTCCGGGCCAATGCCAAGCTCAGACAGCGTGGCGGGAAGACCCAGGGAGATGAAGAAGTCCCGGGTTTTTTGGATGGCGGCCTCCGCCAGCTCCCGAACCGGCCGGGAGGCGTCCAATCCCCACACCGCCGTACCATACCGGGCGAAGCGGGCCTGGGTTTTCTCGTGGAGCACGTAGCGCATCCAGTTGGGCGTCAAGATGGCGAGGCCCACGCCGTGGGTGATGTCATAAAAAGCGGAGAGCTCGTGTTCCATCCGGTGGACGCTCCAGGCAACGCCTTTACCCATTTTGAGAAAGCCGTTGATGGCCCAGGAGGCGTTCCACATGAGATTGGCCCGGGCCTCATAGTCGTTTGGGTTCTCCATGGCCCGGGGGCCGTATGTTATGCAGGAGCGGAGGATGGCCTCCGCCAGAGAGTCCGCCAGATAGTTGGTCTCGATGGGGCTGAAGTAATTTTCAAGGGTGTGGGACATGATGTCCGCTGTGCCGGCGGCGGTCTGGTATGGGGGGAGGGAATAGGTGTAGGTGGGGTCCAGAATGGACACGGCGGGGTAACAGCAGGGGCCGGAGAAGGACTCTTTCTCGTTGGTCTCCGGGTTGGAGATGACGGCGATGTCGTCCATCTCGGAGCCTGTGGCCGCCATGGTCAGTACGGTGAAGATGGGCAGGGCCCGCTCTGGCGTCAACTTTTTCCCTGGGAAATCCCAGGGGTCCCCGCCGTAGTAAAACCCGGCGGCAATGCCCTTGGCGCAGTCGATGACGCTGCCGCCCCCCAGGGCCAACACGCCGTCCAGCCCCTGCTCCCGGCAGAGGCGGATTCCCTCCCGGACGGTGGCGACGCGGGGATTGGGCTCCACGCCGGAAAGCTCGGTCCAGGGGAGGCCGTGATCTTTGAGCTGCTGGACGGCCGCGTCAAAGACGCCGTTGCGTTTGACGCTGCCTCCGCCATAGACCACCAGTACCTTGTGGGCTCTGGCGGCAATCTCGCCCCCCAGTTTTTGAATTTGCCCCTGGCCGAAGTGAACCACCGTGGGAATGGAGTAGGTGAAGTTTTTCATATCTGGCCCTCCCGTTGCGTTCGTATAGTCAACCGTTTAGCCGCTTGGCGGCGGCTTTGGCCTCGTGCAGAATCTTGTCTGCGTCCAGGGTTAAAAATTCGCCGTTTTCATAGAGGATGTTTCCGTCCACCATGGTCATGACCACGTCGCTGCCCTGGGCGGAGTAGACCGTCAGGGCCAGGGGGTCGAAATTGGGGACCATGTGGGGCCCGGTCAGGTCCAGCGCGATGAGGTCCGCCTTTTTCCCAACCTCCAGGACGCCGGTATCCTCCCGGCCCTGGAGCTTCGCGCCGTTGCGGGTGGCCATGGCCAGGAGCTGGGCGGGCTTTAAGATGGTGGGGTCTTGGTGGAAGCCGTTGTGGAGAACGGCGGCCAGGTGCAATTCCTCCATCATGTTGAGGTTGTTGTTGCTGGCGGCTCCGTCGGTGCCCAATGTGACGTTGAGCCCCAGGTCCAGCATCCGCTGAATGGGGGCAAATCCGCTGCCCAGCTTCATGTTGCTGGTGGGGTTGTGAATGGGGCTGACCCCTTTTTCCAGCATCAGGGCCATGTCCTCTTCGGTGACGAAGACGCAGTGGGCGGCGGCGGTGGGACAGTCGAAGGTCCCCAGGTCGTAAAACCATTTTGCCGGGGTCTTGCCGTACTTTTCCACACACTCGTCGTGCTCTTTTTTCGTCTCGGAGAGGTGAATGTGCATCCGGCCCCCCAGGGATTTGCAGTCGGCGCTGTAGGGGCCCACGATGTGCTCGAAGCAGGTGTACTCCGCGTGGACGGAGAAGTCAATCCGGACCCTCCCGTCCCCCGCGCCGTGGTAGTTTTTGAAGAGTTGGATGGACTCCTTGGCCCGGAAGTTCTCCCCATAGGTTTCGCTTTTGTCAAAGCACTGGACCGGGCGGCTGATGTTGGCCTTGATGCCGCAGGCCAGGGCGTTTTCCACGGCGGTCTGGGGCTCGAAGTACATATCGGAATAGCTGGTGGTGCCGGAGGCGATCATCTCCAAGAGGGCCAGCTGGTTGCCGGTTTGGATGTCCTGAGCCGTCAGCTTGTCCTCAATGGGCATGATTTTTCCGAACAGCCACTCCTGAAGGGTGAGGTCGCTGCCCACGCCCCGAAGCAGCACCATGGGGCTGTGGCCGTGGCAGTTGATGAGCCCGGGGAGCAGCAAGCGGCCGCTCATGTCCTTTTCCAGGTCATAGACGCCCTGGGGCTTTTCCGTTCCGATGTAGTCGATGACGTCCTGATCTATGCCGAGATACGCGTTTTCCAGGGTGTGAAAGCCCGCCTCCCCGGCGGTAAGGATGTGGCAATTTTTCAGCAGTCGCTTCATACGTTCCTCCTTCTTCAAATGGCGGCCACAAGTTGTTTCATATAGTCGCTAAAGGCCCCGGCAACCGTCTCCGCGGTCTCGTCCACCTCTCCGGCGCTGAGAGGCCGGTCCAGCACCCCCGCCGCCATGTTGGTGATGACGGACAGGGCCAGCAGAGGGAGGCGGCAGTGGGCGGCGGTGAGAGCCTCGGTGACGGTGGACATCCCAACGGCGTCGGCCCCCAGAATCCGGGCGGCCCGGATTTCCGCCGGGGTTTCGAACTGGGGACCGGGGAAAAACATATAGGTTCCCTGGTGAACCCGGAGAGGAGACCCCGCCGCAAGGTCCAGGGCCCGAGCGCGAAGACTTGGCGTGTACATCCGGGAGGTGTCGAAAAACCGGGGGCCGAAATCCTCCACGTTGGGGCCCCGAAGGGGGCTTTCCCCATGGAGTTTGATGTGGTCCCGAATGACCATCACGTCTCCCGGGCGGTAGTCCCGGTTGACGGCCCCGGCGGCGTTGGTGAGGATGACGGACTCCACGCCCAGAAGTTTGAGAACCCGGATGGGGATGACCAGCTCCTCGAAGGAATAGCCCTCGTAGGAGTGGAAGCGGCCGGACATACACACCACCCGCCGGCCAGCCACCTTGCCGAAGATCAGCTTTCCGGCGTGGGAGGCCACGGTGGAGAGCAGAAAGTGGGGGATGTCGGCGTAGTCCACCACAATGGGGTCTTCAATGGCCTGGGCGAAGGGGCCCAGGCAAGAGCCCAGGACAATCCCAATTTCCGGTGCAAAGTTCACGGTTTCCCTCAGAAAATCCGCGCTGGCCTGAAAATATTCACAGGTGTAAGCCATGGGGAAAACATACCTCCCAACTGTAATATCCTGATTTTAGCACAGGTCCATTGGCGTGTCAATCGGCGGGGGGACCGGGGAGTACCCCGCCTCTCTTTGTGCCGGCGGCGGGATATATGGGGCAAAAAACGCCTCCTCCGGCGAGGATGCAAGCAAAACCGGAGCCGGGGGAAATTTTCTCCCACGCTGATATTTTACAAGCCATTCGACGAAAAAGCTGTTATAATGAGCCCGTTGGAAGGAGGGGAGCCTTTTGAAAAACGAACCTGGAACGGCGGTTTACGACGCCGGGCTACGCCTGGAGGCGTACCGCTTCCGCCGCTCCTTTCCAAAGCATTTCCACGCGTATTACGTGTTGGGCTATGTTGAGGACGGGCAGGGGGGACTGGTGTGTAAGGACGTGGAGTACGTTCTGAAAAAAGGGGACATCGTCATATGCAACCCCGGCGACAGCCACTCCTGCGCCAAAAGCGGCGCGGCCCTGGACTATTGGGGATTACACATCCCCAGGGAGACCATGCTGGAGCTGGCCGGAGAGCTGACGGGACGGCGGACGCTGCCGGTTTTTTCCCGAAATGTTCTCTCCGACCCGGAAGCCGCCTGGGAGTTCCGGACACTTCACCGGCAGATTATGGGCGGGTCTCAGGAATTTGACCGGGAAGAGCGGCTGTTGCTTCTTTTGTCCCGGCTGCTTCAGCTTTGCGGACAGCCCTTCGAGGCCCCGGCCTCTGCCGGGGTAGACGCGGTGAAACGGGCCTGCGCCTTTATGGAGGGGCATTACGAAGAGCGGATCACCCTGGACCGCCTCCGGGAGGCGGCGGGGCTGAGCAAGTCGGCGCTGCTCCGGGCCTTCGCCAGGGAAAAAGGGGTCACGCCCTACTGCTATTTGGAGAATCTGCGAATTGGAGAGGCGAAAAAGCTGTTGGAGCAGGGCGTCTCCCCGGCTGAGGCGGCCCTGCGGACCGGCTTTTCCGACCAGAGCCACTTTACCAATTATTTCAGCCGGTTTATCGGCTTGGCCCCTGGGGCCTACCGGGAGATTTTTTCGCAAAAGAAGCGGGTGTCTTATGAAAAATGACTGCGGGAAGGGCCATGCGGCAGCCCTCTTTACCATCGCCGTCTGGGGGACCACGTTCATCTCCACCAAGGTTTTGTTGCAGGCCTTTCAGCCGGTGGAGATTCTGTTCATCCGTTTCACTCTGGGGCTGGCGGCGCTGTGCCTGGTCTGTCCCCGGCGGATGAAGGGGGTCACGAAGGGGCAGGAGCTGGTGTTTGCCGGGGCGGGCCTATGCGGCGTTTGCCTCTATTATCTGTTGGAAAACATTGCCTTGACCTACACGCTGGCTTCCAACGTGGGGGTCATCCTCTCTGTGATTCCCTTTTTCACGGCGGCGCTGTCCCATTTGTTTTTGAAGGAGGAGCGCCCCGGAGCCGGGTTCTACCTGGGCTTTGCCGTGGCCATGGCGGGCATTTCTCTCATCAGTTTCAGCGGCTCCAAGTTGAAGCTGAACCCGGTGGGGGACCTATTGTCCCTGTTGGCGGCCCTGATTTGGGCCTGCTACGTAATTTTGACCCGGAAGATCAGCGCTTGGGGCTGGCCCACGGTTCTCACCACCCGGCGGACGTTTTTCTGGGGGCTTTTGTGGATGGTTCCGACGCTGTTTTTCTTTGACTGCCGCCTGGGACTGGAGCGGTTCGCCGACCCCGTATATCTTGGAAATTTGATCTTCCTGGGATTTGGCGCCTCAGCGGTTTGCTTTGTCACCTGGAATCTGGCGGTGAAGCTCCTGGGCCCGGTGAAAACCAGTGTCTACACCTATCTGGCTCCCGTCATCACCGTGGCGGCCTCGGTTCTGATTCTCCACGAGCCCATTACGCCCCTGGCGGCTTTGGGTGCGGCGCTGACTCTGGCGGGGCTGTTGCTGTCACAGGGAAAGGGGTTGCTGAAAAAAGAAGAGGGAAAGAAGGGCACGGGGGAGGAGACGGCGCTGTGAGTATCGAAAGAGCGTCTCTTGGAAACTCGCCGCCGGATGTAAGGCGGACCCGCCGCAAGACATAAAAGCATCGCTATAGGGAACGCCGGACCCCAAAGGCGTCCGGCGTTTCAGAGTATCGAAAAACCGTAAAAACTATCCCCGACGGGAAGGAAGAGAGTTACGAGAGGAACCCAGGAAGGGTTCCTTTCGTTTTCAATCATAAGTTTTCAAAACGTTTTCTAACGTTTTGAAAACTTGCTCAGGCTGGCAAAATACTTTTTTGACAGCCTGGAACGCCGGACCCCAAAGGGGTCCGGCACGTGTTGCGTGGCCTGCCTCAGGCGTTTCTCTTCCGGGCGGAGGTGCGGCCCTCCGGCTGAATTTCCCCGGCGGCCAGCAGAGCGCGCTTGGTCAGCGCAGGGCCCACCAATTCATAAACCAGAACAGAGAAGAGCACCACGCTCCGCACCACCGCCCCGTCGGCCAGGGACTGGGCGGTGATGGCCATGCCCAGGGCCACGCCGGCCTGGGGCAGCAAGGTGATACCCAGGTGCGTTTGAATTTTTTTGTCACAGCCGCTAAGAGCGCAGCTGCCGTAGGCCCCGGTGTATTTGCCAAGAGAGCGGACGATGATGTATATGACCCCGATCAGCAGCACGGAGGGGTTCCGGAGCACCGACAAATCCAGCTCCGCGCCGGAGAGAACAAAGAACAGCACAAACAGCGGCGCCGTCCAGCCGTCCACACGGGCCATGAGTTCCTCGGAAAAGTCGCATATGTTGCAAAACAGCGTCCCGGTCATCATGCACACCAGCAGCAAGGAGAAACCGCACCGGACGCCGCCCACCTCGAACTCCTTCATGGAAAGGCCCACCGTCAGCAAGACAAAGCCGATGGAGATGGACAGCCGCTTGCTCCGGGAGTGGAAAAACCGCTCCACCCCGTAAAGAAGCAGTCCCGCCACAGCCCCCAGAAGCAAGGACAAAACGATTTCCACCACAGGCTCCACCAGCACCGTCACCACGCTGACCGCGCCGCTCTCCAAGGCTTGCGCCACGCCGAAAGAGGCGGAGAACAGCACCAGACCCACGGCGTCGTCGATGGCCACCACCATCAAAAGCAGCCGGGTCATGGGGCCGTCGGCCTTATATTGCCGGACGACCATCAGCGTGGCGGCGGGGGCGGTGGCCGCGGCGATGGCGCCCAGGGTGATGGCCGAGGACAAGGAGATGATCTCCGGCCGGATGAGATGCAGGAGGATCAGCGCCAGATCCACCAATACCGTGGCGAACACCGCCTGGAGAATGCCCACCACAATGGCCTGACGGCCCATGGTCTTTAACTGGCTGACCCGAAACTCGTTTCCGATGGTAAAGGCAATGAAACCCAGGGACACCTGGGAGAGAATATTCAAACGCTCCACCGCCTCCATGGAGGAAAAGCCCAGACCGTTGACGCCCAGCGCCCCCAGGCAGAAGGGGCCCAGCAGCAATCCCGCCACCAGGTAGGCGGTGACGGCAGGCAGATGCAAACGCTTGGCCACCCGCGACAACAGCAGCCCCCCTATCAGGGCGGCGGACAGACTGATGAGAATTTCCATAATTTGTTACCTCAATCCCTATCTCCAATTTCATATATCATATAGTATATTTATATGATGAAGGTACGATAACACCTCGACCGCCTTCCGTCAAGGACCAGAGACCACAAAAATCCGGGGAGAAACGCCTGGATTTTATCTGTTTTTCAGTACGGCGGAAATAGGAGGGAAGAGACGTTCCAAAATCAACTTGACAGTGCGTAGAAGTGCGCTATAATGGGAAAAAGTAACAAAATAGCAGGTTTAAGGGAGGATGTACTGTGAGTAAAGTCTATAGGTCCATGGACCAGCTGATTGGCGGGACCCCGCTGCTGGAGCTGGTCCGGCTGGAGCGGGAGGAGGGGCTGGAGGCCCGTGTCCTGGCCAAGCTGGAGTACTGTAATCCCGCCGGGTCCACCAAGGACCGGGTGGCGAAGGCGATGCTGGACGACGCGGAGGCCCGGGGGATGTTAAAACCCGGTTCCGTGGTAATTGAGCCCACCTCCGGCAACACGGGCATAGGCCTTGCCTCCGTGGCTGCCGCCCGGGGATTTCGGGTGATCATCGTCATGCCGGAGACCATGAGCGAGGAGCGCCGCCGGTTGATGCGGGCCTATGGCGCGGAGGTGATCCTCACCGACGGGGCCATGGGGATGGCGGGAGCCATAGAGAGAGCCCGGAAGCTGGCGGCGGAAATTCCGGACAGCTTTCTCCCCGGACAGTTTGAAAATCCCGCCAATCCGGCGGCGCATCGCACCGGAACCGGCCCGGAAATCTGGGCGGATACCGGCGGGGAGGTGGAGATCTTTGTGGCGGGCGTGGGCACGGGAGGCGTTATCACCGGTGTGGGGGAGTACCTGAAAGAGCAAAATCCCAATGTGAAGATTGTGGCGGTGGAGCCTGCCGCCTCTCCTGTGCTGAGCGGGGGAGCCGCCGGGAGCCACGGCCTCCAGGGCATCGGCGCGGGCTTTTTCCCCAAGGCGCTGAATCCCCGGATTTATGACGAGGTTGTCACTGTGGAGGATGGCGACGCCTTCGCCATGGCCCGCCGTCTGGGCCGGACGGAGGGCGTTTTGGCGGGCATCTCCTCCGGCGCGGCGCTGTGGGCCGCTGTTCTTCTGGCAAAGCGCCCGGAAAACCGGGGAAAGACCATTGTGGTGCTGCTGCCCGACGGCGGGGACCGCTACTTCTCCACGCCGTTATTCGCAAATTGAGCAAAACCGGGAGTCCCTCAAGGGACTCCCGGTTAAATTATACGGGGATTTTACAAGTTGCGTAGGCCCTCCATGGCCTCCTGGTAGAGGGAGGGCAGGTCCATTTGAAAGGGAACGGTGTTCACCGGCGAGCCGGGGTCCGACAAAAGCTCTCGAAGGGCCTGGCGGCGGTGCCTGAGGGCGGCGGGCTTTTTCGCCCAGGCGGCGAACCCCACCATGTGGCTTTCAAAAAGCGCCTGCCAGCTGGAGAAGGTTTGCTGGATTGCCAAAGCGGCGTCCAAAGACTGTTCCAACAGTTCCTCCCGGGAGATCAGTTCCCCGGCGTAGCCAAAGCCCAGCACCATGGTGGCCCGGCCCAGCTGCCAGCCGTCCCGGTGGGTGCGGCCGGTCCTAATGAGGTGGCGGACGGTGTCCAGCAGCTCCTCCTTGGTCCGGATTTCCCAGGGGTCCCCCAGGACCTCCAGGGCGACGGAACGCTGGTGGACCGTGCGCTCATAGCCCCCGGCAAAGGCGAGGTCACCGTTGTGATAGGGGTCGGTGGCCAGATACAAACTGTAGGAGGCCAGAAGCCACCGCTCATAGTCCCAGCGGATGTGGTTGTCCTCCAGAATGGGGCTTTTATCCCACCGGGAGAAACCCAGAGGGGCGTAAACCTCTGTTTGCCGGACCTTTTGGGACAGCTGATAGGCGGAGATGGCCCCCAGGCCCTCCTTGGCTCTGGCGTCTCCGTGGACAACACGGGGGTGCAGGTTTACAAGGAGGCGATGAACCCAGGCCGGGGATTGTTTGGAGCGCAAGTCCAGAATCATGGTTCGCCCCTTGTCGTCCGCCAACTGGAGACGGAACTTTCTGGAGAGATAGCTCTTGGAGAGGTCCTCATAGAAGATTCCGGTGATGGCGTCCCGCCTCATGGCCCGTCCCGCGAACAGTACCCAGTCGCAGCCCAGGTAGATGTCCACGGACTCCAGAACTTGACAGCGGATGTCTTCGTCCAAAAGGGCGTAGGGATCCCGTAGGGACGACCCCTCTGGAAGGTATCGCATCATGGAGCGGCGGAGACCGCCGGTGAGAGAGAGAAAACCGGCCAGACGCACCAACAGGAAACAAAAACTCACCAGCACGCCCACCATGCCCAGAGCGGACAGACCTCCTACCAAATAGGGGAAGCTGTCCACCAGCTCCACTCCGGGGCCGTAGAAAAACTCAATGGCGGCCACCCAGGCGGCGCACCAGATCACCGTCTGGAAAAGAGCGGCCAGCAGCCGCTTCCTGTAATAGGCCCGGAGCTTCTTTTTCAAAGGATAGCGCATCGTCGTACGTTCCGCCCTCCGTTCACAGCTTCATGAGGAAGTAGGCCGCGACGGCCTCAATCACCACGAAGATCACGCTGACCTTGGGAATCTGCTTTTTGAAAAAGATGACGCCCCAGAGAACCAGAGCCGCCGCGAAGAAGGCCGCCGTCAAGGGCAGGGAGTGGCTGACGGAGGCGGCGATGACGCCGAAAAAGCCGCAAAGTCCCGCCCACATACCATAAGTGGAGCACTCGTCCTTAAGACGGTCGTTTTCCAGATCCTCGGCGGTTTTGCCGCAGGCGGCCAGGGCCAATTTCTCCGTAACCGCCATGGCCTTGTCGCAGGCTTCCTCCTGGAAGAAGTCGAAGGGATAGAACTTGTTCCGGGTGAACTGCAAGGGCTCCAGCACCATGACGACCTTGTCCAGGCCCACCTCCGGCTTGAGGAAGAGGGTGACCTCCAGTTTCTTGCCCCGCCGTCCGGTGAGGGAGACGCTTTGGATGAGGTCCTTTGTCAGGGCCACAGGCTGGCCCAGCTGGTATTCTTTTCGTTTTTTGTCATAGCCGAAGGGGATGATCCAAAGACAGTCCGGCTCCGCCACAAACACCTTATAGTAGTATGTATAGGTGGTGACACGGGTCCGGCCGCCGCCGGAGGTGTGGGTCTCCACCTGGAGGGAGAAGACGACGTTGCCGTTGTTGGCCTGGGGCACCAGCTGCCGCACTCGTTCCACCAGTTCCCGGCGGGAGCTGTCGTCCTTCCGGGCCCGGTCCTTGCCCAAGGCCTTGCGGAACCAGATAAGGGGTCCCATGTTCAAACGTAGGCCGGCAAAAAAGGTTAAGACGACAATGATAAACAGCCAATACATATAAGACTTCCTCTCGTTCAATCATTCGTTGTTTTGGAATCGCTTGGCGGCCGTTATCCAGCCTAGCCTATCTCAGGTCCGGCGGCAGCCCGGGCCTTTTTTGGGGCCCGGATTTTGCCAATCTTTCTCCAATATACCGCCAGGATGATCAGGCCGAGCAAAAGAACCGCGCTGCCCACGCCGCAAAAGGCGCGGATGGTCCCAAAGGCCCTGGGCTCTACCATCAGAGGAGTTCCCATGGCGTCAATTTCCGCGTCGGAAAGGTCGTAGTATTCCCGCAGGTCCTGCCGGAACAGCTCCGCCAGTTCCTCCTCCATGGGCACAACCCGGGTGTCCAGCTCCAGCTTCGAGGCGGGCGCGGTTCCGGAGGTGAAGAAGGCGTAGGTCTGGTCCACCAGGTCCGACGCGGCGGAGAAGTTGGTGGAGCGGACGGAAAGGCCCACATAACCCTCCCCGGCGGGAAGGACGTAGTAACGGGCCGAGGTTTTGGCCGGTGTTCTGGAGTTGGTGGACTTGTTCTCCGTCCAGGTTTCCAGAGTGGCGAAGCTATCCAGCAGATAGGGCACCTTGCCTGCCACGTGGTCCCCGGCGGCGGCGCCCTCTTCCAACACCGTGTCAAAGCTCCTGGCGGGCTTGAAGGAGACAAGGGTATCCTTCAGGGAAAAGCTCAGAAGCACCGCGCCAAGGAGCGCCAAAATAAAACCGGGTCTGCTGATTCTGTCAAAAAAGTCGCTCATGTCTGTTTCCTCCTGTTTCTTTATCGGGCCGGGGTTGTGTGCGCGGCCATTTTGATCAACGCCTCCTCAAAGAGGAGACCATAGATCCGGAAATGACTGTGGAAGCCGCCGCTCCCCAGGGAAACGCGCATGGCGTTGGCGGCGCTCCGGCGTCCGGAAGGGATGGGAAAAGCGGGCTCCGTCCGATGATGGCGTGCTCTTTGGAGAGGGATAGGGACAGATAAAATCCTCCCCTTGAAATTCCAGCGCCCAGCCGGAGAGGTCCGCCCGGACCTCCGGAGGAAAGATCAGAAGTAGACTTACACCCAAAACCGCCCCGAAAAGGAAACCGGCGAAACTCCGGACGGTTCGCCGCCGCAAGGGGGCGGACGGCAATTCTGCTCGATCCGGAGAACGCCCCGGCTGTACAGCCGGGGCAGAGGCGCTCCGCGCCTCTGCCTCCTCATAGTAAAGAGAATTGCCGTCCCCGGCAAAAGGGAGATAGTGCTTTTGAAAGACCTCCCAGGCCCGGTCGGGACCGGCGCCGGGGGGACACTCGACGCGCCGGGAAGCCAATACCTCCGCCGCCCGGAAAAGTCCGCTCATATCGGACACATTCTCCTTCGAGCGGAAGTCCAGAAGCAGCAGCTCCTCCAGCTCGGCGGTGCTCATCCGCTCAAGGGTTTCCCGGCTGCCGTCCTGGGGCCGTTTAGGTGTTGCCATCCGTATCCCTCCTTTCTCCTGGAATTTGCCGCGGTGGGCTTCAAACAAGGTCTAAGTGGCGATTTTTTCCTGCAAACGCTTTCTGGCCCGCTGGACCCGTTTCTTGCAGGCCTCCACGGAAATGCCCAGGTCCTCCGCCACCTCCAACATGGTACACCGGTCCAGAGCGATGCGCTTGAGAAGCTGAAAGTCCTCGCTGTCCGATACGTCCCCAAATAAAACGTCTACGCTCATCAATTCCGGCGTTCCGCCCAAAAGGCCCCTGTCGGTGTCCAGGGACTGAAGAAGGGCCTTTAGCTTCGCCTGGGTGCGGAGCCTGTTCCGGCAGACGTATTTCAACGTGCACATGATCCAGCTCCGGGGATTGGCGCTGGAGAGGAACTGTTCCCGTTTGGCGCAGGCGATGCAAAACGCGTCCTGGATAGCCTCCTCCGCCAGGGGGACGTCTTCCAGAATCCGTGAGGCGTACACATGAAGAGCCGGGTACATATCCTTGTATAATTGCTCGATCAACGCCTCCCAGGGCTCCCGCCTCCCCATTGCCTCACCTCCCGCCAGAGCCCTTGCCAAGGCTCCCATTTCCCTCGTTCTCCCTTGTATTATGTCGAAAGATCACCGCAAAGGGACACCTTGGCAGGTATCTTTCGAAATTTTTTATCCCTGCCCGGGGCGCTGGACGCACGGGAGGGGAAGCCGCTGGTAAATCTCCATCTCCCGGTGTAACCGCTCCGCCAGCTTCGGGGAGAAGGCCCCCGGCAGGGCGCGCCACCTCCAGTTTTCTCCCAGGGTGGAGGGGGTGTTCATCCTGCCCTCGCTTCCAAGACCCAGCAGGTCCTGGAACTGCATTACCGCAAGGTCCGCCACCGAGGCCCAGGCCGAGCGCATCATGCCCCAGTGCCAGCCCTCCTCTTCGTTCAGGCGGAGATAGGCCTTCGCCAGGGCCACGTCCTCCGCCGGGGCGGAGGCCATCCAGCCCTGGATGGTGTCGTTGTCATGGGTTCCGGTGTAGGCCACGCAGTGGGGGGTGTAACAGTGGGGGAGATAGCCTCCGCCGGTGTCCCGGCTGTCAAAGGCGAACTCCAGCACTTTCATGCCGGGATAGCCCGTCTGGGCCAGCAGGACCTGGACGGAACTTGTGAGGAATCCCAGGTCCTCCGCGATGATGTCCCTGGGCCCCAGGGCTGCTTCCACGGCTTGAAAGAAGGAAATGCCGGGGCCGGGCCGCCAACGGCCGTTTCGGGCGGTAGCGTCCCCGGCGGGGATGGCGTAATATTCGTCAAAGCCCCGGAAGTGGTCGATGCGCAGCGTGTCGTAGAGCCGGAACTGGGCGGCAATCCGGCGGGTCCACCAGGAATAGCCATCGGCCTTCATGGTCTCCCAGTCGAAGAGGGGATTTCCCCAGAGCTGCCCGTCCGCGGAAAAGCCGTCTGGCGGGCAGCCCGCCACTTCGGTTGGCCGCCCGGTGGCGTCCAGTTGGAACTGCTCCGGGTGGGACCAGACGTCGGCGCTGTCGGCGGAGGCGTAGATGGGCAGATCCCCGATGATGGAGACGCCCCTTTGATGGGCGTAGTCCTTCAAACTTTGCCACTGGGTGAAAAAGAGGAATTGTACCCGCTTCCAAAAATCAATTTCCCCGGCCAGCTTCTCACGGGCCCTCTCCAGGGCGGCGGGGTGGCGCAGGCGCAGCTCCTCCGGCCACTCCAGCCAGGGGGCGCCGTTGTAGAGGTCCTTCAGGGCCATGAAGAGGGCGTAATCCTCCAGCCAATCCTCCTTCCAGAGAGCTCCGCTTAGTTGGATGAGGTCTTCTTGGCTTAGGCGGGAACAGGCCAGACGCAAAACCCCAAAGCGGTTTTTATAAAGAGCCTCATAGTCCACCCGCCCCGGGTCCCTTCCCCAGTTCAAGGTCCGGTATTCCTCCGGCGCGAGGAGGTCCCATTCGGCCAGGGTGTCCAGGTCGATGAAATAGGGGTTTCCGGCAAAGGAGGAAAAAGACTGGTAAGGGGAGTCCCCGTAGCTGGTGGGCCCCACCGGGAGAATCTGCCAGCAGGACTGCCCGCCCCGGGCCAGAAAGTCCGCAAACTCCCTGGCGGCGGTGCCCAGAGTCCCAATCCCATAGGGGGAGGGCAGGGAGGAAATGGGCATCAAGATTCCAGCTTTTCTCATGTTGGGCGCTCCCTTCTTGATAGAGTCGAAACCGTCATAGGCCGCCGGACCGGCGGCGTTTCCCGGCTTTGTGAGCCTCCGCCGCGCCGTATCCGGAGGAGGCGGACGGCGCCTTGGGAGGTGGCTTTGCGGATCCTTTTAACGCCTTAAAAACGGGGAGATAATAGCACATCCGGGGTAAAAATGCAAGGTTCCCTGAAAACGGCTTTGGGTGGGGTGGGGAGGGGGAGAGGACGGCTGTCCGGAGGGACTCATAAAAATTGGCGGAAGCGGCAAACTGATGGAGAGGAGGCCGTGCCTTAACTCTCAAAATTTGGTATAATAAAATTTTATCATTAGGAGCGAACTATGGAAAAAGCGGAGAGATTAGTCATTGCCCTGGGGGGAAACGCCCTCCAGTCCAAGGACAGCGGGTCCACCGCCGAGGCGCAGCTAAGCGTGGTGAAGAAGACCTGTGAACACATTGCGGAACTCAGTGCGAACGGCTATGAAGTAGCCGTCGTCCACGGCAACGGCCCTCAGGTGGGCCGCATCCTTTTGGCAAGCGAGACGGCAAAGGAGGTGGTGCCCGCCATGCCCTTCGATGTATGCGGGGCCATGAGTCAAGGCTATATCGGCTACCATATTCAGCAGGCCCTTCGGTATGCTCTGGCGAAGCGAAACAGGAATATCCCCGTGGTGAGTCTGGTGACTCAAGTTGTGGTGGAGGCGGGAGATCCCGCGTTTGCAGACCCCAGTAAGCCCATCGGGCCATTTTACAGCGAAGAGGAGGCCGGGGCCCTCCGGCGGGAGAAAGGCTATGTGATGAAGGAGGACGCCGGACGGGGCTACCGGCGGGTGGTGCCCTCGCCCTTGCCCCGGCGAATTGTGGAGATCGGCCAGGTTCGGGATCTGTGGGACAACACCATTGTCATCACCTGTGGCGGCGGCGGGGTCCCGGTAATTGAAACGGCCCGGGGCGAGCTGGAGGGTGTGGCGGCGGTCATTGACAAGGATTTCGCCGCAGAGCTGCTGGCGGAACAGGTGGACGCCGACGTGTTGATGATTTTGACGGAGGTGGAGAAGGTGGCCGTCAACTGGGGCAAGCCGGACCAGAAGGATCTGAGCCGGATGTCCCTGGCGGAGGCCTCCCGCTATGTGGAAGAGGGCCACTTCGCCCCCGGCAGTATGTTGCCCAAGGTGCAGGCGGCCATGCGGTTTGTCCGGAGTAACCCCAGCAAGAAAGCCATCATCACCTCCTTGGACAAGGCCATCGACGCTTTGGCGGGAAAGACGGGGACCGCGGTGACCTTCGCCTAAACCGGCGAAATGGCGAAAAAACATCCCCAGGCTGTCGAAAAAGAATTTTCGCCAGCCTGAGCAAGTTTTCAAACGCTTTGAAAACTTATGATGGAAAACGAAAGGAACCCTTCCCGGGTTCCTCTCGTAACGCTCTTCCTTCCCGCCGGGGAAAGTTTTTATGGTTTTTCGACACTCTGACATCCCGTCCCCAGATGCGGGGACGGGATGGAGAGGGAGAATTTGTCAAGGGCCATCTTCTTCCGATACCGGCCTGAACGCCGTGCCGCAGGAAAAGCCGGAGGACACGGCCCCGGTGGGGCAGACGGATTTACACAGTCCGCAGCGGATGCACTCCGGACTGTTGATGTCCTTTGTGACCGCCACTTGCATGGGGCAGGACGCCTCGCACTTTCCACAGCCAACGCACTTACTCTGGTTCAGACGCATCTGGAAGAAGCTGAAGCGGTTGAAAAGGGCGTAAAAGGCCCCCAGGGGGCACAAGTACTTGCAGAAAGGACGGTGAATGACGGCGGAGGCGGCCAGGATGACAACCAAGACCAGTACTTTCCAGCAAAACAGCGCCCCGGCCACCTTTCGAAGCGCCGGGTCGGACAGCAGCAAGGGGATGCCGCCCCCCAGGGTCCCGGCGGGGCAGAGGTACTTACAAAACAGGGGGGGGACGATGCCGGTATCCGTTGTCAGAAAAGCCGGGAGCAGAATCACCAGACACAGCAAAACGGCGTATTTCAGATACCGGGCGGGCCGGTCCAGCCGGTGGGGAACACGGAGCTTGGGAACGGGGATTTTGTGTAATAGATCTTGTACCAACCCAAAGGGGCACAGCAGTCCGCAGACCGCCCGGCCCAGAACCACGCCGAACAGCGCCAACAGGCCCAATACATAAAAGGGGAAATGATGGCTTGCCCCCAGGGCCGTCTGCAAAGCTCCAATGGGGCAGGCCCCCAAGGCTCCGGGGCAGGAGTAGCAGTTCAAGACGGGGACGCAAACGGCCTTGGTTCCGCCGGTGAAGAGCTTCCCCTTCCGGAAGCCCGCCGCGTAGCCGTTGAAAAGAGCGGCGGCGGCCAGCTGGAAAATCCGCTGGCGGGAGGGCCTTATCCGATGCCGATGCACTCGAGACATATTCGCACCGCCTTTTGCAAAACCTCCGTCTCCTCCCGGCGCAATAACCCGGTTCCAATCAGGGCTAAGGCCAACCCGAGCCCTCCAAAGCGCAAGATCAAAATGGTTTTCTCACGTGTTTTCAAGGCTGATTTCATCCTTTCCCCCAGCCGACAGCACCTGGTTCACCGCCTTCAAGAAAGAGCCGGAGAGATCCTGTTGCCCGCCGATGATGGCTTCGCCCACCAGTGTGCCCTGGCTGTCGGCCAAGACGGTGGTGGGGGTGTACATCAAATTCGCAGAGAGGTCCAGCAGGTCGCCGTCTCCGGAGATAAGGGTGATCCCCTCAAAGCCGGCCTTCTCCAAGACCTCCCTGGCCGCGTCCTCGTTTCCGTAGCCGTCCAGACAGACGGTGACGACCGCCACATTGTCAGGCAGGGCCTTGGCAAACTCCGCCAGCTCCGGCATCTCCGCAATGCAGGGCGCACAGGTAAGAGACCAGAAGTTGAAGACCGTCACGTCTTTGGCGGCGACGTCGTCCTGGGTGAAGGTTCCTCCATCCAAAGTGCCCGCCGTGAAAGAGGCCAGAGAGCCAAGCGCGGAGGCGCCCGGCTCCCCGGGGCTGTCCTGAGCTGCCGCCGGAACGTCTACGGGAGGCTCAGGACTCTGTTTTCCGCCGCACCCGGACAACAGGGCCAGAGCCAAAAGAGCGGCGAGAGACAAGGTGATGGTTTTTTTGGCATTCATGAAACATCCTTCTTTCATAAGTAAGGTTTTTATTATTTTAATTATATCACATATTTTTCCGAATGTACACACCGGAAAAAAGAAGCGCGCAGAGATGATTGTTACGAATAAATAGCAAGAATTTATGCCTTTTTCCAAATGTTTAGAGCTAATTCGACAAAAAGTGACAATTCTTCTGAAATATGTACGCTGCTTGTCTAGACGGCTTGCAAAATTTGGAATAATCTTCCTTTGAGAAGTTGAAAGGAGGAGGATATTTTGTTTTCGAGACGTACACCAGCTCAAGACAAAAAGGAATGTTTTGGGAGGTTGATCCGGGGAGCCCGGAAGCGCCAGGGACTGTCACAGGAGAAACTTGCGGAGAAAATGAATTGTTCCCGGCGCTGGATCAGCAACATTGAACGGGGAATCAGCAATTTGAACTGGGCGGATACGATTTACCTGATGTCAACTTTGCAATTAGAACCTGAAAAGGTGGTGGAGGAGGTGGGATTAGTTGTTCCAGTACCTACCGATAGAAAATAAGGTGTTTTCTCCCTACATAGGCTGGTATCGGACATTTGGCCTGCGGATTTTGCGCGTCTGGGACGAAATGGACGAGGAGATTATGATCTTGCCCGATGTGTCCACAGATTTTGCGTTTACCCTTCGGTTGGCCAGACTTTTTACGCAAAAGCAACTGGACCCGCTTCATTTGTTGGATGTGATAGAGGATATGCTCTAGAGCTCCGGAGCTTTGCCAGGAGGCCAAAAGGCCGCCAAAGGCTACATTTTCTGGCCGCCGGTTATTGCCGCGCGGGTAGATGGGACGCTCAGTTTCTAACCGGCAGACCAGTAGAATGGAACCGCGTTTTTTCAAAAGCAAGTACACGCTCCCTTTCCGGGAGCGTGTACTTGTTTCTCTTTTATCCCCTCAGAACGGCAGGGCTTGGGCGCATTACTTCACCGTAATTACCCTGGACTTGCGGATGGTCTCTTCCGTTACCTCCTGGCCGATACCGGGCCGGTCGGGAATTTCAAAGTAACCGTTGACAGGCTGGTAATCCCATTTGCACATTTCAATGTTCTCTTGAAGCAGGGCGTTGTGGTGCTGCTCGTGAATCAAAAAGTTGGGGATCACCGCCTCCAGCTGGAGGGCGGCAGCGGTGGTAATGGGGCCGCCGCACACGTGGATCTGGACGCCGACGTCGAAGGCGTGGGCCATGTCGCAGATTTTTTTGCCCTCCGTGATGCCGCCGCAGTTGCAAAGATCCGGCTGAATCACAGACAAAGAGCGGTTCTGGAAAAAGGGCAGATAGCCCCAGCGGCTGTAAATCCGCTCACCGGCGGCCAGGGGGATGGAGATGTTTTGGGCAATGACCGCGAAAAGCTCCGGATTCAGCGGCTGGGTGGGCTCCTCGTAATAATAGCAGTTCAGAGCTTCCAGGCGTTTTCCGAGCTGAATGGCGGAGTTGGTGTCGGTGAGGGCGTGGAGCTCAATGATGATATCCAGCCCCGGGCCACCGGCCTCCCGGATTGCCGCCACCCGCTGATAGGCCACGTCCAGCATCTCTTCCGTCAGCAATCCACGGGTGTTCCAGTCCCGGTGCATCCACACGGCGTCCTTGTTGAAGCCCACAGGGTCCACCTTTACGCAAGTGTAGCCGTCGGACATGGCGTCCCGGGCGGCCTGGGCGTAGTCCGCGGGGGAGGAGAGGGACACGGCGGTGTCTCCCCAGCCGGTTTGAATCTGGCTGGCGTAGGCCCGAAGGCGAGAGCGCATCTTGCCCCCCAGCAGCTCGTGAACGGGGGCGTTGAGCTTTTTGCCCTTGATGTCCCACAGGGCGATGTCCAGGGCGCTGATGGCCGACATGACGATGGTGCCGCCCCCCATACCCCAGAAGGTGTCGCGGTGCAAACGGTTCCAGACCTCCTCCACATGGGTGGGGTCCATGCCGGTGATATACCGGGCGAAGTCCGCGATCATGCCCACGGCGGCGTCGGGTCCTGAGCTGTAGGCCACGCCCGCCTCTCCGTAGCCGCAAATACCCTCGTCCGTATTGACCCGCACAAACACGGGAGACCAGGTCACAACAATGCCCTCTCCGGGGGGCACCGTCCGGATGATGTCTACGCTGGTAATTTTCATAATGGCTCCTCCTTTATTTTCTTCCGCGCGAAGAGCGCGGAAAAATTCTCAATCTGTCAACGGGGCTGGTCGACCACCTTGTAAAGGTAGGCTCTTTCAATGGCCTCCTGCAAGAACTCATTGCCGATTCCCGGCTCCTCCGGTACGGTGAAATACCCGTTTTCCGGCTGCAAATTGTATTTTGTCAGTCCCAGGCAGGTGTCCATGCGGTTGCAGGTGTGGTGCTCGTGAATGACAAAGTTGACAATGGCGCACTCCAAATGAAGGGCGGCGCTGGTGGCCAGGGGGCTGCCCGCCACATGGACCTGGACGCCCACATCGAAAGCATGGGCCATGTCGCAGATTTTCTTGACTTCGCTGATGCCACCGCAGTTCCCGATGTCCGGTTGAGCCAGCTGGAGGAGGTTGCGCTTGAAGTGATCGGCATACTGCCAGCGGGAGAACAGCCGCTCGCCGTTGGCGATGGGGACGCGGGTGTTTCGGGCGATATACTCCACTGTTTGCGTGGTGGGGGTATTGGGCTCCTCAAAGGCCAGGATATTGTATTTCTCCGCCAGCCGCGCCAGCTGCACCGCCCCCAGGGCGTCGGGATAGGAGTGGTTTTCCATGATGATGTCCACCTCGTCTCCGGCGGCGGCCCGGGCGGCGGCCATGCGCCGCTCCACCATCTTCAACTGCCGGGGAGTGAGGAAGCCTGTGGTATCCAGGAAGGAAAGGGGGTGCCCCTCCTCATCCCGGTCGAAAAAGTCGATCTTCACCGCGTCGAAGCCCTCCGCCACCGCCAGCTTGACGTTATGGGCGTAGTCCTCCGGCGTCACCGCCCAGAGGTGCTCGCTGACGCCCACCTGGCCCCAGCCGAATTGCAGCTGGCTGGCGTAGGTCCTCAGCCGGGAGCGCACCTTACCCCCCAGGAGTTGGTAAACGGGAACCTGGAAGTATTTCCCCTTGATGTCCCACAGCGCCACGTCAATGGCGGCAATGCCGGAAAAGACCACGGGTCCGCCGTTTTGCCCCCAGAAGGTCTTTTTATACATAGTCTCCCAAATCAGCTCCGTCTCCAGCGGGTCCCGTCCAATAATCAGTTCCGCCAAGTCGCACACCATGCCGAAGGCGGCGGAGCCGCCCACGCCATAGGCCATACCCGCCTCGCCGTCGCCGTAGATTCCGGCGTCTGTGTGGACACGGCATCCGATGGGGCTGTTTTGCCGGTTGTTGGCCGTGGGAAGACGGAATACCTCTACACTTGTAATCTTCATTTGAAAACCCCTTTCCAGCGCTTTTTGTCGTTTTGGTGAATCGCTCATTCGGTTGTTCGCTATATAATAAATATTATAGCGGCTCACTTCCGAAAAAGTCAATGTCTTCCGGCACGGTTTGGCGGAAGCGGAGAAAAAGGGAAAAAGATTTGGACAACCTGCCAAAGGCGTACCACCCTCCCGGGCGGTGGCTTCCCTTCATCAGCGGAAGACAAAACGCGATTTTCGTCGTTTTGCCGAAATTTTCCTTATAATTTGATTAAAACTGCAGCTTGACTAGACACCTTGCTGCATATATCATTATGCCTAGCGAACAACCTAGCAAATGAAATAATAGCGCGGTGCAAGTTCAAGTTCCCAGGTAGACACCTGAAAGGAAAGAGGTGCTGACTTTGAAGATCACCAGCGTAGACCTGATTCGCACCTTTGCCACGCCCTCTCCGGCGGCGGAGACCGCCGTTGGCGGCGTCCCCTGGCACCCGGTCTGTGTGCGGATTAACACGGATGAGGGAATTAGCGGATACGGTGAAATCGGCGTGGCTTACGGAAACGCCCAACAGGCGGGCTTTGGCATGGGGGCGGATTTCGCCAAGTGCATCCTTGGCATGGACCCTTTGAATAGCGAGGCCATCTGGGACAAGCTCCACCGTATGACCTTCTGGGGCATGGGAAACGGCGGCGTTATCATGGCCGGGATCAGCGGAATCGACATCGCCCTGTGGGACATCAAGGGGAAGGTCTTCAACGCCCCGGTTTATAAACTTCTGGGGGGAAAGACCAACGCAAAACTTCGGGCCTACGCCAGCCAGCTTCAATTCGACTGGGGCAAGGTTTCCCACTCCTTAGTGGAGCCGGAGGAATATGCCCAGGCCGCCCGAAAGGCCATGGCCGGCGGCTTCACCGCCGTGAAGGTGGACCCGGTGGGGTTTGACAAACAGGGCCGCTGGATGGGTTGGAGCAGCCGGGGCGTTTTGCAAAAGGAGCAACTGGAAACCGCCGTGGCCCGGGTGGCCGCTATGCGGGAGGCGGGGCCGGAGCTGGACATCATCATTGAGCTTCACGCCCTCACCGACACCACTACGGCGGTTCAACTGGGCCGGGAGCTGGAGAAACTGGGCTGCTTTTACTATGAGGAACCGACCCAACCCCTGAACCCGGCGCTCTTCCGGGAGATCAGCGCAAAGGTCAACATCCCCCTGGCCACTGGCGAGCGGGTTTATACCCGCTGGGGCTACCGGCCCTTTCTGGAGGACCGCTCCGTGGGTATCATCCAGCCGGACCTGTGCAACACCGGCGGCCTGACCGAGGGGAAAAAGATCTGCGACATGGCCCATGTGTATGACATCGGCGTCCAAGTCCATGTGTGCGGCGGCCCCATTGCCACCGCCGCCGCCCTTCAGCTGGAGGCGGTGATCCCCAATTTTGTTATCCACGAATTGCACGCCAGCGCGTTGATTCCGGACAACATTGACCTTTGTAAATACAACTATGAGGCCAAAGACGGATATTTCGACGTGCCCGACCGGCCCGGTATCGGCCAGGAGCTGACGGAAAACGCCATTGCCAACAGCATGGTTGTCACCATTCAATAGGCAGAGAAGAGGAAACCGGCATGGAACCGAGAATTGCCGCCATTCAGCGGGAATCCCTGAACGACAAGGTGGAAAAGCGCCTCAGGGGTATGCTCACCAACGGCACCTGGTCTCCCGGCGAGCGTCTTCCCACCGAGTCGGAATTTGCACGGATGTTTGGCGTCAGCCGCACCACCATCCATGTGGCTTTGCAAAAGCTCAACGCCAGCGGCCTGGTCATCACCCGGGCGGGAGACGGCACCTTCGCCAAGGAATTTTCGCTCCGCTCCTATCTGAACAACGCCAGCGACCTCTATGTGACGCCGGAAATGCTGGACGATGTGTACGCCTTCCGGCGGCTGGTGGAGGTGGAATGCGCCCGCCTCGCCTGCGAGCGGGCCACCCCGGAGGATCTCCAGGCCATGCAGCTATCCTGCGGCGTCTATCAGGAAATCATCCGGGAGAACACGGAGCAAACGGGGGAGGGGCTTCTCCGGCGGGTCAAGGCCGACATGGACTTTCACTACAGCATCTGTCAGGCCTCCCACAACAGTATGTACCTCCTTGCCATGAACGCGGCGCTGGGGCCCATTGGGAAGCACTTGGAAAACATCATCCCCAGCCGGATTGCCCGGGCGCCTACGGTGGATTTTTTGTCCGACGGGCGGACGACCCACCAATATATTCTGGACACCATCAAGCGAAGAGACTGGCCGGCCTGCCAAAAGGCCTATCTCATTCACATCGACCACCATATGCCAATCGACGCCTATCAAAAGGCCATGGAGGACATCGACCGGCTGGAACGCCGGCGCGTCAACCGTTCCCCTCAGGCGGAGCCTGAAAACATAGTCGTATAGGAGGAAATCAGCATGAAGATTACCAGCGTAGACATCATCAAAGTCCTGGACGGTAAACCCAGCGTGGCGAGAACTCCCTGGAATCCCATTTGCGTGCGCATCAATACGGACGAAGGCATCAGCGGATTCGGAGAAGCGGGGCTTTGCTATGGCAACACCAACCACGCCGCCTTTGGCTGCTGCGTGGACTTCGCCGAACTGATCATCGGCATGGACCCCATGCGGATTGAGGCCGTGTGGGATAAACTCCACCGCACCACCTTCTGGGGCATGGGGGGCGGCGGCGTCATCTTCTCCGCCATGAGCGCCATTGACATCGCCCTGTGGGATATCAAGGGAAAGGCCCTGGGCGTGCCCGTTTACCAGCTTCTGGGGGGCAAGACCAATTCAAAGCTCCGGGCCTACGCCAGCCAGATTCAGTTTGACTGGGGCAAGGAGTGTCACAATCTGGCCAAGCCTGAGGAATACGCCGAGGCCGCCCGGAAAGCCATGGCCGAGGGCTACACCTGCGTAAAGGTGGACCCTGTGGGCTTCAACACCAAGGGCGAATGGATGAAGTGGAGCAACTACGGCCTTTTGGAATATGACCAGATGAAGGTTGCCGTGGACCGTGTGGCCGCCATTCGGGAAGCCGGCGGACCGGGGCTGGACATCATCATTGAGCTCCACTCCCTGACGGACCGCAACACCGCCATTCAGCTGGGCCGGGAGCTGGAGAAATTCCGCTGCTTCTACTATGAGGAACCCACCCAGCCTCTGAACCCCGCGTTGTTCAAACAGATTTGCGACAACGTGAAAATTCCCATGGCCACCGGCGAGCGGAGCTATAGCCGCTGGGGCTACCGCCAGTTCTTCGAGGATAACTCCCTGGGTATCATTCAGCCCGATATCTGCAACTGCGGCGGCATCAGCGAGGGCAAAAAAATCTGCGACATGGCCCATGTCTATGACGTCGGCGTGCAAATTCACATCTGCGGCGGCCCCATCTCCACCGCCGCCGCGCTCCAGGTGGAGGCGGTCATCCCCAACTTTGTCATTCACGAGCACCACGAGGCCGCTGTCCTCCCTGAGAACATCAACCTCTGCAAATGGGACTACCAGCCTGTAAACGGCTTTTTCCAGGTCCCCGACCGTCCCGGCATCGGTCAGGAGTTGACGGACGAGACCATAAAACGCTCCGAGGTGGTCACCGTCACCGAAAACCGCTGGGCGTGACATTGCTCTCCCTTACCATCGGGGAAGGGGCGGGACGGGAAGCGGTTCCCTCCGCCCTTCCCCCGGCGGAAGATACCCTAATTTGAAAGATTGCCCCGGAAGAGGGGCGCGTGTTCGCCCCTCTTTCGCGGAGGAAAGGTATGGTCATACAATGATGAAGAAAAGAATGTTCGCGCTCTTGCTCTCCGGCGCCATGATGGTCTCCTTGTTGACCGGATGCGGCGGCAACGGTGGCAGCGGCTCTGGCGGAGGCTCTTCCGGAGGGTCCGGCGGAAGCAGCAACGTGGGGGATTTGACCGAGTACGCAATTTCTCTGGGCGCTCAGTGGTTTACCGAAGAGGATCTGGAGATCTGGGAACATATTGAGGACCCCTCCGACAATCCGGATAAGATTGTTTGGCGGGAGTCCAACACAAACCGTTCCTTCGACGAATCTCCCTCTTTGCGGGGGGACAAGCGCTTCTTTATTGAAATGAAGAAGGCTCTGGGCGACCGGGTGGAGTTCCAGTTCTACCACAACTCCAGCCTCGGCGGCACGGCGGACCAGATTCTGGGCGGCTTGCAGGCCAAAAACTTTGAAAGCGCATCCTACAACGTGGGTGCGTGGTATGAGTACACAAAAGCCTTTACGCCCCTGGACGTGGGCTTTTTGATCCCCAACACGGAGGCGGGCATCGCCGTCTGCGCCATGGGCAGCAAGGCCAGGGAATTGATGATTGAAAAGGCGATTGAAGATACCGGCCTCCGGCTTTTGAACATGGGCGCCATCGGTATGCGCCACATCACCAACGACAAACGGCCTGTGGAGACGCTGGAGGATATCAAGGGTCTGAAAATCCGCGTCCAAAACAATAATCTCCACATGGCCATGTTCGAGGCTCTGGGCTGCTCTCCCACTCCCATTGCCTTCTCCGAGCTTTTCACAGCCCTTCAGCAAAAGACCGTGGACGGACAGGAAAACCCCATTTCCAATATTTTTGAGCAGAACTACGTGGAAGTGCAAAAGTACATGACCCTGTCCAACCACCTCTACACCGCCGGCGCGCTCATCATCAACCAGTCCTGGTATGAAAGCCTGCCCCAGGATGTGCAAGACGCCATCGACGCCGCCAGCGCCGCGTCTCAGGAGCAATCCGGCAAGGACCTTCTCAACTGCGAGGCGGCGATGCTGGAATACCTGAAGAGCGCCGGTTTCCAAGTCACCGAGTTGACCCCCGAGGCTCAGGAATCTTTCAAGCAAAGCGCCATGTCCATGTGGGACCAGGCCGGGGAAATTATGGGCGAGGAATACTGGAACAGCGTCCGTACCGCCATTGAGGAAACTGTCAACAATATGTAAGCTCCTTTGAACAAGAGCGACAGGAGACCGGACCCCACAGAGATGTTTAACAGGTCCGGTCTCCTTAACTTAAGGAGGAAACGCATGAAAAAAATTCTGAATGAATTTGAGGTCTATCTGGGGACGGTCTGCTCCATCGCCATGGTGGCCATTCTGTTTGCCAACGTGATCGGCCGCTATGTTTTGAGCAACTCCATCAAATGGGCCGAGGAAGTTTGCCTGATGCTCTTCATCCTCTCCATCTACTTCGGCGCGGCGGGCGCAGTGCGCACCCGGCAGCACCTCCGGCTGGAAATCATCCTGGAGCGTCTGAGCCCCAAGGGCCGGATGATTCTGGAGATCATTGACAACGTCATTTTCATGGCCTTTTGCGTGGTGATCATGGGGGGCATCCTGCCGCTGGTGATGCAGCTTTACACCAACGGCACCGCCGCCGCAGTCACCGGCATTCCCAAATTCCTCATCTACATCTGGCTGCCCATTATGTTCGTGGTCATGTTCATCCGGCTGATCATCGACTGTGTGCAGCGGGTGAGGGACTACCAAGAGGACCCCACCGGCGAGAAGAAAAAAGCCGCGGAACTGGCCGCCATGCAAAACATGATGGTGGACGATGACGGAAAGGAAGGTGTCTGATTATGGCGGTTGCCGTATTAGCGGTTGTAGCGGTCATCCTGTTGGCCATCGGCGTGCCCGTGGGGGTGGCCATGGGATTTGGTATGATCGCCGTGGTCATCGGCGGGTTCAATGTCACCACGCTCCCCTTCATCGCCCAGCAGATGTACTCCGGTTTCGAGTCCCTGCCCCTGGTGGCCATCCCCTGTTTTATGCTGGCGGGTTCCCTGATGGAAACCGGCGGACTGTCCAAGCGGCTGGTCAACTGCGCAAACTGCATCATTGGACACACCACCGGCGGACTGGGCACAGCCACGGTCATTGCCTGTATGTTCTTCGGGGCCATCTCCGGTTCCGGTCCTGCCACTACCGCCGCCATGGGCGGCATCATGATCCCCTACATGGTGAAAGCGGGCTATGACCGCACCTACGCCACGGGTCTTTCCGCCGTGGCAGGGGGCCTGGGCATCATCGTGCCTCCCAGCATTCCCCTGGTGGTCTATGGTGTGGCAACCAACACCTCCATCGGCTCGTTGTTCCTGGCGGGTCTGGGCCCCGCGGTCGTGGTGGGCGGCCTGCTCATTGTCGTGAACTTCGTCATTTCCCGCAAGCAGGGCTACCATGGACAGGGCAAGTTCAACCTCCGGGCCCTGGGCCTCGCCCTTTGGGACGCCAAGTGGGCCCTCTTTATGCCCGTCATCATCCTGGGCGGCATCTATGGCGGCATCTTCACCCCTACTGAGGCCGCCGTGGTGGCCTGCATCTACAGCTTGCCCGTGGGCTTGTTTATCTATAAGGAGATGACTCTCCGGGACATCTGGAACATCTTTTACAAGAACACCACCTTTGTCGGCGGCATCATGCTGACCTTCGCTCCGGCGGCGGCCCTAGGCGGTGTACTGGCCCTGCTGCGGGTTCCCACAATGCTCAGCAACTTCCTCTTCAGCCTTACCGACAGCAAGGTCGTGGTGCTGATCATTGTCCTGATCTTCCTGGTGTTCGTGGGTATGGTGATGGACACCACCTCCGCCAACATCATCTTTTCTCCCATTTTGCTCCAGGCGCTGAAACCCTTCGGTGTGGACCCCGTCCACTTCGGCCTGGTGATGACCGTCATGCTGGCTCTGGGCTTCGTGACGCCGCCGGTGGCAGGCAACCTCTTTGTGGCTTCCGGCATGACTGGTATCCCTATGGAGCGGATCGCCAAGAAGGCCCTGCCTCTCATTGCCTCCATGTTCCTGGCGGCCATTGTCATCACCTTCGTCCCCGGCATCTCCCTGGGCATTTTGAACCTCTTCTGAGTCTATGAGGCCAGGTTGAAAGGGAGAAAATTTGCAAATTTTTCAACGAAGAAAGCCCCTGCCTGAAACAGGCAGGGGCTCGGCTTGTCAAAAAGTACCGCCTAAAAGGGAGCGGAAAGGAAAAGAGCTACGAGAGAAACCCATCAGGGGTTTCTCTCGTTTTCAATCAGAAGTTTTTCAGACCTTTTGCAAGGTCTGAAAAACTTGCTCAGGCTGGCGAAAATCCTTTTTCGACAGCCTGAGTCCCTGCCTGAAACAGGCAGGGGCTTTTAACACAACCATTGTACGATGTACGAAACCCCTGCGGCTATGACAGGGGCGACAGATCGTTACGTGATGGACTCTGTGCACTCGATGGGCGTCAGGGCCAGCATCTCGTCGGTGATCTGGCGGAGCAGGGTGGTGTCGGCATTGACAATGCTGCGATACATTTTACAGTGGGGATCGTCGTTCCCCAAGGGCGGAAGACCCGCCGCGTGGCGCTGGCTGAGGTTCATGTGCAGGAGTCTGGCAATGTGGCTTCGGATGAGCTGCTGTACCATGTGGTAAATATCCCGGTAGAGGGTGTTGTGGCTCATCTCCACAATCCGGCAATGGAAGAGAAAGTCCGCGTCCACCAGCTGTTCCAGTAGATTTATGTCCTCCAGATTCTCGTAATAGCGGAGCCACACATCCTTAAAGTGGTCCAGCGCCGCTTTCAGCATCGCCTGGTCCTGAGTGGTGCTGTTTTGCACCGCCAGACTCAAGCATTCGTATTCCAACAAACGCCGCAGCTGGGTCACTTCCTCATAGCGTTCCTCTCCCTCGTAAAACACGGTCAACTCATTCAAAATCGGCTTGAGGGAAAAGTCGCACACAAAAGAACCCTCACCCACCCGGGTTGTGATGATTCCCAGCGTGTTGAGTTTTTGAAGGGCCATGCGCACGCTGAGACGGTTTACCCCAAAGGAAGCCGCAAACTCCGCCTCGGAGGGCAGCTTGTCCCCCGTCTTCCAAACACCGTTGACGACATCCTGTTTGATTGCGTCGCAGACCTGGTCTACAATGGAAATCTTTGTAATTTTTGTACATTGCCCGCTGGGACGGTGTTGTTTCTGCATCATAGCTCGTTACCACCATTTTTCTTAGCAATATTTTAACCATTATACTACACCAGCGGCGGTTTTGTCACTAGTATCCGAAAAATTTTCCCTGTTTCCAGCGTCTTCCGCCACCGCCGCATTGAAATCGGAAAAGGAATATGTTACCATAAAGATGGCAAGACGCCGGTAAGGCCATATAGAAAGGGAGAGAGGCATCTATGACAAAGCAAAAAATTATCTGCGACTGCGACCCCGGACACGACGACGCCATAGCCATCTTGTTGGCGGCCAACAGCCCCCAGTTGGAGCTTTTGGGCGTCACCATCGTGGCCGGGAATCAGACGCTGGACAACACCAGCCGAAACGCTTGTCACGTGCTGCAATGGCTGGGCAAGGAGGACGTTCCGGTCTATCCGGGCTGCGGACGGCCCCTGGTCCGGGACCGGGTTACGGCGGGGGACATCCATGGGGAAACAGGGTTGGACGGTCCGGTGTTCCCGCCTTTGCGCAAGCTGCCGGAGCGGGAACACGCGGTCCACTTCCTCATCCGCACGCTGCTGGACTCCCAGGGGGATGTGACCGTGGTCACCTCCGGCCCCATGACAAACCTCGCTATGGCCATGCGGATGGAACCCCTGATTGTGGAAAAAATTCAGCGGATTGTCCTGATGGGCGGGTCCTATACCAACGGCAACGTTACCCCGGCGGCGGAGTTCAACATCCTGGCCGACCCGGAGGCCGCTCATATCTGCTTCACCTCTGGAAGGCCCGTTACCATGATCGGCCTGGACGTGACAAGAAAGGTCCTCTGCTATCCCGAAATTGTGGAGCGGATGGCAAAGGTTCAAAACCGCGCCTCCCGGCTTTTTGTGGATTTGATGGGGCATTTTTGCAAGACCCAGAAGGAGGTCTTCGGCTGGGAGGGGGCCCCCCTTCACGACCCTGTCACCATCGCCTCTTTGCTGGACCCGGCGCTCACCGTCACAAAGCCCATGAATGTGCGGGTGGATCTGAGCCACGGCGATTCCTATGGCCGGACCAACTGTGACGTTTTTCACTATCTGGGTCTGCCCGCTACGGCGGACGTGGCGGTGGATATCGATGTCTCCCGCTTCTGGGATATCATCGAAGAGGGACTTCGCCGCTACAGCGAGACGGAGGCCGGGGCATGACAGTGGCCCTGAATCCCTCTCCCATGGAGGTGATGCTGCATTCGCTGCTTCCGCTGGCCGACTATTTGCTTCTCAATGAAATTGAGGCGGCCCAGTTCCTGGCGGGGACCGCCGTTCCGGAGGGTCCGGAAGAACTGGCGGCGGCGCTGGCGGAGCGTCTTCCCTCCACGGCGGTGGTGCTGACCCTGGGTCCCCAGGGCTCTCTACGCCCGTGGGAGGGAGCAAATCCGGCAGGCGGCCATTCCCGTTCGGGCCGTGGACACCACAGCGGCGAGGGACACGTACACCGGCTTTTTCCTGTCCGGGGTTTTGGGAGGCCGGAGCGTGACCTGGGCCATGGAATACGCCTCCACCGCCGCGGCCATCGCCGTCACCCGGTTGGGGGCCGCGCCCTCCATCCCTCTCCGGGAGGAGGTTCTGGCGGGAATGGGGCGCTGAGGAAACACCGGTCAAGGCGGGGCGGCGGCCCTGCCTTCCTTTATCCCTCGGGACGGCCGGAACGCCGGTTCTTTCGCTCCCGCTGGTAGCAGTTGTCGCACAGTCGCCCCTTGTGGAACAGGGGCAGCGCCTTTCCGCAGAGCTGGCAAAAGCGGATGTTGTTTCGCAGCCGGTGAAGCAAAATCTCGTTGATCTCGTCGGCCACCTGTTCCCGGCTGTCATAGAGCCGCTCCTCGTCCACGGGGCAGTCGAAGGCCTTGGCAAAGGAGAAATAGAGGTCCAGTTTTCGGTAATACTGCTCCAGCTCCGGCAAGGTGGGTTCTCCTTCGGGAAGCCTCGGCTGCTCCACCGGGTCCCCCTTTTGCCAGCGGCGGAGAAAGGTGAAAAACAGCTCCCGCAGGGCCTCTTCCGTCTCGTCAAAGGGGATGTTCGCCGCTCTCAGCTCCTGCTCCCGGGTGAGGGTGAAGCCCATCTCCCGCATTTTGGAAATCAGGGTGATATACCGGGAGATGTCCAGCTTCCGATAGGGTTCCACCGTGGGCATCCGGTTCCACTCCGTCAGTACCTCCAGCAGGTCAAACTCCGCCTGGAGCACCAGGTCCGAAAAGCCCACCACCGCCTGATCCAAAGGCGGAATCACCGCCTCTAGTCCCGCCTGAACCGTGCCAAGTCCCTGGGTAGCCCCCACATAACCCTTGTTGTACATACCAAAGCGCCCGGCCCGGCCGGCAATCTGGCGGATTTCCTCCGGCTTTAACTCCCGGCGCTCCACACCGTCAAACTTCTCCGTCTCCATGAAGATGATCCGCCGGATGGGGAGATTTAGCCCCATGCCGATGGCGTCGGTGGAGACGACATACTCCATCTCGCCCTTTAAAAACCCCTCCATCTGCCGCCGCCGGGTGGAGTAGGGCAGGGCTCCATAAATGATGGCGGGCTCCTTTCCGCTTTGGCGCAGGTCCTCCGCCACGCTGAGGACCCCCACCTTGGAAAAGGTGATCAGGGCGTCCCCCGGCTGAACCCGGTGGTAATCCACTGTGCGGGTCATACAGACCAGAGGTGTGGTTCGCCGGTGGAGCTCCACCTCATAGCCGTCTCCACAGCTTTCAATCAGCCGCACCAGCAAATTCTCCGCCTCCGGCGCGGCGCAAAGGTGCACCTCTGGCGACAACACCCCCAGAATGGCCCGGGTCCAGGCATAACCCCGCTGTCCGTCGGCAATCATTTGGCACTCGTCGATAACCGCTACGTCGTAATACCGCCTCAGGTCCAGCTTCTCCGCAGTGGCGGCGGTATGGGTGTCCCACTCTCGGGCGTCCTCCTCCTCTCCGGTGGTCAGGCTACAGTCCACTCCCGCGTCCAGCAACGTCTCCTGGGCCTCCAGGGCCAGAAGGCGCAGGGGCGCCAGGTATACGCCGCTTCGGGCCTGCTTGAGCCGCTGAAACCCCGCGTAGGTCTTGCCGGTGTTGGTGCCCCCCAGGTGCAACACGAAGTGGCGGCGCATGGCGCGGGCCTCCGGGTATTCGTCCTTGGGGTTCAGGGCGATGAGCAGGGACAAACTGGTCCGAATGGCCTGAGGGACATACCACACCGACCATACCGCCGCCAGCCCCTCCTTAAACAGTTGGGACACGGGAAAATCCTTTGTCTGTAGCATGGCCTCCACGTCCGCCTCCGGCTGGGCGGCAGAGAACTCCGCCAAAAGCTGCCGTGCAACCGCCAGCAGCACGGCGGAATACCGCTGCCGGACCTCACAGGCCAGCGCATGGCCGGCGCACTCCCCCAGCCAGCCTCCTCCCCGGAGGAAATTTTTGAAGGTCCCTGGAACCCGTTTGCCGTCACAGTGTTGCTCCAGGGCCAAAAACTCCCTCATCCACGCTTGAGCCTGACTTCGGGGGAGACCTCTTCCTTTGGCCACGGAGGGGAGGCGGCTTAAAAGGGCCCTGTGGTAGTACCCGGCCAGCCTCCACCCGGCGGAACCGTCCCCCTCGTGTTCCTCCCACGCCTGATTTAAAAGAACGCAAGCGTGCCTCGCGCCGGGGGGACCGGACTGCGTTTTCTTGAAGTCCTTCCGTTTCTCCACAAAGCGGGGGTCCTGCTCCGCCGCCCGGACAGTCTCCGGGTCCCAGGCGCGGACTCTGCGGCCGTTGATTTGCGCCATGGTGTGCTTTGGAAGAAATTCCCGAATCAACGGGCTGTTCCATCCCCTTCGCTTCAGCACGAGAAAGGTCCAGTAGTTCTCAGTAGAAGATTCCGGCACGCCGCTTCCCCCTTTCCTTGGACGAAAAAAGTCGTTGTTTGTCCTTAGTATAGCCCAGATTCCAGAAATCTTCAACGTCAGATTTTGCGGAGGGAGAGAAACGGCTGGATTTTCCGGGGGATTTATGCTATAGTCAGCACAGTTGGAAAGAATTCGATGGATTCTTTCCAAGGCTCCTGCCGCTATGCGGCGATGCGCGCCGCGCAGGCGGCTCATTGCGCTGGACCTTCTGAAAAGCACATACGCCCCCGCGTCCACAGGCCAACGGCCCGGTGGTCCAAATGCGCATTTGCGCGTTTGAACCACCGGTGACAATATAGGCAGGCATTAACAACGGGTAGGAAAGGACATTGACATGGAAAAGGAACCGCACGCTAAAATCATCAGCTACAACGCCAACGGAGAAGACGTCTGCGCCAGTGCCGCCCGCATTTCCACCACCGGGGGAGACGCCCATCAAATTTTTGAAAACGCCCGGGGAAATCCCAAGAACCGCGCTCTGATTGAAAAGGTTCTCTCATCCGGACACAAGTCTTTGATGGAACACGCCGTCTTCACCATTGCCCTGCGGGACGTGTCCGTTTTTGTGGAGCAGTTTTTTATTGAGTGCCGTCTGGCCTCCTTCACGGTCAAATCCCGGCGCTATGTGGATTTCAGCCACTTGGGCTACTACATTCCTGCGGAGCTGGAGGGGGAGGAGCTGTACCGCCGCTATATGGACGGGCTCTTTCATGCCTATGGGGACCTGCTGGAAACCGGAGTCCCCAGAGAGGACGCCCGGTTCCTTCTGCCCTACTCTCTCCACAGCAACTTCTATTGCACGCTCAACGGCAGGGAGTTGGGACATCTCCTGTGGAAAATCCGATATGGCTGGGGCCGGGGAATCCCGGAGCTTCAGGACTTGGCGGATGAGCTTACCCAGCAGTTGGAGGAGTTTTTTCCCTGTCTGCTGCCGGAGCTTCGCGCCCCCCTGGGAGAGGGGCCCGCTCCGGAGACGTTCCCGCTTCGCGGTTCTACGCCTGTCTTCCTCTCCCAGCGACAGGCGGGCGCCGTCACCTTGCTGAGTGTCCCGGCGGAGCCCAGGAAACTGCTGGAGGCCGCTTTCCGTGTCCAGCATCCCGGCGCTCCTTTCTCGATTGACGCGCTGGCGGGTTCCTCCCGGCCCAGGGAGTTGGAGCAATTGACCTACACCTTCACGGTCTCCGACGTCACCCTTTCCGGCATCACCCACCTGGTCCGGCACCGGATGCAGTCCATTGTCGTTCCCCCGATTCAAAGCGCCAGCCACAGTAAGTTTATCGTCCCCGACTCGGTGGCCGCCCAGCCGGCTCCGCTGGAACGATACCGTCGAGCCGTCGAGACCGCCCATGACATTGTTCTCCAGCTCCGCGGCAAGGATTTGGAAAAGTACCACTATTATTTCGCCCTCAGCGGGAATGTGATGGACGTGATGACCACCATGAACGCCAGGGAACTACAGTGGTTCCTCCGCCTGCGCTCCTGCAACCGGGCCCAGTGGGAAGTCCGCCACATCGCGGTGGAACTGTTGCGTCTGCTCAGAGGCCATTTCCCGGAGCTCTTCGCCCACTTTGGCCCCAGCTGCTTTGCCGTTGGCCGCTGTCCCGAGGGGCGGCTGTCCTGCGGGAAGATGGAAGAAGTCGTTGAAACATTCAAGAACCTGTGAGAGAAACCGGCGAGGGGACGGAAACGTCCTCTCGTTGTTTCGAACTTCTGACCTTATAAAATTTTTGTATTCTGGTAATTTTATCATGTTCAGTTTTGTGCTATCCTACGTCCAAACGCCGGACCAACATCCCGGCGGGGAAAGGAATGACTGCTATGTCCAAACCGACGATTTCTCAAAAACCCGCTTCCAGCCGCTCTGTAAAGTGGCTGGCCGTCACCGCCATGCTGATGGCGATGAACATCGCACTAAGCTCCTTTGGCGTCCCGGTTCCCGGAGGACACCTGTATCTCAACGACATTGTGATTTGTGCCGCCGCCATTTTGCTGGACCCCTTGGGGGCGTTCCTTGTGGGAGGCGTTGGGGCCTTTATCGGGGACTTTCTCTTCTACCCCACCCCCATGTTCGTCTCTCTGGTCACCCACGGGCTCCAGGCGGCGGTGATTTCCCTCATTGTCCACAGGGCCTCGCCGGAGAAGAAATTCCGTGCCGCCGTTCTGGGGGTCACCGTAGGGGCCGTCATTATGGTGGTGGGCTATTCCCTGGGCCGCGCGTTCCTCTATAGCACGGTGGAATACGCCATTTTGAAGCTGCCCTTCCAAATTCTCCAGGCTGCAGTAGGAGCCGTAGTGGGGACACTGCTGTGTTTCCGGGGCGGTTTACTGCGCCTCTGGAATAAAATGTAACTTCTTTATGCTGGAGAACTGCCTTGACGGCAGTTCTCCAGCGACTGGGCATTGATGTATGGAGCCTTATGATCTTGGAGAGTGACTTGTCGGTCTTTAGCGCTGGTATTCAGGATTTAAGAAAGAGCGATTTTGGCTCTTTGTAGCGGTCGGCTTCTCTCTTGCGCGGGACCAAACGGGACTTGCGGAGGAGGCGAATATCTGCTATGATGAAAACCGTTCTTCCAGAGAGAGGGTGGGGGTCACGACCGGGAAACCCGCCCCATGAGAAAGGAGCGGTATTATGCTGCTAGGTGTCGATTATTATCCGGAACAATGGGACGCCGCCTGTATGGACTCCGACATGGACACCATACGGGAGATGGGAGGGAATGCGATTCGCATCGCCGAGTTTTCCTGGCACCTGATGGAGCCGGTTGAAGGGCGGTATGACTTCGCCTTCTTTGACCGTGTGATTGCCAAAGCCAAGGAGAGGAATCTGAATGTGATCCTGGGTACCCCCACTGCCGCCATCCCCGCTTGGTTGGCCAAAAAGCATCCGGACATCCTCTCCCAGTCTGAAAACGGGCAGCCCCGGTCCTTTGGCGGCCGTCACGTGTGTTGCTACAACAGCCCCGCGTTATACAGCTATTCTGAAAAGCTCATCCGGGCTATGGCGAGCCACTACAAGGACGAAACGCAGGTCATTGCGTGGCAGATTGACAACGAAATTGGCCATGAGGGCAGTGACCTCTGTTGGTGTCCCCAGTGCCGGGGGGCGTTTCGGCACTTTCTCCGGGAGAAATTTCAAGGAGATGTGGGCCGCCTCAACAACGTTTATGGGACGGCTTTCTGGTCCCAGGAGTACAACGATTTTGACGAAATTCCCCTTCCCGCTTCCACCATCACCACCCATAACCCTGTCCTCCGCCTGGATTGGGAGCGCTTTCGAAGCAAAAGCCTCTGTGACTTTCTGAAGTTCCAGGCCCGTGTGATTCGGGAAATCCACCCCCGTGCCACAATCATTCATGACTTTCCCGGCGGAGGTCTGGACAAACACGTGGATTACGCTCAGGCCGCCAAGTGCCTGGACGTGGCGGCCTATAACAATTACCCTGTCTGGGGCGGACAAAAAGCGCCCCTTCCACCCCATGAAATCGCCTTTGGACTGGATTATATCCGGGGGCTGAAGGGAAAAAACTTTTGGATCACCGAGGCCATTATGGGAGCCCAAGGTCACGATATTACCGGGTATCTTCCCCGGCCCGGTCAGGCTAAATTGTGGTCCTGGCAGAGTTTGGCCCATGGCTGTGAATCCCTGCTGTACTTCCGCTATCGTGGCGCGGCCAAAGGGGCGGAGCAATTTTGTTACGGCATCATGGACGCGGACAACCGCCGGGGACGAAAGTTTTATGAGGTCCAGAGCTTCTTCCGGGAGGTTCCCCACTACGCCCAGGCCCTGGAGGCTCCCATCCACAGCGACGTGGCCCTTGTCTATGATTTCGACTCTCTGGCCTCCTTCCGTATCCAGAGACAAAGTCTTCTGCTGGAGTGTCCGGGGGAGATGAAAAAACTGTACAAGGCCTTTCATGATGTGAATGTACCCGTTGACATCCTCCCGGCAGAGGCAGACTTTACAGGTTATAAAGTTGTAATTTTGCCTCAGCTTACCATCCTCAAGCCGGACTTCCAGTCCAAGGTGGAGCGTTTCGTCCGGGAGGGCGGCACGTTGGTTCTCACGTTCCGTACCGGAGTGAAGGACCCGGACAACAACCTTTTCTTTGGGAAGGTTTTGCCTGTGGGCTATACCGGGCTTGCTGGAGTGACGGTGACGGAGACGGAGAGCCTTCAGGAGGCAAAGGCTTTCCCCGTTGTGGGTCAGGGGCCCTTCGCCGGGACACAGGGGCAGGGCGGCGTCTTCCGGGACCTGCTGGAGGTTCAAGACGCGGAGATTCTCTATCGCTACGGGGACCCCTTTTACGCCGGCTTTGCCGCTGTTACCCAAAGGCGGGAGGGAACAGGCATGGTGTACTATTTGGGCTGTTCCCTGGATGAAGATACCACTGCGGAACTGATGAAAAGGATTCTGGCAGACTGCCGGATCAAAACCGTCCCCTCTCCCGAAGGTGTGGAAGTTGTCACCCGAGGCGGGATGACGGGGCAAAAAATCCGGATGTTTATGAACCACAACGCTTTTGAGACAGAGGCCCTGGGCGTGAAGCTGCCGCCCTACGGCTGTGTAATTGAGACGCTATCAACGTGACAAAAACGACCGAAGGGTTTTCACCCTTCGGTCGTTTCGCTACGCTAAAACTTCGTT
>CAJUCO010000013.1 GCA_910585245.1 uncultured Oscillibacter sp.
TAAGTTTGAAACAGACAAAAATATCTGGGCCTAAGGAAAAGGGCGCAACAAACCAAGCCCTCATCCGAGTGCCGAAGAACAGATAAGTGATAAAGGCGGCTAAGGCGTGGCCGCAGGAGTATGAACCTCATCTGTGAAAATGTACCCCCGCTTACGGAGCAGTTCCAACCCCTGAGCTTTGGAAATCACGACGGAGTGCTCAGTCATCTTGTCAGCAAGATAGCCCTTTGCTGAATAGGGTTCCAGCCTGGACAGGACGTTCCAGATAGCGGTCAGGAGCATCCTGCACACGGCGATGATCGCCTTCTTGTGCCCATGGCGGGCTTTGATTCTGCGGTAGCGTTCCTTGCATTCAGAATACTTGTCAGATTTGATGACGGCATTCGCGATTTGAACCAGGAGAGGCTTCAAATAGCAGCCAGCACGGGAAATACGGGTGGATTTCACCTTTTTGTTGCTCTGGTCGTTACGAGGGCAGCAGCCAGCCCAGGAAACCAAGTGCTTTGCGGAGGGGAATACCGACATATCCACGCCAATCTCGGAGATGAGAGCGACAGCCGTCAACGGTGCGGCAGAGAAACCAGGAACTGTACGGATCAGTTCCAGCTGGTGGGGATAGGGTTCCGCAAGCCGAAGGATTTCAGCTTCGATATGCTCGCGGTGTTCATTGAGCTGGTCGATGTGCAGCAGGCATTCCTTGAGCTTGGCGGCCTGTTCACGGGATACTGCCCCATCTACAGCAGCCTGAATCTCTTCAACAGGGTGCTTGCAGCGCCGGTCGATAAATGGGGTCACATCAAACTGCTCACCGGGATGGTCCAAGATGTGTTGGATGATGGAACGTGAGGATTTCCCAAACACGTCAGAAAACACATCGTCCAGCTTCAGGTTGGAAACAGTCAGGCAGTTTTGGGTGCGGTTCTTCTCCCCGGCCAGCATATTGGTGAGCTTCACACGATAGCGCATCAGGTCACGGAGCTGGCGGATGTTGGGCGGCGGGATAAAGCTGGGCTTGACCATGCCGCACATATACAGGTCGCAAATCCACTTGGCATCCTTACGGTCGGTTTTGTTGCCCTTCTGCGGCTTTGTGTACTTGGGGTGGGCCAGTGTGACCCAGCAGCTCTTTTCAAGGATATTGAATACAGGAATCCAGTATTTCCCTGTGGATTCCATACAGACGTCCGAACAGGAGTATTTGGCAAGCCAGCCAGCTAAGTCCTGCAATCCTCTGGAGAACGAGGAAAAGCGAGCTTGTTTGTACTCCGTCCGGCCATTGGAATCCGTGATGCCGATGCAGGCAAATATCCAAGTCTTGTGAACGTCCAGTCCACAACAGTTTTTGCGGAGGATTTTGAACGCCATTTGCCTCCCTCCAAACGCAATATTTGAGGAGGTTCGGCAGGGACTGGCCACCCGGCAAAATCGAGTCGATTCGAAAGAGATAAGTTTACGGGCTACTGTCATGCGCCATTCGTTGATGCCTTAACGGGTGGCCGAACCATATAGAAATGCGGGGTTGCCGCTATACTGCCCCGCCACTCACCTCCACGGTTTGTGTAGTGTGCCGGACTCTCCCGTGGACAGTATAGCAAATCAATATTTCCAGCGAAAGCACCTGCGTTTCATAACTCCGTCGGTGCCTTTCGCAGAAAGGCGGTTTATAGAAATGAGAAAAATTCTGGAGGATTTCTACTACGGCAACATCACACCCTGCGATCAACAGATGGCGCCTGACTCGGAGATGAAGCAGGCAGTGGATCGTGTCTCCAAATGCGAGGAACAGTTGACAGAACTCCTTGATGAAGAAGGGAGGCACATCCTCACCAGGCTCACACGCTCCCAGCAGGAGATTGACAGCAGAACGGCTCTGGAGAATTTCATCCTGGGCTTTCGGCTGGGCATTAGGCTGATGGCGGAATGCATGGATGATAACGATGGCGATACAAGAAGTGGAGGTGAATAGCAGTGGCAAAAAGGCGTGCCAATGGAGAAGGCAGTATCCGTAAACGCAAGGATGGCCGCTGGGAGGGGCGATACACCGCGGGCCGTGACCCGGTGACCGGAAAAGTGATTTACAAAAACGTGCTGGGCAGGACCCAGGCGGAAGTCAAGGCAAAGCTCAAGGCAGCGATTGAGGCAAATATGAATCTGGACATTGTGAAAGCGGAGCAGTACACAGTCGGTCAATGGATGGATGTGTGGTTTGAGAACTGCGCAAAAATCAAAGTCCGCCCCTCGTCCCATCAGACTTACCGAGGGTATATCGACAACCACATCAAGCCCAACATCGGCAGTGTTCCGCTGAGCAAGTTGTCCTCTCTGGATTTGCAAAAGCTGTACAAAAAGCTGCTGAACGGCGGCAGAGTGGAGCGGATCGAGTCTAAAAAGCAGGCCAAGGGCCTCAGCGCCAAGACAGTGCGGAACATCAATCAGGTGATTTCCTCCGCTATGGACTTCGCAAAGGATCAGAAACTGATCGCAGGCAACCCGACAAATGGCTGCGCCCTGCCGAAGCTGGAGCACCGAGAGATGAAGACGCTGCCCGTAGAGCAGTTGGCATCGTTCCTGCGGGAGGCGAAAGAAACTGGCGTCTTTGAGATGTACTACATCGAACTGGCGACGGGCCTCCGGCGTGGAGAACTGCTGGGCCTGAAATGGGAGGATATCGATTTGGAGCAGGGCAGCCTCCGGGTTCAGCGGCAGGTCTGCCGGATCGATGGCGAGATCGTGGAGGCGCCGCTAAAGACGAAGAACGCCTACCGGATTCTGCCGTTGTCGGCAGATGCGGTGGAAGTCCTGAAAGAGCAGAGAAGGAAAAGCGGCAGCAACCAATACGTATTCCCATCTCCAACAGGAGGTCCCATCTCACCGGACAGTGTGCTCCATATGCTCCACCGGGTGCTGAAGCGGGCGGGGCTGCCGAAGGTGAGGTTTCACGACCTTCGGCACACCTTCGCAACCCTGGCACTGCAAAACGGCGTGGATATCAAGACAGTCTCCGGGATGCTGGGCCACTACTCAGCCGGATTCACCCTGGACACCTACACCCACGTCACCACCTCCGCGAAGAGGGAAGCGGCAAATACGATGGGCAGTATCCTCTCCGGTGCTGTCCGGTAGTTTGCGGACATTTCGCCGTCTGGGTCAGCGCTTGGGTCAAGGCGCTGACCCAAGTTTTTGCTCGGATTATTTCGACGCAAGAACAAAGAAAAAGCTCTGAAATCGTAAGATTTCAGAGTTTTTTTGGTTGCGGAGACAGGACTTGAACCTGCGACCTCCGGGTTATGAGCTGTGCTTCAAAGTACGGTTTGAACATTTCCCTTTCTTTCCGGAAATCTTTTATCCGAAGTCCAATGCTTTCCCGCTCTCTTTCCTCCGTTGTCTCCACTGCCTTTTTCCTGTTCTGGGTCAGGTTATGGGTCAGGCGGAGGACAGGAGTGCGGACAAAGGCCTCACGGATTGCACCAGCGTCTGCAAAGAAAAACTCGCTGGGAAATCTGATCTTTAGTGCACCCAACTTGTGCCCATGATCCCATGGGCTTTAGCTGTATGTGTTATTGCCCAGGCACCGACTTTTCCGGTGCTTCACTTCCTGCGCACTTCCGCACTATAGAAGTCCTTATTTCATATGACTGCAAAACTCCTCAAAGGAATCTGTTTTCAGCAGCTCCATGGTTCGCTCAGGGGAACTGAACAACTCAATGACCAGATCAAACGCCGCCTTAAAATGCTTCATGTCCTGCTCGGAGATGCCAACCAGCAGAATGAAATGGATCATCCGTCCGCTCCATGAAAGGGGCGTGTCATTGTGAACAACACAGATAAAAGAACGCTCCGCGTAACAGCTGATGGCATGAGGCACCGCCAGCACGTCAGTAAACACCGTGCTGGAGAGGGACTCCCGCCGCAGAACATCCTCGATGAACTCTCCTGTCACATAACCGTTCTCCAGACAGCGCCCGCCTAAAAACCGGATATACTCCTCCGCGCTCTTTTCTTCAATGTTGCGGAAATACAGTTCTTTGTGGAACATCTGCCGCAAAAAGTCCCGTGTCTGGGCATGCTCCCGCTCCGTGTCAATATCGTCCAGTTCTTCCCGGAGGTGGGCAAGGTTCTGTTTGGTCAGGATGGGATTGACTTGTACCGTACGGAGTGCGGAGTCCGGCAACGGCAACGTGGTGATCACAAGGTCACATTCCGGGGGCCGCCTGAGATAGCGGTTCATGTCCAGCACCTCCGTCACCAGAATCCGGTCGGAGAAGGTGGTGCTGAGTTCGTCCACAAGCCGCTTGGAAATCGTGTGGTAAGACTCCACGATCACCGCACAGGAGATATAGCTCTGATTCTGCTTGTTGCTCTTCAGAAACGAACCAAAGTGAAACGCAATAAACGCGATTTCGTCTTCGTTAAATTCTACATGGAACCTCTGGGCGAACAAATGGGCAAAGAATACCGCCATGTCGTAAACAGGCGCGTAATCTCGTTTGAACTGTGCACCAATGGGATTGGGGTAGCTGATGCGGAAGGCGCACCTTCGCTGAGCGTAATACATATGGAGGGAAAACTGCTGGACAAATTCATTGTTGAATTCCGGTGTGCAATAGCGAAGGGATACCCGGTCCAGCAATTTAACGACATCATCAATAAAATCCTGACTGACAAGCGCCTGAATATCTGTCAGATCGTGCTCTGCGGACAGGGCAATCAGGGCCAGAATCTGCTGGTAGTCCCGCTCAGGAATGCGGATGCCATAATCCCGGGCAAATGTTTCCGCGATCCGGTTTGCAAGATCGACAATTTGATCCCGGTTTTGGAGATTCGCCAGCAGCTCCAGGGCCGGTGCCGCCTTCTCCTCCAGATCGTCCTTGGAGCCCAGCCGGATGAGGATGACCAGCAGATGAATCAGCAGATTGTTCATGGCGAAATCGTTTAAATAGAGCTTCGCCTCCTGACAGAGCCCGTAGAGCTTTTGCATGATTCCCGGAATGTCCTGATTGGGGAACAGCTGCTCCAGGGCATCCCGGGTGTTGAAGAAACCGTAGGAGTTGTTGTTGGCGATGTTTCCAATCAGGCGGCGTTTGTTCAGCTCGCTTCCGCGCAGGAAGAACTGGTATTTCTGCGATTCGACCCGGAGGCTGTACTCCCGGACCAGGGACTTGATCTGCGGGATAATGGTATTGGTGATGGTACTGGCGCTGACATACAGCTCGTCCGCCTCGTCGAAGGCATTGATACCCACCTTGCTGGTCAGCAGGTCGGACAGCACCCGCCACACCCGGGCCTCGTTCTCCGTGGGTGTCTCGGTCAAATTGTAGTTGCTGTCCTTCAGACGGTATCCGTCTCGGGAGGAGAGGATCACCGCCTGCCCGTCCTCGTTGATTTCCCTGACATAATTGCGCACAGTCCGTTCGCTGATGCCCAGCATATTGGCCAGCATTGACGTGCGGCACCCCTCCTCCGACCTGGAGAGGATGCGGAGAAGCGCGTTTTTTTTATCGGCTTTCATGGCCAACTCCCCTCATCCTATGGCATCGGATTTTGCCAATATGAATCAGTATAGCAGAGAATGTCCCTCTGGAAAACCACACTTTTTGCCGGGGTGCTGGCAATCCTATCAGATTGCCGGGATGGAGAAAAAACCTTGTTTTATCTTTTTGCCCCGGAATGGTAGATTATAGCCAAACACCGGAATGCGGTGCCGCATACGGATTCAAATGAAGAGAGGAGAAAATCATTATGCTTCGTATTTTGCTTGCCTGTGGCATCGGAGCATCCACCGGCTTTATGGCCGCCAATATGCGCAAGGCCGCCAAGGCCCAGAATCTGGATGTCACCATTCACGCTGTCAGCAAATCTCAGGTCCCCGAGTACGCTGACAAGATTGACCTGCTGCTGCTGGGTCCCCACTTCTCCGCTGAGGTCCCCAAGTACCGGGATATGCTGAAGGACCACCACGTCAAGGTCGCCTCTATTGATCCGGACAACTATGCTTCTCTGGACGGCGAGGCCATTCTGGAGGAGGCCATCGACTTTTACAACGAAGAGTGAGGGAGGAGGCCGATTATGAAAGCGATTCAAGCGTGGATTGAAAAATACCTGGTTCCCGTTATGAACAAAATCACCCAGAACTTCTGGTTTGGCATTGTGGCCGACGCGATTCTGTACATCGTTCCCTTCTCTATGGTCAGCACCATTCCCTCTCTGTGGGGAATCCTCCGCCGTTTTGTCCCCGTCCTGCCGGACATCAGTGCTCTGAGCACCTATTCCTTCGGCATGATCGGATTGTTTGTAGTCTTTATCATCCCCTATAACTGCCTGACCAAGCTGGAGAAAAAGGACAGGGCCATGATCGCCGGATTTACCGGCATCGGTGCCTATATGCTTTGTATGAACATGGTCAGCGTGGACGGCGGCTACTTGGTGGATCTGTCCAAGTTTGGCGCCGGCGGTATGTTCACATCCATGTTCGTTGGCCTGATCGTCGCCCTGGTTTACAAGCTGATGATCCAGTTCTCCTTTTTCGGCGAGGACAGCGTGATTCCTGACTTCGTGAAGAACTGGTTTGACAACATTCTTGCCATCCTCATCAGCCTGTTCATCGCCTTCCTCTTCACAAACATCCTGAAGATCGACGTCTTCACCATGGTCCAATTCCTCATGAAGCCCGTTACCGGCTTCGCCCAGTCCATGCCCGGCGTGGTGATGATTACCTTCCTGCAAAATATTTTCTACTTCTTCGGCATCTCCGGCTGGGTGTTTACCCCGGTCACCCGCACCATCACCCAGGCCGCCATGGCCGAAAACGCCGCCCTGGTGGCGGAGGGACTGGCTCCCAAGAACATCTATGCCTACGGCTTCAGCCGCTACCACCACATTGGCGGCCAGGGCGCGACCCTTCCTCTGGCGTTCTATATGCTCTTCGCAAAATCCAAGCGGTACCGCGTCCTGGGCAAGGCCACGCTTGTGCCCTCCATCTTCAACATCAACGAACCCCTCCAATACGGCGCGGTTGTGGGAAACCCCTTCATGCTGATCCCCACCGTTCTCATTGCCATCATCCTCCCCGCCTTCTCTTACCTGTGGTTCACCTTTGGCTGGGGCACCATCAACTATGTCAATTTTGACATGAACTTCGCCCCCAACGCGATTTCGGCCTTCATGATGTCCGGCGGAGACTTCCGCAATGTCATCCTGGTGTGCATCAACCTCTTGATTGCGGCGGTCATCTGGTTCCCCTTCTTCAAAGCCGCAGACAAGGCCGAACTCCAAAAGGAGCAGGAGCGCGAAGCGGCCAAGGCCGCCAAGAAGGCCGCCAAGGAAGCCGCTGCGGACTGAATCCCTGATGATCCGCGGCTCAAATCAAATGTATTATTTCCGAACTTTTAGTTCGGGAATAATATCAAATCAAACAGGAGATTTTGCGCTATGAGTGAAGCGAAAAAAGACATCAACATGATCGCCATGGAAGTCATCATGAACGCCGGTGACGGCCGGGATAAGGTCGACGAGGCCCTGGCCGCTATGGCCGAGGGCAGATTGGAGCAGGCGGACGCGCTGCTCCGGGAGGCGGAGCAGCTGATTGCCAAGGCGCACAATGCCCAGACCGAGGTGGTGCAGAGCCAGGTCAGCGGCGAGGATACAGAGTACTCCCTGCTCTTTGTCCATGCCCAGGACACTGTTATGACCATCACCACCGAGCTCCGCATGGCGCAGAAGCTGCTTCCCATTGTGAAGATGCTGTTGGACAAACAGAAAGGAGAATGACCCATGGCTAAAGCTTTTCCTGAGGGCTTCCTCTGGGGCGGCTCCACCGCCGCCAATCAGATCGAGGGCGCGTGGAACGAGGGCGGACGCGGCCCGGCTACCTCCGACTTCGCCCGGCTGATTACCAAGGAGATTCGTGACACTGAGGGCTCCTTTGACGAGCACGTCTCCCACAACGCCGCATCCAAAGAGATGGTGGAGGACATGAAAGCTCACCCCGAGAACTGGACCCTCCCCAAGCGCTGGGGCATCGATTTCTATCACACCTATAAGGAGGACATCAAACTCTTTGCCGAGATGGGCTTCAAGGTGTTCCGCATGAGCATCTCCTGGTCCCGCATTTTCCCCAACGGGGACGACGCCCAGCCTAACGAAGAGGGCCTGCAGTTCTACGACAATGTGTTCGACGAGCTGCACCGCTACGGTATTGAGCCTTTGGTGACCCTGTCCCACTTCGATACACCTCTGCATCTTGCGGAAAAATACGGCGGCTTCGCCAGCCGCCACACCACCGATGCTTTTGTCCGCTACGCCGAAACCGTCATGACCCGCTACAAGGGGAAGGTGAAGTATTGGCTGACCTTTAATGAGATCAACAATGTCCTCTCCAACCCCTTTACCAGCAGCGGCGTCATTCTGGACGGCGCGCCGACACCCAATTCCTGCAATAATTATCTGGGACATTGGCAGCTGAAATTTCAGGCGGTACACAACCAGTTCATCGCCAGCGCCCTGGCCGTGAAGAAGCTCCACGAGATCGACCCGGAGGCCAAGATGGGCAACATGCTCTGCCGCCTGGAGAACTACGCGGAGAGCTCCAAGCCCGAGGATCAGCTCCAGGTCATGTTCGAGGACCATTTCAACTGGTTCTTCACCGATGTGCAGGCCACGGGGCAGTACCCCTACTACATGAAGCGCTTCTTTGATGAGAACGATATTCACATCGAAATGGGTCCGGATGATATGCGGATACTCAAGGAAGGCGCGGTGGACTTCATCACCATCAGCTACTATATGACCTACATCATGCGATATAAGGGCAGTCCCGTGCCCCAGCCTACGGGCCGCCTGGTGTCGGACATCAAGAACCCGCACCTGCCCAAGTCTGAGTGGGGCTGGACCATTGATCCCATCGGCTTCCGGATCACCCTCAACCGCATTTATGACCGGTACCACCTGCCCATCTTCATCTCCGAAAACGGCCTGGGCGCCATTGACAAGTTCTCCGAGGACGGCCGCATCCACGACGATTACCGCATTGACTATATGCGGGCCCATGTGGAGCAGCTGCGGGAGGCCATCGCTGACGGCGTGGATGTGTTCGGCTACGCCTGGTGGGGCCCCATTGACCTGGTTTCCTCCGGCACCTCGGAAATCACTAAGCGCTACGGCATGATCTATGTGGATCAGGATGATTACAACAACGGCACCCACGCCCGGTCTAAGAAGAAGTCTTTCTACTACTACAAAAAGCTGATTGCCTCCAACGGCGCGGATCTGGAAAATAACGTCACGTTCGAGGATTGAACGGATCTGTGAGCCGTCTGCGTGCTGTGCATGGGAGAGTCCGATGCACAGCACGCGGTTTCAAATACCGTCCCGTAAAGCGGAAAGTCGGGAGGCCGGCTTGAAAAAGAAAGAAAGGATGCATCATCGTGAAGGAATTTACCTATACCATTGGCGATCCCCTGGGCATTCACGCCCGCCCCGCCGGTTTGCTGACCAAGGCCGCCAAGGTCTACAACGACACCACCGTGACGATTACCAAGGCCGGGAAGTCCGCGGCGGCGTCCCAGCTGATGAAGCTCATGAGTTTGGGAGTTAAGCAGGGCGATACGGTGACAGTAACGGCCGAGGGTCCCTCCGAGGAACCGGCTATCGCTGCTATGGAAACGTTCTTCAAGGAAAATCTGTAATCCAAAGGGATTTCTACGCCCACAGCAGAGCTGGACGGAGCTGTGCGGGAGACTGGCGAAGCCGAGGCCCGGTCAGTCCACTTCATCCACGCTGTGTTCCAGGCTCCCCATCTCCGGCACCGTTACCTCCGGCCCCAGGCTATTCCTGATTCCGCAGCGATCCGGCAGGCATCGACGGTTCCCGCGCTTTCCGCTCCTGTTCTGGTCCACCAAGGGAACAATGAGTAATCGGAGAGGGATGATTTCTGCTTTGCGAATAACCATGTGTTGCACCTGTGTCTACAAAGATAAAGCCCGTCTATGGCATCGAATTATCACAGCTCAGCCAGCAGTCGCTTTAGATTCTCATCCGTCAGCTCTCCCCGCTCAGACTGGGCCACTAGTTCCTGTGCCTTGGCCACGGCATCGTTCCACTCGCCCTCACTGATTTTTCCTCTCTGCTTTCTGGCTTTCAGCCGATTGTAAGTCTTGCCGTATTCTTTCTGCGCTGGGGTATGGTTCGCTTTTCCTTGCGCCTCCTTATGATGTGCTCCCACTTTCCGACAGGTGCGCACTGTCTCGCCGGGCGCTATGTTGTTGCAGTAGCAGATGTTGTACCCGGACGTCAGCAGAAAGTATCGTCCGCAGTTGTGACAGCGGCGGGGTGCGTTTCCTGCGGCAAGCCCCCGGTAAAACTCCGTCTGCAAGAAGTCTATCAGACTGTTGAACGTAGCTTTCTCCGCTATGAAGATCTTCCCCTCTTCGGTGGGGTGCATCATGGGAACAAAGCTCACTTCCACAGGGACGCCCTGCTCAAAATCGTCTCCGAAGACCTGGGCACTGGCAGAGAGCATCTGCGTGTAAAAGCAGGAGTACGCCTCGGCATAGGCGGAACTGTTCCTGTACTTCAGCGGCTCGAGGTATTTGTCCGCCATCTTGTCAATCAACTGCCGGAAGCTGCGGAGTCCCTCCGTGAAACAGATCAGCCCAATCATGATTCCCTGGTACTTGGCATAACCCTCTGAGGTTGGGTCCTGCACCTGCGCCCATTTCTCCTTGTCTGCCATAAGCCGCTGGAACGTGTGATAGTTGCACGGCTCATCCATTTTCAAATCTCGGTAGACCGGCAAAGCAAATATAAGTTCCCAGACAGCGTTCAGCCTCTCCTGTGCGAGAGCCGCGGCGCTGTCTGTTTTTTCTATAAGCAGATTTCTGGCCGCCGGGGTAAAATCGTTGACTCTCTGGCTAATCTCATCAAAAAGCGACTCATCCAGATTCAAAATGTCGACGCAGCACTGTCCGACGGGGTAGTCCTTCCCGCCAATGAAAACCCGGTCGCCATAAAAGAACACGGTGAACTGGTCATACGTGTAGGTGTACTCAAATTCGGTGCGTTCCATTTCCTCTGCCATAACTGTTGTCTCCTCTGTACCCGATAGAGATTTTGGATTTACCTGATCGGAACCAAATCTATTGAACCGGTTTTCTGTCTGTGTTATCCTGCCATCACGGCAACCAGTGTATCAGATAGAAAACCGGAAGTCAATTTGTCCCCCGAAAACTGAATACCCATCACCAGAGACGATACTCACCGGGGAAGCGGCGCCAGGACGCAGGGAACAGTCGAGCGCGCCAGGGTCGAAGATAACGCCGTGGAGTCAAACAAGACTACAGGGCAGGAACGGGTACGGTGCATGGCCAATCGAAATCACAGGACAGTTGATGCAAAAAAGCCGCCGAGCTGCTGCAACAGTTCAACGGCCCGCCGCGTTTCGGAAAACACAGCTTGATCTGAGAACAGTTTACCAGGGTGGCCTCCGAAACGCAAGAAATTTTTTCGGGAGGTATTGCAATGAAAACATCAGTCTACAAAAGTTATGATGACCTGCCCCTGTTCCTCAACGCAAGTATGGTGTCGCAGGTGCTGGGTGTTTCGCCGTCCAGCGGCTACGAGCTGATGCACACGCCCGGCTTCCCTGTGTTGCGTGTTGGTAGCCGCATGGTGGTGCCCAAGGAGAAGTTCATCCAGTGGGTGGAACAGAACACAGCCGGAGGGGAGTGGACATGAGACGGCGCAGAACACCCATCGGCTGGCCAAGATGTAATCCGAAGCACAATCGATTCGCTATGCCCAATGCAGCGTGGGAGTACAAGCTCAAGCCGGTCGAGTTCATGATCTTTTCCTACCTCTGCTATCACTGCACTTCTGGCATGCTCACTCCGGAGATGATTGCAACAGACGTCCACATGAAGGCGGGCACAGCGAAAAAGTATCTGACCGCTCTGGTAACGAAAGGAATCGTCAGTGAAGATGGTACTCCTGCGCTCAAGTGTGAAACCACAAAATTTTTCACTTTGCCCAATGAGGTGTTCCTGCTACGGCTTCCGCCCTCTGCGTTTCTGGTTTACGCCTACCTGCTGCTGATTGAGAATCGGAGGACGCACACCTGTCACCCCAGTTACAACACCATCGTTGCTGCGACAGGTCTGGCGAAGAACACCGCAATAAAAAGCATCAACACGCTGTTGGAGATGGGACTCATCGCCGTGGAGTCCAGTAGCTACTTCGACAAGCACGGGATGAAGTGGAAGGGCAACAACCTGTATACGATCCTACCGGTCGGAGTTGCGATGGATGCATTCTATCAACGGCAGCTACACCAGCTGGAGCTGGATGCAGAACGCAGACGTATTCTCCGGCAACAAGTGGAATACGGCCGTCGTCGCCCCAGAGCGGCCCTGTGTGCCTCGGTTTCCACTCCGGCAGCACCTGACCCGTCCCAACAATGCAAATCGCCGTGCGACCGCTGAGAGGCGCAAGGCGAGGGACGGAGGGGAGCAGGATAAAAGCGTGCCGCCTTGATGTCGCCCCGCTGCCCACTTCTGCCCGCAGTGCGGGCAGTTTACGGGGATACGAGGTGACCTCATTCCAGAGAGAAAAAAGGGCGTTTGACCTCATCTTGGGCTTAACCCTTAGAGTGGTCGGCCTTTCCCCGGCACCAAACACAAAATTTGGAGGCTATTATGAGCAAAACGGAAAATACGCACAAAATGACCATTCGCCTGTCTCCGATCACGGAGTTCCGGCTGGAGCGGGACTACCGTCTGGATGGCAGCCGAAGCAAAAACGAGTTCATTGAGAAAGCCATCACACACTACCAGGATCTTCTTGAGGCGGAACAGAACGAGACGCTCCCCACAGCCATTCAGTCCGCTATAGACGGGCGGCTGGGGATATTCGAGGACAGGCTGGCCCAGCTCCTCTACAAGCTGGCGGTGGAGACGGATATGGGGATCAGCGCTGTCCTGGACTGTATTCAACTGGACGCTGACTATCTGCGAAAGCTGCGTGCAAACAGTGTGAAGAGTGTGAAAGGCACCAACGGTCTGCTGACCTTCGAGCAGAAGGCGAAGGAACAGGACAACAGCGTGGACGGTGATGATCAATGGCAAGGCTGATCGTCAAGAGTCCCTACATCAAAGGCGGCGGTGCCGGTGGTGGCCCAGGAGGTTACCTGAAGTACATCGGGACCCGGGAAGGCGTGGAGCTGCTGCCTTCCGGCTTCATGGAGTACATGGCAGAGCGACCACGATCCCATGGGTTGTTTTGTGACGAGGACAGCGTAGACATGGATGCAGTCATGAAAGAGCTGAACGAATACCCTGGCAACATCTGGACACACGTCATCTCCCTCAAGCGGGAGGACGCCGAGCGGTTGGGATACAACCACGCTCCACAATGGCGCAACCTGATCCGCGCCCATCGCAATGATATCGCCGCTGCCATGAATATCTCGCCGCAGGACTTTCGTTGGTACGCCGCTTTCCACGATGAGGGTGATCATCCCCACATCCACATGATGGCGTGGTCATCAAAACCGGGGCATGCGTATCTCTCCAAGGATGGCATACGCAAGATCAAGTCCGAACTGATCAACGATATTTTCAAACAGGAACTGCTACACGTCTACGAGCAGAAATCCTCCTCCAGAGATGAACTGGTGCGCAGGGCCAGAGAGGAAATGAAAGCTCTGGCGCAGGAGATGCGGGACAGCGTTGGGAGCCATCCAGAAGTGGAGCCACTGATGCTGACGCTAACCACGCAGCTGGAAACCGTGAAAGGGAAGAAATCCTACGGCTACCTTCCCAAGGCAGTAAAGAAAACCGTAGACGAGATCGTTGACCGGATGGAACAGCTGCCTATCATCAGCGAGTGCTATCAAACGTGGTGGGAGTTCCAGTGTCAAGTGGAGGACTTCTATTCCGAGAAGGAACGCCAGCGCCCACCGTTGTCTCAGCAGAAGGAATTCCGCTCCATCAAGAATACGGTGATCCGCGAGGCTGATGCTCTTCGCTTGGGGCAATTTACATTTGAAGATGCGGGTATGGAGGAGCCGGTCGAACTCTGCGGTCTGCCGAGTAACTGCGTGGAGCTGTGGATGGTAGCCCAGGATGACACTGCCGTCATGGAAGAGCGAGATGAAGCGGTAGAGCAGATCATCAGCAAAGCAAAAAGCGGTGATCCGTTTGCACAGTATCTCGCAGGTAAGCTCTATTGCGATGGCCCCGTCCTGATCCCCGACAGCGTAGTGGCCGCAGATTGGTTCGACCGAGCTGCTCGCCAAGGGGTAGTCGCAGCGCAGTATGGGTTGGGGATGTTGCTTCTTTCTGATGATCCGGAGATTCATAATCCAGAATTGGGTATGCAATGGCTGGAGTATGCCGCCCGCAACAGGAATGACTGTGCGGCCTATCGGCTGGGCAAGGAATACCTCAAGGGAGAGGTTGTGAACCGGGATACGTCCAAAGCAGTGGAGTACCTCATCCAGTCTTCTGATGCCGGAAACCAGTATGCCCAATATGCTCTCGGTAAACTGTATCTGGACAGGCAGGATCGTGAGCAGGCCTACTACTGGTTCACACAGTCTGCCGCTCAGGGCAACGAGTACGCGCAGTTCTTCCTGGACCGCTGGGACGGCCTGAAGCCGCCCTCAGTCATGTTGTCCGTCACCCGGTTACTACACCATATGAGTCGTATCTTTCAAGATCAAGCTCCAGCCCCGTCTGTTCCCGGCGGTGTTCGCATTGACCGCAAGCGTCTACAGCAGCTCAGAGAAAAGAAAATCGCTATGGGTCACAAGCCGGACGATCATGAGGAGCAGTCTCAGGGGCAGTCGATGACGATGGGATAATCAGATGCGGTTATCGATTGCACCACTGTCTGCAAAGAGAAGCTGTGGCTGGAAATGATAAGTTTCTGATAACTCTGTCCTCCGGCTCTAGCTATTGAAACAACGTGCTGGTATGTTGTGCAGTTGAAAAGGAGGGCAGAGAAATGAGAAAAATTCTGGAGGATTTCTACTACGGCAACATCACACCCTGCGATCAACAGATGGCGCCTGACTCAGAGATGAAGCGGGCAGTGGATCGTGTCTCCAAATGCGAGGAACAGTTGACAGAACTCCTCGATGAAGAGGGGAGGCACATTCTCACCAGACTCACCCGCTCCCAGCAGGAGATCGACAGCCGGACAGCCCTGGAGAATTTCATCCTGGGCTTCCGGCTGGGCATCAGGCTGATGGCGGAGTGCATGGACGAAGATGACGGCGACACAAGAATCGGAGGTGAATAGCAGTGGCAAAAAGGCGTGCCAACGGCGAGGGCAGCATTCGTAAGCGGAAGGATGGCCGCTGGGAGGGGCGATACACCGCGGGACGTGACCCGGTGACCGGAAAGATGATCTACAAAAACGTACTGGGCAGGACCCAGGCGGAAGTCAAGGCAAAGCTCAAGGCGGCGATTGAGGCAAATATAAATCTGGACATTGTGAAAGCGGAGCAGTACACAGTCGGTCAATGGATGGATGTGTGGTTCGAGAATTGTGCCAAGATTAAGGTTCGGCCCTCGTCCCATCAAACCTATCGGGGATATATCGACAACCACATCAAGCCCAACATTGGCAGTATCCCGCTGAGCAAGTTGTCCTCTCTGCACTTACAGCAGCTCTACAAAAGGCTCCTCACCGGCGGCAGAGTGGAGCGGACCGAGTCCAAGAAACAGCCCAAGGGCCTCAGCGCCAAGACAGTGCGGAACATCAATCAGGTGATCTCCTCCGCTATGGACTTCGCAAAGGATCAGAAACTGATCGCAGGCAATCCGACAGATGGCTGTGCCCTGCCGAAGCTGGAGCACAGGAAGATGAAAACCCTGCCCGTAGAACAACTAACCTCCTTCCTGCGGGAGGCGAAGGAGACCGGCGTCTTTGAGATGTACTACATCGAACTGGCAACGGGGCTCCGGCGAGGGGAGCTGCTGGGGTTGAAATGGGAGGATATTGATTTGGAGCGGGGCAGCCTCCGGGTTCAGCGGCAGGTCTGCCGGATCGATGGCGAGATCGTGGAAGCGCCTCTGAAAACGAAGAACGCCTACCGGGTTCTGCCGCTGTCAGCAGACGCGGTGGAAGTTCTGAGAGAGCAGAGAAGGAAAAGCGGCGGCAGCCAATATGTATTTCCGTCTCCCACCGGAGGCCCTATCTCGCCGGACAGCGTACTCCATATGCTTCATCGGGTGCTGAAGCGGGCGGGGCTGCCAAAGGTGAGATTTCACGACCTCAGACACACATTTGCGACCCTGGCATTGCAAAACGGTGTGGACATCAAGACCGTCTCCGGGATGCTGGGCCACTACTCCGCCGGATTCACCCTGGACACCTACACCCACGTCACCACCTCCGCGAAGAGGGAAGCGGCAAATACGATGGGCAGTATCCTCTCCGGTGCTGTCCGGTAGTTTCCGGACATTTCGCCGTCTGGGTCAGCGCTTGGGTCAGAGCGCTGACCCGATTTTTTGCCCGGATTATTTTAGAAAGAAAACAGAGAAAAAGTTCTGGAATCTTGCGATTCCAGAACTTTTGTGGTTGCGGAGACAGGACTTGAACCTGCGACCTCCGGGTTATGAGCCCGACGAGCTACCAACTGCTCTACTCCGCGATATTTCGTTTGTGGTGCCGGTGACCGGACTCGAACCGGTACAGTATTGCTACCGGGAGATTTTAAGTCTCCTGTGTCTACCAATTCCACCACACCGGCAGCTTGTCGGCATGGATTAGGATACCATAAGTCCATCTGATTTGTCAAGCACAATTTTCAAAAAAAGCAAATTTTTTCTTTTCCGTGGCAGCCTTGGCCACCTCCGATCTCTTTTAGGCCTTGTTTGATAAACGGCGGAATGCCCAACGGCGAGAGATCTGTTCCCCAATCAAGGAAAATTTTCCCAGGTTGGCTGCCGCCCAGCAAGAAACTTTCATGCAAAATGGGGGAAAATATCCGCCGCTTGGGCGTTTTGACATTTTTCAAACAAGGCCTAGTCCCGCCCTAGCCACCGTCACCATTCCCACTCCCTGAAAATCAGCAACGCCCCTCCGCCAGAGGAACCAACCGCTCTAAAACGGCGTTTTAACGGTTTCAACACAAACCCGAAGAGCGCCGGTCCGAATATTCAAAGCTGGCAAGCCGGTCCGTATGCTGAAAAAGAACCCGCTCCCCTTTCCAAAAGCAATACCGCACGATTGCGCACAGACTCTCGTGGATGAAGCGCTCCATCCCTCCATCCACCGGAGCGCGAAGGGGCTGCCTCCGCTCTTCCAGCAATTCTACAGACAGACGGTATCCGCCCTGCCGGATCACCGCTCCCGAAGCTGACCACCCCTCGATTCGCGCGCCCCGGTAGGTCGCCAGACGGTACTCCCGGCCATGGTGAAAAATCGCGGAGATACAGCCTGTAAAGCTCCCCACCGGCAGGGGGATAGAGGCAACCGCCAGCATCAAACCGCCCCCCTCCGGCCAATGGCACTGCGTCCAAAGGTAGACGTCCGGAAATGACCAGCCCCGGTCCGTCTCAATATATCCGACGCCATCGGTGAAATCCAAAACCTCCCCGTTCAGGTTCAGCCGTCCCTCCAGACGGTGGCCCATACTGACGACGCCATGAGCGCACTGCATTCCCGCCATGAAGCGAAACGGCCCCATGATATCGGACCTAATTCTCATGAACGGTCCGTAACGAAGCCACCCCTGAAGCGAAATCCCCTCCTGGCAAATGTCCGCCTGCATCCCCTGCTCGCCAAACCGGGAACCGCCTATTTGCACCCAAAACGGGTTCTGCCCCATCTGAAATTGCGGCTCCGGGTACTCCAACCACCAAGAGCCACCTTCCGCGATGATTTGGAGAGACGCGCTGGAACGGCCCGCGCCGTCCACATGGTACGCGGGAATCAACGCCAGCGCCTTTCCGCTCCGGCTTTGATGCTTGAAATACCACCCCTCAAAATAGGGGTCCCTCCGCTTTATACTCTGGTGATGACCCATTCATGCTCCCTTTCCGATCTGAAAACTAAGTGACTTGATACAGACAGTATTCTCCAGGGAAGGGAAAATTATAAACGAAAACTTCCAAAACGCCGCCCCTCCCCCGGCTTATCCCCCATGGGACCACGTCAGGTTTCGCCTTGCTCCGTTCCGGCCTCTCTCCGGAATGCCTCCAGCCGGGTCCGGTCCGGGATGAAGAAGCGCTTTTTTTCATAGCGGATCAGATTTTGCTCCACCAGACGCCTGCAAGCGCGGGACACCGTCTCCCGGGAGACTCCGATGTAATCCGCCATCTGCTGGACGCTCAGGGATAAATGAATCTCCACTCCGGTCCCCAGGGGCCTTCCAAAATCGCTGGAGAGCTTTAGAAGTTTCGCCGCCAGCTTCCGTTCCACAAACCAGGTGTCCGCCGAATTTTTCAGCTGGTGGCTCAGACGCCAGAGCCGCCGCTCATACTGGGCAAACAGAGCCTCCGCCAACGCCGGACTGTGGCGGATTCCGTCTGCCAGAGCCTCCCGCTCCATACAAAGCAGTACCGCGTCCGCCGCCACCGCCGCCAAAACCTGCCCGCCGCCGCTCATCACGTCCTGGTTCAGCAATGCCCCAGGGCCCTGAAAAAAGAGGATTTTCCGTCCGCCACGGCCGGTTTGGGTATACAGCGCCACCGCGCCCCGCCAGACAAACCAGGCGGTCTGCCGGTACTCCTCCAGACGCTCGCCCCGCCGCCCCGCCAGCTCCTCCCCCCGGCGGAAATGGGCAATCCACATACTCTCTGCCAAGGTTTTCAGCTCCTCTTCCGGCAGAGACTGAAAAAGACGGATGGAGCGAAGCATCAGAACGCTTGGTCTTTCCATAGAAGACATCTTCCTTCCCTCACGGCAGCGCCGTGAAATTTTGTGACGGGAGTCACGGAAAGCGAAATCCCCGGCATATTTTTTCCAGAGGAGTATTCCCAGTCTGCCAGAAATGTGATTTAATCATCCAAAAGGAGGGCTGACCATGTGGAAACGATCTCTTGCCGCTTGTCTCGTTCTGGCGGCGCTGCTGTCCGCCTGCGGCGGGGCGCCCACTCCGCCGGTCCCGGAGACGGAAGCCGAAGAGTCCAGTATACCGCCGTCCGTCTCTTTCTCCGACGATCTGGGCCGGTTCGTGTCCCTGGAGCGGCCTTGCCGGGTGGCGGCGCTGACCGGCAGCTTTGCAGACGTCTGGTGTCTCGCCGGAGGAACGGAAACTCTGGCCGCCGCGGCCGGAGACACCTGGACCCAGTTTGACCTGGGGCTGGGACCGGAGGTAGCCAACCTTGGCGGCGTGAAGGAGATTGACACGGAGCGGCTGTTCGCCGCCCAGCCGGACCTGGTGCTGGCAAGCGCCAATACCGCCGCCCAGGCGGCCTTGCTGGAAATGCTGGAGAGCGCGGGCCTGACCACGGCGTATTTCAACGTCAGCTCCTTCGAAGACTATCTCCGGATGCTGGAGATCTGCACCCGGCTCACGGGCTGCCCTGAACGTTACCACCTCTATGGCTCCGGCGTTCAAACTCAGGTGGAAGCCGCCCGGGCCCGGCAGGACGGCTCCGCTCCCACAGTGCTCTACGTCCGGGCCACCGGCTCCAGCTGCAAGGTGAAAAACAGCCAAGACAGCGTGCTGGGGGAAATGCTGGCGGACCTGGGCTGCGTCAACATCGCCGACAGCGATGGGGGACTGTTGGAAACCCTGAGCCTGGAGGTCATTGTGGAGCGGGACCCGGACTTCATCTTCGCCGTGGTCCAGGGCAGCGACACCGCCAAGGCCGAGGCCCTGCTGGACGCCACGCTGCTGTCCCATCCCGCCTGGGCGTCGCTGACCGCCGTGAAGGAGGGCCGCTTTCACGTCATGGACCAAACGCTCTACAACCTCAAACCCAACGCAAACTGGGGGATTGCCTATGAACAGCTGGCGGACATCCTGTATACTTAAGCGTCCGGCGGGCCTGTGCCTGCTGCTGGCCCTGCTGACGGTCCTCGCCGCCCTGGCGGGAATCTGCGCCGGGTCCGTCCCCCTGTCCTTGCGGGACGTGGCGGAGACCCTGAGGGGCAGGCAGACGGACACGGCGGCGTATCGGATCGTCCTTTACACCCGCCTTCCCCGGGTGCTGGCGGGATTGCTGGCCGGGGCCGCCCTGGCCGCCTCCGGCGCGCTGCTTCAGGCGGTTCTGGCCAATTCCCTGGCCTCCCCCGGCGTCATTGGGGTCAACGCCGGGGCGGGGCTGCTGGTGTCTTTGAGCTGCGCCCTGTTTCCCGCCTCGGCCTGGACAGTACCCCTGGCGGCATTTTTAGGGGCGGCCCTGGGCGTATTGCTGGTGCTGTCCATCTCCGAGGCGGCGGGGGCCTCCAGAATTTCCCTGGCCCTCACCGGCGTGGCGGTCTCCAGCGTCTTTTCCGCCGGAATCGACGCTGTGGTCACCTTCTTCCCCGACGCGTTAAACGGCTATTCCGATTTTCGCGTGGGCGGTCTTTCCGGCGTCACCCTCCCGCGGCTGGTCCCCGCCGCCTGGGTGATCGGGATCGCTCTGCCTGCGGCCCTCTCCCTGGCGGCCCAGCTGGACGTGCTGTCCCTGGGAAGCGAAACGGCCCAAAGCCTGGGACTCCCTGTCCGGCGGACGCGGGTTTTGCTGTTGCTGCTGGCCGCGGCCCTGGCGGGAGCAGCCGTCGGCGTCTCCGGCCTGCTGGGCTTTGTGGGACTCATCGCCCCTCAGGCCGTCCGGCGGCTTCAAAACGGGGGCGGAGCGTTTCAGCTCCTGGCCTCCGCCCTGGGCGGGGCGCTGCTGCTGACCCTTTGCGACCTGTTGTCCCGAACGTTGTTCAGCCCCTACGAGCTGCCGGTGGGCGTGGTCATGTCCCTTTTGGGCGGCCCCTTTTTCATCTGGCTGCTCTACCGGCAGAGGGGAGGGCGCACCCATGCTTGAACTGCAAGAGATGTCCGCCGGGTATCGCGCCACCGCCGTGGTATCCGGCGTGTCCCTCCGCTTTGTGCCGGGGCGGATTCTGGTGCTGGCGGGGCCCAACGGCTGCGGGAAAAGCACCTTGCTGCGCACCGCCCTGGGCCTCCAACCCAGGCTGGGGGGGCGCATCCTGCTGGACGGTGTGGAACTGAGCGCCCTTTCGCCCCGCCAGATTGCCCAGCGGGCCGCCTTCATGGCCCAGTCCCGGAGCGTGCCCAACATCACCGCGGGAAGGCTGGTGCTCCACGGCCGGTTTCCCTACCTCTCCTATCCCCGGCGCTATCAAAAGCGGGACCGGGAAACCGCCCGGAGAGCCCTGGAGTGGGTGGGGGGCGCCGGTCTGGCAGACCGCCCCTTAACGGAGCTCAGCGGCGGCCAGCGGCAAAAGATTTACCTCGCCATGGCCCTGGCCCAGGACACGGAAACCATTTTGATGGACGAACCCACCACCTTTTTGGACGTCCGGCACCAGCTGGAGGTCATGGCCCTGGCCCGGAAACTGGCGGAGGAGGGCCGGGCCGTCGGGATAGTGCTCCACGACCTTTGCCTTGCCCTGCGGTACGCGGACCGGATCGCCCTGCTCCACGGCGGGGGACTTCTGGATTACGGACCGCCGGAGGCCCTCTATGAGCGGGGCCTGCTGGAAAAGGCCTTCGGCGTCTCCCTGGGCCGCGTCCGAACGGAGGATGGGGTCCAATACTATTACCGCCCCCTTTCCGGCAGGGGTATTATTTCCGAAGATAAAGTTCGGAAATAATACCATTTGATTAGAGCCGTTTTGCTCGCCCTTTACGGGGCAACCGCAAAACATGGCAAATATTACTTCCGGCCTTTCAGTTCGGAAGTAATAACGAGGAGGAGACCTTATGAGCTGCTTTCCCTTTTTCATGGACATCGGCGGCAAACCCGCCCTGGTGGCCGGCGGCGGAACGGTAGCCCTGCGAAAAATCGAAAAGCTCCTGCCCTACGGTCCCCACCTGACGGTGGTAGCCCCCGTAATTGCGGAGGAAATCGCCGCGCTTCCGGGCCTGCGGATCTTGCCCCGCCCCTTCCAGGCGGAGGACCTGGAGGGGATGGCCTTCGTAATCGCCGCCACGGCGGAACGCAAAACCAACCGCCAAATCGCCTCCCTCTGCCACCGGAGGGGAATTCTGGTCAACGTGGTGGACGATCCGGCGGCCTGTACCTTTTTGTTTCCGGCTCTGGTGAAGCGGGGAGAGCTCTCCGTGGGCGTCTCCACCGGCGGAGCCAGTCCCAGTGCCGCTATTTACCTCAAAGAACAAATTGAAACGTTACTCCCCGGCAATCTGGAGGAAATTCTGAACTTTTTAAAGGATATTCGCCCCACCGTCCAGGCAGCGCTGCCGGAGGAGGACCAGCGGTCTCAGGCGCTCTCCCTTCTGTTCCGGCGGTGTCTGGAGCGGGGCCGGGGCCTTACGGAGCGGGAGACGGAGGACTGCCTTCGCGCCGTCCGGACAGCGGAGGAAAAGGGGGGCACACTATGAACGCAAACGCCGGAAAGGTCTGGCTGGTGGGCGCCGGTTGTAGCGGCGCGGATCTGATCACCCTCCGGGGGCTCTCGGTTTTAAAGCGCTGTCAGGCGGTGGTCTATGACGATCTCATTGACCGGGAACTGCTCTCCTTCGCCCCGGAGACGGCGGCGCGGCTTTCCATGGGAAAGCGCCACGGCCTCCCCTCCGCCGCTCAGGAGGACATTTGCGCCGCGCTGATTCGCCTCTCTCGAGAGGGCAAGGAGGTCGTGCGGCTCAAAGGCGGCGATCCCTTTGTCTTTGGCCGGGGCGGCGAGGAACTGGCGGCCTTGCGGGAGGCGGGGGTCCCCTGCGAGGAAATCCCCGGCGTCTCCTCCGCCATCGCCATTCCAGCCGCCGCCGGGATTCCCGTCACTTACCGCCGCCTCAGTCAAAGCGTGCACATCGTCACCGCCCACACCGCGAAAAGCGGCGGCCTGCCGGAGGATTTCGACCGTCTGGCGGGACTGGAGGGCACATTGGTCTTTCTGATGGGCCTGAGCCGCCTCTCCCTCATCGTCCGGCGTCTCATCGCGGCGGGAAAAGCCCCGGAGACCCCTGCCGCCGTCCTCTCCGGCGGAAACGCCCTCCATCCCACCTCCACCCGGGGGCCGCTCTGGCGCCTGCCGGAACTGGCCCGGAACGTCCAGGCCCCGGCTGTGATCGTGGTGGGACCCGTGGCGGCGTTGGAGCTGACCTCCACGGTGAACCGCCCTCTGGCGGGCCTGCGGGTGGGGTTGGTGGGCACGCCCACCTTGGTGCAAACCCTTCAGTCGTCCCTGCGGGAACAGGGCGCGTGGCCCTTCCAGGCCCAAACTCTGGTGGTACGCCCTCTCCCCTTCTCGCCTGGGAAACTGCTGGAAGGGCATCCCTGGCTGGTGTTCACCAGCGCAAACGGCGTTCGCCGTTTTTTCCAGGCTCTTGAAGAACAGGGCCCGGATATCCGGGCCCTGGCGGGATGCCGGTTCGCCGCCGTGGGGGCGGCCACGGAGCAGGCTCTTCGGGCCCACGGAATCCGGGTGGATCTCCGGCCGGAGATCTTCACCACCGCCGCCCTGGGGGAGGCGCTGGTCCGGCGGGTCCCGCCGGGGGAACTCATCTGCCTTCTCCGCTCCGCCCAGGCGGACGGAGCGCTCCAACAAAGGCTTCAACAGGCCGGACACCCCGTGCAAGACGTTCGGATTTACGACGTCCAGCCCCGCCGGGACCAGCGGGAGTCCAGGGCTGCGGAACTGGCGGAGGCGGACTATCTGGTCTTCGCCAGCGCGGGCGGCGTCCGCTCCTTTTTGGAGGAGTTTGAGGCCCCTCCTCCCCGGGCCACCTGCGTTTGTATAGGGGAGGTCACCGCCGCCGCCCTGCGCTCTTCAACGGCAAGCCCTGTCCTGACGGCGGCGGAACCTTCCGCCCAAAGCGTCTTACAGGCCATTTTGTCCCACGCCGCCTCGTCACAAGGTTCATAATACTCGATTCCAAGGGGAAAGACAAGGGGCGTTTCGCCTCCGGCCTCTTGCGGTTCCAAGCCGGACCCCCTGAAACGTCTTCCCGCCCCTTTCGACTTCTTCCTCCGTTCTTTTCCCTCCTCCTTCCAAAATCCGCCTCCTTTTTTTGTCAGCCTTCCAGGGGATTTGTCCCCTACCGGCCTTGTAATTCCAGTTCTATTATGGTATACTAAAGGTCAATTTCGCAAACGAGGTGAATGAAATGGCTTTTTTTGGAGGACAGCCCAAGACCACCCCGGCGGTGGAACATCAGACCGACGGTGACCGGCAGGAGAGCGCCGACATTCCCGAGCTTCCCGAGCCCCGGAGCAATACCGTCATCGCCAAGGACCTGCTTGTCACCGGCAAACTCAGCGGGGAGGGCGTAGTCCAGATCGAAGGCACGATAGAAGGCGAGGTTAATCTGAAGGGTTATGTCATTGTGACGTCCACCGGTAAGGTGAAAGGCCCCGTGGAAGCCGACGTAATCCGCATCGCCGGACAGGTGGAGGGCAACCTGATCTCTCACGACCACGTGCAGCTGGAACGTACCGGAACCATCAACGGCGACGTGACCACAGTCTCCTTTGTCATCGAAAATGGCGGCCGCCTGAACGGCCGGACCACCATGGTTCCGGAGCAGGCGTCCACCCCCCATGTGGAGCGGTTGGAGCCGTCAAAGCCGGAGGACGAGGACATCTGATCTCGAAACCCATTCGCTACATCCATATTACGCCGGAGGCCGGGGACAATCCCCGGCCTCATGTTTTCCCGGTTTCGGGGCAAACTGGGTCTACTTGATTTGTTCACACTTTCCCTGTAAAATATGGGAGATGAGGAAAAGAAAGGAGGGCTTCTCCTATGCCCTTTACATTTCAATTCGGCGGACCCAACGCCTTTGGGGGCGGGTTCAACCCTGAGAGTTTCCAGGGCGGAACGCCCAACCCCCGCTCCAGAAAGGCCCGGAAGCCCCGCCGCGCCATGGGCAGCGCCTTTGGCCGAACCCTTACCAACCTGGCCGTGACGCTGGTCTTCGGGCTGGTCTACTTTTATCTGGAGCTTCCCGCCCTGAACTTTCACGCCGAGGAATTTTATGTCTTCACCTTCCTCCTTTGCGCCGTGTACTGCATCTGCGCCATTTTTACCTCCGGCTTCCAGGGGGACGGCAGTGTGAAGGGCTATTTTCACTTTGTCCGCAAGCAGTGCGCCGTTCCCTTCCTGGCGGTGTTGGCCCTCATCGCCGCCCTGGCTCTGGGCGCCCTCAGCAGCTGGGTGGTGCTCCGGGCGGGAAGCTACTCCAAGCTCCTCCCCATCCAGTCCGGGGATTTCACCGCGGAGGTGGAGGAAATTTCCTATGACCAGATCCCCATGCTGGACGCGGACTCCGCCGCCCAACTGGGCACCCGGAAACTGGGCGAATTGGCGGATATGGTGTCTCAGTTTGAAATTTTGCCCACCTACACCCAGATCAACTACCAAGGACGGCCGGTCCGGGTAACCTCCTTGCGCTATGGGGACCTTATCAAGTGGTTCACCAACCGCAAAGGCGGCCTGCCCGCTTATCTCATCATCGACATGGTGAGCCAGGAGGCGGAGGTGGTACGCCTTCCGGAAGGTATGAAATACACCATTGCCGAGCATTTTGGCCGGAATCTATACCGGCATCTCCGTTTCAACTTCCCCACCATGATGTTTGACGATCCCGTCTTCGAGATCAACGAGGAGGGAACCCCTTATTGGGTCTGCCCCCGGATTGTGCGGACCATCGGCCTTTTCGGCGGCGTGGACGTGAAGGGGGCGGTGCTGGTGAACGCCGTCACCGGAGAGAGCGAGTACCACGAACAGGTCCCCAACTGGGTGGACCGGCTGTACTCCTATGATATCATCATGGAACAGTATGACTTTTACGGTATGTACCACAACGGCTTTTTGAACTCCATGTTCGGGCAAAAAGACGTGACCGTTACCACAGAAGGCTGGAACTATATCGCCATTGACGACGATGTGTATATGTACACCGGCGTCACCTCCGTCACCTCGGATCAATCCAACATCGGGTTCATCCTCTCCAACCAGCGTACAAAAGAGACCAAATTCTATCCCTGCGCCGGAGCCACTGAGCGTTCCGCCCAGGAATCCGCCCAGAGCCGGGTCCAGCAGATGAGCTATCAGGCCACCTTCCCCCTGCTTTTGAACATCGCCGGTCAGCCCACTTACTTCATGTCCCTAAAGGGCAACGACGGCCTTGTGAAAATGTACGCCATGGTCAATGTCCATCAGTACCAGCTGGTGGAGACCGGACAGACGCTGGCAGAGTGCGAAAGCAACTACCGTCAGGCCCTGGCCCACGCGGGCCTCATCGCCGCGGGAGAGCAAAAGCCCGCCGCCGGGAACACCCGGGAACAAGAGGGGATTGTGGCGGAGATCCGCAGCGCGGTCATCGGCGGCGACACCCACTTTTATGTGCGCATGGAGGATAGCCTGGGCTACCTGGACTTCAATACTTCAGAGGTACCTCTGGCGGTGCTTTTGAACGTTCGGGACCACATCCGCTATACCTTCATGCTGGAGGGCGCGGAGTTCCCCGCTCACGGTCTCGTCCCGGCCACGGGATTTGAGTATGTGGATTGGGACAACTGAATGTTCTGCTTGCATCAGAAAAAGGGCGGCGGGCTTTGGCCCGCCGCCCTTTTCCCTTATTTTCTCAGAAGTATCAGCCCTAACGTGTTGGGGCCGCAATGGCAAAAGATGGTACAGCCCGCCTTGGCCTCCAAAATCTCGCCAAAGCGCCCGTCCTCCCGGATGATCTCCCTGGCAATGCCGGCCAGCTCGTCCCCCGGGCAGGTGTCCACCAGAAAAATCCGGCTGAAATCCAAATCCGTCCGATCCCGGAGACGCTCCCGGACATAGTCCCCCACCACCTTGGCAATGTTTCCCCGGTACTTCTTGGTCACGGACATTTTGCCGTCGATGACCTCCACACAGGGGTGGAGCTTCAAGAGGTTCGCCCCCAGGGCGGTGACGGCGGAGCAGCGCCCGCCCTTTTTCATATAGTCCAGCCGGTCCAGGACAAAACTGGTCTCCAGCCGGGGGACCATGCCTTCCAGCAGGTTTAAAATCTCCGTGACGGACTTCCCCGCCTGAGCGGCCTCCGCCGCGGCCAGAACCATCATGCCGTGGCCCACGGTCAGGTTCCCGGAGTCTACCACATAGACCTCCGGCACTTCCTCCGCCGCCAGTTTGGCGTTCTGGTGGCAGCAGGAAAACCCGCTTCCGATGTTGAGATGAATCACAGCGTCGTACTGTTCCAGCAGTGCGCGAAACGCGTCCTCATAGTCCGCCACATTGACCGCATTGGTGGTTGTAATTTCTCCGCCGGACTCCACATGAGCGGCGATATCCGCCGTGCGGATGTCCACACCGTCGTGGTAGAGCTTCCCGGCCTTGACAATCCCCAGGGGGAAGACGGCGACGTCATATTGTTCCAGCAGCCGCTTCGGCAGGTCGCAGGTGCTGTCGGTGGTAATTTTGATCATAGGAGCTCCTTCCAGGTCCGGAGGCAGTCGACGCTTCCAAGACCGTGTCCTGTTAAATTCCCGCCGCCAAAAGAGGGCGGAAGCGGAGCTATTGTATCACATATTTTTTGGAAAATCCATAGGCCTTATTTGAAAAATGGCAAAACGCCGGATGGAGGACCGTTTTTATAGTAGAACCTTTCCTCAGGCAGTCCGCTGTGGCGAGGAACCAGGCCCCGGCAGAAAAAGATACGCCGGGAAACGCTAACATTTTATGTCCCGCAGGTAATTGTAAATCGTATATCGCGAGGTTCCCAACTGCTTTGCTATAGTTTCCACCGCTCCGCGTATGTTAAAAATACCGCGGTCGTTCAACTCCCGGACAATGAGGCGGTTCCGCTCCAAGGCGGAAATCTCTTTTAGCATATTGACATGGGAAATGGCCTCCTCCAGAGAGTTGAAAATCAACTGGTCCACGTCGCTGGGCACACGCTCGTTAAACTCCTCCATCATACCTCCGTTGACAGAGGGAAAAAAGTTCTTGATAAACTCATTGAGGGGAATCGACACATCAACGTGGATTTCTATACAGCCAATGATCTCCTGGGCCTGGTTGCGAAGGAGAACCGCCACGCTTTTCAGGGAATGTCCGTTGTGGTTGAAGCCGTAAAAAATGCCGATGACGTCTTCCTCCGGCTTTCCCTGCCAATGCTCGTGATCATATTCCACCAGCCGGTCCCGGATCAGCGGGATCATCCCCGAGCCAATCTTCCGCCCGGTGATAAAGCCGTTTTCAATGGCAATCACGCTGTGCTCCATGTCCTCCAGCGAGTGCAGGGAAACCTCGCAGTTCGGGCCGCTGACCAGACTGATTCCCTTTACCAATGGAATGTAGGTTTTTAAAATACCTCTGTCCTGCTCGTCAAAAATATCCTTCAATTCTTCTACCTCCTGTGTTCCGACCAATCCGCCCTCTCTACGTCTCTTGAGCGTCCGGAAGACTGTCAATCTTATTTTAACACATCGTTTCTATTTTTCCACAATTTTTAAAAAATTTTAACACCTGCCCGTTCCGAGATGCGATCCCGGAAATCAAGTTGTGCTTTCGCAGAGAATCCTCACATTTTGGAAGGTCATTCCATCCAAAATGTGAGGATTCTACTCTTCAACCGTATGGAAGCCGCGGCGGCCGGAAGGCGGTCTTTGGATAAAGTACGCAAAGGCAGACTGCCGCCGCTCCGCCCTCTTTCCTCAGCCGTACAGGAGCGACGGCAACCATAAAACGATTTGCGGGAAAACCATACAAAGAAGAATGGCCGCAGCCTGGAGGACAAGGAAGGGCGGCACGGATTGATAGAGATCAACCGTCCTGACGTCCGGCGGGGAGACCGCCTTGAGGAAGAAGAGGCTAAAGCCGAAAGGCGGCGTAATGTAGGCCATCTGCATACTGATCATGAACAGTACGCCAAACCAGATGGGGTCAAAGCCAAAGCTCTCCAAAATCGGCATATAAATGGGGATGGTGATGAACAGCATGGTGGTCTCTTCCAGGAAGCAGCCCAAAATGAAATAAGACAGCATCATGAAAAACACGATCAACATGGGATTGACGTGCAGGCCGGTGATAAACGCCTTGAGCATATTGGGGATTCCCGTCATGATCAAAACAGCGGAAAAGCAGTTTGCGCCAAAGAGAATCCACATGACCATACCCGTGGTGTTGAAGGTACGCAGCGCCGCGTCAAAGGCCATCTTCCAGCTGAACTTCCCATAGACCAGGGCGGCGATGATCGCACCCAGAGCCCCTACCGCCGCCGACTCCGTGGGGGAGGCAATTCCCAAGAAGATGCTGCCCAGAACCGCCAGCACAATCAGGATGGGGAGAACCAGACCTCTGGCCAGCTTCAATTGCTCCTTCCAGGAAAGCCTGTCCTCCTTTGGTATGGCCGGACAGAGGTCCGGCCGGAGAGCGCTTCGAATCAGAATATAACCGCTATACAGCACCACCAGCAAGAGACCGGGGCCCACGCCGCCCGCGAAGAGCTTGCCGACGGAATTAGACGTCAGCGTTCCATAGATGATAAACGCGACGCTGGGCGGAATCAAAATACCCATGGGACCGCCTACCAGAATGGAACCCAGCGCAATCCGCTTGTCATAGCCCTTTTCCAGCATCATGGGCAAAGCGATTAGGCCCATGGTGACAATCGCCGCCGCAGCCACTCCCGACATGGCGCCCAACACGGCGGATATCATGACTACGGACACGGCAAGGCCGCCTTTCAATCCCCCAAGCCATTGGTACAACGCGTCAAAAAGCGCGTTTGCTATGCCCGATTTTTCCAGAATACAGGCCATGAGAACGAACATGGGAACCGCCTGCATAGTAGAGCTTTGCATAACGGCCCATGTGTTGGTCAGGGCCAACTTCAAAACCGTGGGGCTGTAGAACAAACATCCGGTGAGCAGCGCGCCGCCGCCCAGGGTGAACGCCATAGGGATCCCCAGAGCCAGACCACACAGAAATACCAGCGCCAGCACAAGAACAGGACCTACCCAAGCAGCCATTATAACGCCTCTCCTTTCACCAGAAAATACACCGAGCGAACCAACAGCGCGCCCGCCTCCACCAGCTGCAACGCCGCCGCCAGAGGAATGGTTGCCCGAATGGGCCACAGCGGCGCGTGCAGCGCGGAGATGGACCGCTCTCCTGTTTGAAAGGCCTCCAGGGCATAGGAAAAGCCGTAAACCATCAGATTGACGCACCAGGCGGCAACAATCAGATAGATCAGGCAGTCCACAAAGGCCCTGGCCCGCTCCGGATACAACGAGTAGATCAAGTCTACCTTGATGTGTTGATGGTTTTTCAAAAGATACGCGCCGGACATCACGCCGATGGTGCCAAAGATATACAAACTGACATCGCTGGTCCAAAAGGCCGGTGATTTGAGGATATACCGGGCGAACACCTGGTAGAGCATGATCACCAGAATGCCGCACTCACCCAGGCAGAAAATCCGGCCGGACCACTCCGCCACCGCGTCACAGGCGTCCACAATTCGTTTCAGCATTTTCCCACTTCCTTTCACAGTGCAAAATCTCCACCTTGCGGAACGCAAGATTGCGCCGTTTACCCCATTGCCGTCACGCCCGCTCAGGCGTCAGGGCAAACACAATATCCTCCAAGACATCCTGACTGTCCTCCAGGTGCAAAACACGCTCTATCAGCTTGTCCAACGTGCCCTCGGGAAATTTCGTGATGGATAGCCGCGCCAGCGTCTTGAACTTGTAGATTAGCTCCTCCCGGGTATAACGGTGCTCTACGCTTCCCTTCAGCTCCCTGGGGTCCATCTCCTTTTCATACACGGTCCCGTCTGTGGCCGTCAGGGTGACCTTGGAGTTCCAGGGTTTCAGAGCGGGATTTTCCACAATGTCCACTTTTTGCATAAACGCCTGAATCTCCTCCCTGGCCGCTGGTTCGTCAAAAAAGGACTGGGGAATCAGCTCCCCGTCGTACAGCACGGTGGCCACCATATAGGGAATGCTGAACTGGCGCTGGAAAACATCCTTGGGATGAAGTTTCTCCTCCATGGTTCCGCCGCTGACATTGATATTCAGGGTGCTGTCTTCCACGTGGATATGTGCGATATCCTCCGGCCCCAGCCCGTGGGCCCTGGCGATGTGTTCCACGGCGCCCACGGCGCAGTGAAGGCATTTGCAGCCCGCGTAAGCCTTCATCTCAATGCCCATCTGCTCCCAGGTCTCCCCCAGGCCGTCAAAGAGAACGTCCTCGTTGGTCTCCCAGTTGGCCATTCCAAAATACCCCATGGGGCCGCAAATTACGTTGTCCCTGGGGCCGGTGACTCCCAGGGCGGCAAATTTACAGTCCTGAACGGCGTCCTGGGCGATAAAGCCCTGATGGACCTTTACCATATGGGTAATGGGGTGGTATGTAGCCATGTCGTGGGGCTGGGTCATATTGCGGCCGATGCCCTCCGCGTTTTCCAGCTGCTCTTGATCCAGCCCCAACAGCCTGCCGACGCCCGCCACCGAACCAAAGATATAGTGCCCGTTGCTTCTGCCCCGCTGCACGCCGATATTGCCCCGATAGCCGATACCAATGCGAACCAGAACCTCTTGGGCGGCCACAAAGGCCGTCAAAAATTCCTTGCCGGTCACCCGTTTGCCCTTCACGGTGTCCAGATAGCCCAGGGCGCACAGCATGGGCGGCAGCGTGTGTTCAACCGAGTGCATGGCCTCCGGGTGAATCGCGGCCCAGTCCAGCGCCCGGGGCATGGGGCCCATGGCCATGGCCGCCTCTTCCGCAGGGACTTTTTTCCCGCCGTGGAACAGGATATATGCCTCGCCCACGCCGCCTTTTTCCTGAATGTGCCGGGCAATCTTTGGCAGGGGGTGCTGTCCGTGTCCTCCGATCATGCAGCCAATGGTGTCCAGAATCAGTTCCTTGGCAAGTTCCAAAACCTCCTGGGGAATGTCCCCGTATTCCAGCTGGGCCGTCATGCGGCACAGGGTATTGATGCCGTCTTCGTGATGCAAGCGGGGAAATCGTTTCATAATACACGCCTCTTTTCTTCCTTTATTTTTTTGGGGGGTGCCCGGGTTTACGATTCGCTCAGATATCCTTTTTCAACGGCCCAGCTGTGCAGCAGCTCCATATATTCCACATACGCCGGGTTCTGGCTGTAGGCGGCACAGGTGTCGTAGAACGTCTGGGCCCAGGTTTGCGCGTCCTCCTCGGACCAGCGAATCAGTTCAATCCCCTGGGATTCCACCGTGTTCCAGGCCTCGTCAATGATCTGATAGCCCTCCCGCTCTATTTCGGCGTTGGAATAGGCAATTGCGTCCACCAGAATCTGCCGGTCTGCCGCCGTCATGCTGTTCCACACATCCCGGTTGACGACAAAGGTGGTGCAGTGCGTGGTGTTTACATAGGGTTCCCGAATCCAGTACTTGGTCACCTCGTTGTAACTGGAGCTCAGGTCGTCCGAAGGGGACCCCATGACGGCGGCGTCAATTGCGCCGGTGGAGAGCATGGTGTAAACCTCCGTGGCGGCGGAATAATCCGTGCTGGCTCCCAGTTTGACCAGGGAATCCGCAATGGACCCGGCGCCCACGCGGATGGTGGCGCTTTTCAAATCCGCCACGCCGCGAATGGGAATGGTGGAGACAATGGGGACATTCGCGGGGCCGTACATCTCCCCCACCACGTGCACATTATAAGTGGATTCCACCAGCTCTTCCCACAGTTGGCCGGCCCGGCCCCCCTGATAGGTCTCGTTCAGCTCCCGCATATCGCCGATGCTCTGCACCACCGGCGGCGTGCTGAACACATATCCCAGATCAATGGACCCCGCCACATAGGCCGAGGCCACCGCCATGGCGGGAAGAACGCCGTCGCTGACCGAGGCCATGGCCTGGTCCGTGGGGACGATGGACCCGGGCGCCGTGGGATGGACCACCACCCGGCCTTCCGCGTGCTCATTGACATACTCCGCAAACAGCTCAATGTGCTTGGCCCAAAAGCCGTTTTCCTGCCAGCTGGCGGGCTGAAGCGTTATGACCTTTCCGTTCCATTCCGTTTCGCCCTCCCCGCTCTGTGCGGGGGTGGGGGTTTGCTGCCCGCCGCAGCCGGCCAGCGTCCCCAGGGACACAAGCAGGCACAGCGCCAAGGCTGTCAGACTTTTCCTCTTCTTCATGGTTTGAACCTCCTTCGTTTTTCTATTTTTGCCGCGTTCCATCTGGGGCGCGGTAAAAACCGTCTCGCCGGGAGAGTCTTGAGGCGGCCCCTCTATTTTGGTGGTTTCCTCCAAAAATATCCCCATGCGTCGCCTTGAATACTACCAAAATACCATAGTTAAAATATTTTGTCAATATCTATTAAAATATTTTTGTATTTTTTAAAATTCTATTGCATTTCCGGAAAGCATCCTGTACAATGCTTTTCAAGCAGCGCTGCCAAAGGCCACAGGCTCCGCTGACAAACGATGAGAAGGAGGCGCTTATGAAGAAAACGGCAAGGTTACAGCAGCTGATCCATGGCGAGCAATGCTTTGTTCTTCCGGGCGGAGGGTGCGCGCTTCATGGAAAGATCGCGGAAGCGGCGGGCTTTCCGGCCATGTATATGTCGGGCATGAACGTCAACGCCAGTATTTTCGGCACACCGGACGCGGGCGTTTTGACCATGACGGAAATGGCGGAAAACGCCGGCAGAATGGCCCGGGCCATCGGCATCCCCCTGGTGGCAGACGGGGACACGGGCTTTGGAAACGCGATCAACGTCCGCCGCACGGTTCAAGAATACATCCGGGCGGGGGTGGCCGGCATCCAGCTGGAGGACCAGACCGCCCCGAAACGGTGTGGCTTTGTAACGGGAAAGGAGCTCATCTCCCCGGAGGAGGCGGCGGGCAAAATCCGGGCGGCGGTGGACGCGAAAAAAGAGCTGGACCCGGACTTTGTCATCATCGCCCGCACAGACGCCCGCACCGCCGTGGGCGGCGGGCTGGAAGAAGTCATCCGCCGCCTTCAATCTTACAAGCAGGCCGGCGCGGACCTTTTGTACATGGAGGGCCCCCTCAGTTTAGAGGAGGTCCGGGAGGTCCGGCGGCACGTAGAGGGGCCCTTCACGGCCACCACCATCGAGTTGCGTCCCCTTCCGCTTCCCGATCTCAGGACCCACCAGGAACTTGGTATGTGCTGCGTCATTGTGCCCTCTCTGATCGCCCGTCCGGGATACTATGAGAGCTACCGCTTCGCGGAGGACTTCATGGCCCGGGGCATGGACGCCTACAGCCAAATGCTGGAGGAGCAAAAAGACCATCCCCTGTACGAGTTCCGACTTTTCTCCTTCCTGGGCTTTCCGCGCATCCGGGAGATGGAGGCGAAGTACCTCTCCCCGGAAAACCAGCGGCGCTATCTGGAGTCCTCCGGCATCTACGAACCCGCCACGGAAGACGGTTGAAAGGAGAAGGCCTCTATGGGCATGACCATGATTGAAAAAATTCTCGCCGGACACGGGGGCCGGGAATCGGTTCTCCCCGGCGAATACGTCTGGGCGCGCATTGATGAGACCAACGCCATGACGGACACCTTTGAATCCCTTGAGGCGCTTGGCGTCTCCGCCGTCTGGGACCCGGACAGGGTTTACTGCGTCAGCGACCACTCCGCCCCTCCCGCAAACATCGGCACTGCCGAGAGCGTGAAAAAGCTGCGGGGCTATATGGAGAAATACCACATCAAAAATTGGTTTGAGTACGGACGCCACGGCATCCTTCACCAGCTCAATCCGGAAAAGGGCTTCTGCCGCCCCGGGGAGCTGATCGCCATGATCGACTCCCACTCCACCACATACGGCGCGTTCAACGCGGCCTCCTGCGCCATTTACACCGACGCGGTCTATGTGCTGATGCGGGGCCAGCTGTGGTTCAAGGTCCCGGAGAGCGTCCGGTTCCATGTGAGCGGCAAGCTGCCCCCGGCCTGCATGGGAAAGGATATCATCCTGAACATCATCCGCGTATGCGGCACCGACGGCGCGCTCTATAAAGCGGCGGAGATCACCGGCCCCACAATCCGGGATCTGAGCCTCTCCGGCCGGTGGACCATCTGCAACATGGCTGCGGAGACCGGGGCCAAATTCGCCATTATGGAGGCGGACGAAAAGGTCTACGACTTCTTAAAGGGACGAACGGACAAGCCCTATACCCCCATATTTCCCGATGCGGACGCCCATTACGCGGCCCGCTATCAGATCGACGTGACGGACATGAGCCCTCTGGTGGCCTGCCCCCACGACCCCAGCAACGTGCGGACCGTGGAAGAGGTGGCGGGCGTGCCCTTTCAGCAGGCGTTCATCGGCTCTTGCACCAACGGCCGTCTGGAGGACCTGGCCATGGCCGCCCGGATTCTCAAGGGCAAGCAGGTGCATCCCCGGGTCCGGCTTCTGGTGGTTCCCGCCTCCATGGAGGTGTGGCGGGCGGCGCTGCAAGCGGGGTACTTCGACGTGCTCACCGAGGCGGGCGCGCTCATATGCCACCCCACCTGCGGCCCCTGTGCGGGACAGCACCTGGGGGTCCTGGCCTCCGGGGAGGTCTGCCTCTCCACCACCAACCGAAATTTTCAGGGACGTATGGGAAGTCCCCAATCCTCTGTCTATCTGGCCAGCCCCGCCACGGTGGCCGCCTCTTCCATCTATGGCGTCATCACGGACCCGAGGGAGGTGATGTGAAATGTTTCAAAGCGTATTGCGGGGCAGGGTCTGGATATTTGGGGACAACATCAGCACAGATTTGCTGATGCCGGGTTTTGCCGCCATGAGCAACCCCGACATGAGCCCCCAGGAGTCCGCCCGCTACTGTATGTACTCCAACCGCCCCGGCTGGGCGGAGCAGGTGCGTCCGGGCGACCTGATCGTGGCCGGAAGGAACTTTGGCTGCGGCTCCAGCCGCCCGGGGAGCAAGGTTCTAAAAACCCTGGGAATCGGCGCGGTCATCGCGGAATCCGCGGCCCGGATTTTCTTTCGCAACAGCATCAACCTGGGGTTCCCCGTTGTCGCCTGCCCCGGCGTCCTGGACCTTTTTGCCGAGGGAGAGGAACTGGAAGCCGACCTTCGAACCGGCGTAATCCGAAACCTCTCAACGGGAAAAACCATCGTGGGCAGCCCCCTGCCGGAGGGCAGCCCGCCCATGGAAATCCTGAAGGCCGGCGGCCTGCTCCCCCTGTTGGAGCGCCAGCGGCAAGCGTCCCCAACCCTGTAAACCGCCGGAACCCGCCCCGGTTCCGGCTCCGGAACACGAAAGGAGCATTTTAATGGATTGCATCATCAAAAACGGCCGAGTCGTAATTCCCAAAGCCGGGATACAAGAAGTGGACCTGGCGGTCCACGAGGGGAAAATCGCCGCTGTCTTGGAGCGGGGAACCCCCATGGACGGGGCGGAGGTGATCGACGCCAGCGGACGGTACATTTTCCCCGGCCTCATCGACCCCCATGTCCATTGGGGCTGTTACCAGGAAATGGGAGCAGACACCCGACTGGAAAGCGCCGCCGCCGCCATCGGCGGGTACACCACCTGCCTGCAATACCGCCGGACCCCCGGGGAGGATTTCGCCCCGGAGTCCGTTCAAAAGCTGCTGGACGTCATCACGCCAAACGCCTACATTGATTACGGCCTGCAACTCTTCATCACCCGGCAGGCCCACAAAAACACCGTCGGCACGGCCGTGGAGGAAATGGGCGTCAGCTCCTTCAAGTTCTTCACCACGGAGCGAAATGTGGATGTGGACATCCGGGGCCTGCGGGATTCCGGCATCCCCGAGCCCTACACCGACGGATTCATGTACGAGAGCATGAGGGAATTGGCCCGGTACAACGGGCACGTGGTGGCCAATTTCCACCCGGAGAACCTCGAGCTGGTGGAGACCGTCGCGCCGAAGGTCAAAGCGGCGGGGGAACAGGGTCTCTCCGCCTGGGACCATGTCCGCCCTGAAATGGCCGAAGCGGAAGCCATTTCCAGATTGGCCTATTTTGCGGACAAGACCGGCTGCCCGCTCTACTGCGTACATATCAGCTGCGGGGAGGCCGCCGAAAAAATCGCCGAGGCAAAAGCCAGGGGTATCCGGATCTGGGGCGAGACCTGCCCCCACTACCTGGCGTTGAACACCGAGTCTCCCTGCGGCGAATTGGGTAAGGTGAACCCGCCCCTGCGCCGGAGGGAAAACAACGACCTCCTCTGGAAGGCCTTGCGGGACGGCGTTTTAGACACCGTGGGCTCCGACAACTGCGCCTGCCTTCGAAGCGACAAGGCCGGGAGCATCTGGGAGGCGGCCTGCGGTTTCCACGGGACGGGCACTATCTTGCCGGTTCTTTTGAGCGAGGGGTATCACAAGGGCAAACTCAGCCTGGAGAGAATCGCGGAGGTGACCTCTTACAACGCCTCGGTCATCTTCAACCTTCCAAAGAAGGGGACCCTTCTCCCCGGCGCCGACGCGGATCTTGTGATGGTGGACCTGGAGTTGGAGCGGACCGTGGACCCCGCGGCCCTGAAGTCCTATTCGGATTTCAGCGTATTCGAGGGTATGCGCTTAAAAGGCTGGCCGGTGGCCACCATGCTTCGGGGGAGGATGGTAGCCCGAAACGGAGAGGTCCTTGGTGAGCCTGGGGGCCGGTATCTCAAGCGAAACGGATTTCTAAAAATGTGAAAAACCATTCAGGAGGACTACACCATGAAACAAATCTGGAACGATATGCTCACCGGACACGACAGAAAATGTCTGGCCAATACCGCCTCCTTCCAGCCCCGCCGGGGGCTGGGCAAGAGGCCCGCCATTATCGTCATTGATATGCAAAGGGCCGTGATCGGCGAAGACCGCCCCATTTATGAGCAGCAGGACCGCTATCCCTACGCCTGTGGAAACTTCGCCTGGGCGGCCATCCGGCATATACAACCTCTCCTTTCCTACGCCCGGGCCCACGGCGTCCCCATCCTCTACTCCAAACACTGCTACCGCCCGGAATACGGCTTTGCCGGACGTCCCGCAAACGACGTCTTCGCCTTTGACAACCCGGACTGCGACATTATTCCCCAGCTTGCCCCGGTCGTCCCCGGCGACACCGTCGTGGAAAAGCAGGGGCCCAGCGTGTTCTTTGCCACCAATGTAAACAACTCCCTCCGGAGCAAAGGAGTGGACACGGTTTTGCTCGTTGGAAACACCACCAGCGGATGCGCCCGGGCCACGGCAATCGACGCCACCAGCCTGAGCTTCCACACCGCCCTGATTGAAGAGTGCGTGTTCGACCGGCTGGAGATGGCGCACCGGGCGTCCATGTTTGACCTGCAATACAAATACTGCGATGTGCTTCCCATCCGGGAAATCTATGAATACCTGGAGAATCTGGAGAAGTAAACGCCTGGGGAGGTAAAACGTCATGGTGAAAGCACTTCCACTGTTTGAGGCGTATCCGCGCCTGAAAGAGCGTTTGCCCTTCGTCTCTTTCGGCATATACCCCACCCCGGTGGAACCCCTGGCCGGGTGCTCTCCCCTATGCCGGGTCTATGTGAAACGGGACGACCTCAGCGGCGGGGAATACGGCGGCAACAAAATCCGCAAGCTGGAATTTGTTCTCGGGGAAGCCCGGAGGCAAGGCGCGGGGGAGGCGCTGACCTTCGGGTGCGACGGGTCAAACCACGCCCTTGCCACGGGAATCTACGCGAAAAAAATGGGGATGCGAAGCATTTCCATACTGCGCACCCAACACAACGCCCGCTACGTGCGGAGCAACCTGCTCAAAAGCCTGTATTACGGAATCCAACTGTACCACTGCGAAACCCTGGAGGAAATGGAAACGCTGGCGGCGTCTCTGGAACGGCAGCGCCTGGAGGAAACCGGGCGGCCGGTTTACCGCATTCCGGTGGGCGGCTCTTCCCCCTTGGGAACCGTGGGCTTTGTCAACGCGGCCTTCGAGCTCAAAGAGCAAATAGACGCCGGACTCCTGCCGGAGCCGGACCGCATCTACGCCGCCGCGGGAACCCTGGGCACCGTGGCGGGTTTGACCCTCGGCCTGGACATACTGGGAATGAAAACCCGGGTGGTGGCGGTCAGGGTCAACAGCGAAACCCGTATCAATCCCCAAAATTACGCCGGACTGATGAACGCCACCGCCGCCCTGCTCCACCAGGCCGACCCGGGGATTTCCATTCGCGCCTACGCCCCGGAGGACACGCGGATTGAAGAGGGCTACTATGGCGCGGACTACGCGATGTTCACAGAGGAGGGGGTGCGCGCCGCCAACTTCATGCGAAAAACCTATGGGATTGCCCTGGACGGCACCTATACGGGGAAAACCTTCGCCGCCCTGCTGGACGCCGCCCGGGCGGAGGAAAACCGGGGAAAGGCCCTTCTTTTCTGGAACACGCTCAATTCCAGAAAACCGCCCCCGGAGGCGTTGCAGGGGGATTACCACAACTTGCCCAAGGATTTCTGGCCCTGCTTTGAACAAAAGGTGCAACCCCTGGACGGCCAACTTCTATAGCCGCCGGAAGAAGAGAAGCCCCGCGGTCCCTCGCGCCTCTTAAACCAGTTCTGGGGGCGCCTTCGCGGCAAGGGCGGGGGCGCGTCTCACTTTCAAAAGAACCGGAAAAGGGCCCGCCCCCGGCGTGAAAATTCACGCTGGGGGCGGGCTCTATCCTATGGGGAATCACTCAGTTGTTCTCCACCGGGAACCGTTCACTTTTTCGCAATGTCTCCGCGAGAGGTGACATCGCCGGGGTTCTCGGCGTCGTAGATGTCGGACCACTCTTTTTCAATGTCGTTCCAATTCCGGACCGGCAGGACCTTGGTCCAATCCTCCGTGCGTCCTTCCATACGAACGTACTCGTGGGAGTTGGTGGCTTCCTGCACATCTTCATAGTACCATTTGGTGGTGTCCATGTTGTCGGGCCACTGGACCATATCCTCGTGCATATGGTCCTTGTCCGGCGCGCGTCCAATCATGGCGTTCACCAGGGACATGACTTCCGCCCGGGTGATGAAGTCATTGGGCCGGAAAGGCCGCTCAAAGTCCTTCACCCAGCCGGCCGCCGCCGCGCGGTTGATATACTCTCGCGCCCAGTGGCCGCTGATGTCCGTGTAGTAGTCCTCTCCCACATAGGGTTCGCTGAGGAAGCGGGAGGCAATGGCCGCAAATTCGCCCCGGGTGATATTGGCATAGGGATCGAATTTTCCGTTGACCCGGCCTTTGATGACGCCTGCCTTGGACATCACCGACACAGCAATGTTGCACCACTCGGTGGAGGGCACGTCGGGATAGGGGTTCTCCTTGGTCCAAAGAGCTTTGCGGGAATCCTCGGTGAGCAGGCGGTAGAACACCGTCGCCACCTCGGCGCGGGTGATGTTGGCCTCCGGGTGCACCAGTCCGTCGGACTTGCCCAGGATGTAGGCGAAGTGATCGGAGGTGTCCAGCTTGGCCGGGGTTTCCGGCTTCTTGGGGCTGGGACGGGGGCCGCCGCCTCCGCCGCCACCGCCGCCGGTGACAGGGGTATAGGTATTGGTCCAGGTGACTGTGCTGATATCCGCAACCAGTTTGCCTTCTCCGCCGTCCCGCACGGTGATTGTCAGCGTCTTCGGCGCGGTATCATAGGTCATGCGAGGGGCATTGCCCCGGACTTCGGTGAGGGTATAGGTATACGTTCCGGGAACGCTGACGGTCAGCTTGCCGAAGGACACCGGAGCGCTGGTTCCGCTGGTGGGACGAATCACCACTTGCGTGCAGTCCTGTCCGTCCTTTTGGGGCAGAGGCGCGCCGTTTTCCGCGCTCAGGTTGAAGGTGAACTCGTCCCCAGTGGTGAAGCTACGTCCGGTGATGTTCTTCAAGATGGGGGCCTTCACCGCGTTGGGCGCATCGGGGTCCGGATCTCCGCCCAGTTCCACGTCAACGGGGAGCGTGGTGACATTGTTTACAAACTGGGAGTTCCGGTCGCCGTGGACGTCGGCGTACACCAGGGTATTTGTGGCGCCCAGCTCTACCGGCTGTCCCGCCAGATCGTGCAGGTGCACGTAGACATAGATGCTCTTGGTGCTGGCGTCATAGGTGACGCCTTGGAATTGGTTGTCTACAGCTCCTTCGGGGATGTCCTCGGAGATGGTGTATTTGTACACCTTTCCGTAGGCCTTTCCGCCCATGTCCTGAACGGTATAGGTGATGGAGCCCATGGTGATTGCGCCGGAGCTTCCATTTTTCACCTTTCCGTCGGGGCCAACGCCGCTGGGCATCCGCTGGGCGTTGTCCGGTCCGTATTCAAGACCGGCCAGCATATCCCGCCGGTCACTGGAACCGGCGGCAAAGCCGTGGTAACGCGTGGCGTCCGCCCGGGTCATGGCGTGAGAGCCTGCAGGAGTGAGCGTAAAGGTAAACTCCCCGTCCTTCAGCGTGCGGCCGGTCAGCTCCTTCGTCGACTCAAAGGTCCGGGTGACCTCCGCCGTGTTGTAGGTATTGGTAAATAGAATGCTGTTGCTCAAATCCAGGTTCGCACCCGCCGCCTTCTGGGTCCAGCCTGTGGTGGCGCCGGAAGAAGTGTCCGGCGTATCCCGGGTTTCCAGCTTGGTGATGGCCGCTTCCAGATCGGAGCCGTTGGCTTTGACTTCCACCGTCACACGGTACATGGTGTTGTCATAGCTGACGCCGGGGACGCCCTGGCCGCCGGGCCGGTTTTCGCTGAGTACGTAGGTATAGGTTCCCGCCTGGGCGAAACGAATGCCGCCGAATCCGCCGGAAAGGCTCATGTCTCCTCTGTTGGAACGCAAAACGACGTTGCCGCCCGCGTTGTCCGGAAGCGGAGTGCCGCCGGGGACGCCCACAGCGCTCTGTGCGCCGGGACGGACATGAAAGCTGTACTCATACCCGCCGAAGAAGGGGCGCCGGTTTCCGCCCTCCGTCAGATACTTGGTGACCTGGAAGCTCTGGTCCACGCCGTTGCCCGGGTTGCCGTCCGTATCCAGCCGGACGGTTGCGTGATAGGTGTTTTGGAACAGGGCGGAAACGGTTCCGCCGCCTCCCACAGTGGGATTTACGGTATTGGTATTTTGGGAGGTCGTGCCGTTTACTCCGACGCTGTCCAGGGTGTAATAATTTCTTTGGGTGTTGTCAAAGCTGGGGGTCGTGTTTGTGCTCTCCGTGACGGTATAGGAACCCGCCAGACCGGTGACGCTCAGCGTCTCGCCGTTTTTCAGCGTGAAGTTGACGGTCCCCGCCGCCGTGATTCGCTCCGTCCCACCGGCCTTGTCCGTCTTGACCACCAGAACATCGTCATATGTGGTCCCGACAGGCAGGGCGGGCAGGGTCATGGTGTAGTGAAACTCGTCGTCCGGCAGGGTCACGCCCGCCGCCGCGGAGGTAACCTGATTCCCAACCGTCAAATCCGCCGTCACGCGGGTCCAGTTGACGTTAAAGGTCAGATTGCCTACGCTGTTGTCAATGTGCAGTTGTTCGTACGCCCCCGCCGTCGTCGGAGCGTCCTTTTCCGCAGTTCCGGTTCCCAAAGTCCAATTGCGGAAGGTCCACCAGTTACCGGAGCCGTCCTGGATAAACACGGGGTTTTTCACGGTAAAGTTATCCCGCACCGTGTACAGCGTGGGGTTCTTGCCCGCCGCGTCCGCAGGCTTGGTGCCTGCCGCCGCCGTGAGACTGTCCAGAGCGGCTTGTGCCGCCGCTTTCAGCGCGGAGTCCGGACTTGTTTCATTTCCGGCTTCGTAGAACTTACCCACCGTGTAGGCGATGGGATACTCAACCGGCAACACGTAGAAAGTTCCCTTGGTGGTGCCGTCCGGGTTCACGGTGGTTCCCGTCAGGCTGCCGCCGCTCAGAAGCTCCTTATAGTCCGTCACGTCCGTGCCGTCTTGTTTAACCAGTTTGTAACCCTGGTTTTTCAGGTCCTCGAACATCTCCTTGCTGGGAGTGAGGACCGCGCTGTCCGCGCTGCCCTCTACGGTTTTGATAACCTCTATCGGGTTGCTTTGCAGGACAAACTCAATGCTATAGGTCTTTGTGGTGTTCTTGGAATAGTAGAAATAGAAGTCGTAGGTCACTGCTCCGGGGGCGTCATTTTCCGTTCCCGCAGCCAGCACCCGGCTCACGTCCGTGTTCAGGGGGGTGTAGCCGGTGAGGTGCTCCGCGTTGAGCAGCAGAGTGCTTCCGGGCATATAGTCGCCCAGCATATACGCTTGTCCGCCCGCCGCCGGTTCCTGCTTGAGGATGTAATAGGTTCCCGTTCCGGAGGCGTTGTATTTGGGGAACTCCCCGGTGGGATGAGGGCCGTCTCCGTCAGGCGCGGTGGCGCACAAATGCCAAACGCGGTAACGGTATTGGCTGGTGCCCTCCGTGCTCCACTCGGCCCGGATGGTCAGGTTGCGGGTCACGGGGTCGTCGAAGTTGTATTTGCCCGTTTCCTTCTTATCCGGATCGAAGACGCCGCCAGGATAGTTTGTCCCGTTGACCTCGTACCAGCCCACGAAGGTGAAGTTCCGCCGGACCGGCCGGGGAATGGAACCGCCGGTGGTGATGCTGGTGTTGGCCGGAATCAACTGGGTCTGTTCCGCACCGGCCGCGCCCGTGCCGCCGTTCAGGTCAAACCGCACCTGATACTGGGGAGACCCCCACTGGGCGTAAAGGCGCATATTGCCCTGAATGGCAAAGGGCTCTGTGTCAGTGAGATTTCCATTTGCGTCGTATGCCCACTGCATCTGTGCGCCGGTGGGGCCGAGAGACCAGCCGTTAAAGTTCCAGACAGCGGTCCCGGTTTCCGCCCGGTTGGGACACACGGCAACGGTGTTCAGGTCGGGGGTCCAGGGATACTTGCGGTCATTGTTCTTGTCCCCATAGGTCAGCTTAAAGCCATATTTCGCGCCGGTGAGTTCCGCACCATAGGGCAGGGTAATGGTTCCCAAGGTATACTCTGTTGCTCCGCCAGCTCCCACCTTGGACAGGGGCGCTACATAGGTAATGGTGTAACGGTCCCGGTCATAGTAGAAGTAGAGGTCATAGGGATTTTGTTCGCTGTTGTTCTCCAGTTTGTAAGCAGGGTTCGACGGATTCGTCTCATTGGCATTGCCCCGGCTGTGTGCATATTGGGTGGTATGATCCGCCACACTGGGGAACACCGTTCCTTCCGCGTCCGTCCAGGAGCCGTTCACCTTTGTCAGGTGCAGCCGGGCGCTAGGGTTTTGCATGGCTATTTTCGCCGAGGATACCGCCGAAACCTGACGGCCCAGAGCATAACACTTCGTTGCGCCCGCTGTAGTGGTGTAAATCCGCACAGCGTAATACGCGCCGTTTTCGGCTTCCTTTCCGTCCGCGTTTACCGCCAGCAGGTCCTGATAACCAGGTCCTTTGAAAGCCTCATGATTCTTCGGGAGCAGGTACAGGGTGTTTCTCTCCGTCAAATCCGTGCCGCTTCCGTAATTGTACAACACCTTCTTAAAACCGTCGGCCTGGTTTTCTGAGGTTCCCAATGCCTTCAACGCATTGGCCTCCAGATCAGGAATCTCAAAGCAGTGATTGTACCTGTAGTAGGTTTGCTTGTCATACCAATAGGCGTAAAGTTTGTGTGTAGTATTTGTGTTTTTCGCGTCCGCAATCACCTGCCAGCTCATGGAACCGTACAGCCCCATGATGGTAGGTTCACCCTTGCTGCTACCCAGACCGAGCCCCTTTGCAATTTCATTGTAGGGTCCCTTTGTCGTGGTCCAGGAAACGAACCTGTAGGGTCCTCCCTCCGTTGTGCTTACCGAGCCGCTGAATTGGGGCCAAACCTCACGCAGGTCCGCACCATACTTGGCTTTGAGGGTGACGTTTCGATTTTGCGGCAGATCACCGTTATTCCTTACCGTCGCCCAGCTGTTCACCAGCCCCGAGGTGGCACTGTTTCCGCCGGTGTTCGCGTAATCGTTTGTAATATTCGCGATTTGCCGGGTTCCGTTGCCCGAAATATTGTAATACTCAAACTCCAGCGTATAGACGTTTCTTTTGTAGTACACATAGAGAACCGTACTGCCATCTGCGGCAACCGTGTTATCACCCGCCCGGCCACTGCTGGAAACCGTGGCGTGGTCGCGGGTGTAGAAATCTGCGATTTTAACCGAGCGGGTTGTTGCTGTATCTCCGTTCTTGTCCGCGCCGAGATAGGTCTCCGTACCCATGAACTTCTCAAACTCTTGCGTAACTTTCGTCGAGAGGCCCACTGAGTCAACCATTACAGTATTAGAAACCGCCCCATTGGTGTCTAGCAGCGGAGCCCCCGTCGTGCAGGTAAAGGTAAAACTCCCGACGTTACTGTAAGTGGGGTCCGGGGATGTCGGCTGGGTTCCATTCGTGGTGACGTCTGTTGTTCCGTTCAGGTCCTCAGTCCAAAGCACTACCCGGACGTTGGTCCCGTCCTTCACCCATTTGGCATAGAGGAAGACCGCGCGCACGCCGTCCTCGCCCTCGGCCTGGGTGATCTCCACATTTTCAAGAAGATCGTTAGTAAGGGTGAGCCCTCCCGTCAAGTCCACCGGGATGAAGAGGCCCGATTGCCCCTCCAAAGATTCGCCGTTTACTCCGCCGAAGGAAGTCACGCCGGACTTGAGCTTGAGCATCCAGCCGCCAAAGCGATAACCGGCCCGCACAGGATCGCTGTAAGGGGTATTGCCCGTGCCATTTACCTGGAGAGTGTTCCCATTAACCAGTTTCAGTTCGCCGTCAATGGCCACGGTTTGCCGCTGGATATAGGCGTAGTCCGTGTGGAAAATCACCCGGTAGGCATCCGCCAGCTTGTAATAGACGTCCACCACCGTGCCCGGGTCGTTTGCGGTGTTTCGCTGCAAGATGACCTCCTGCACGATAGGTTGAGTGCCCAGGGATAGGAACTTGTCCTCTCCGCTGGCCTGGGCGTTGGTCAACGCGCCCACACGGCCCTGCAACGTCTCGTCGGTCTCGGCCAGATAATACCGGATATTGTTCACCGTAGTGATTTGTTCAGGGGCCGTTGGCGCCGGGCCAAAGTCCGCGCTCCAGAGATTGTCGGGGACCCAGTGCTTCACCGTATAGGAAGTGGCGTTCCGGCGGTAGTAAACTGTAATCTCCGGCGCTTCCAGGTCGCCGCTCATGATCTTCTCCACCTGTTCGGCGGAGATAGTCACCTGCAACTTAGCGTGATCGCCTACCGCCGCCGCGCCGGGGTGGGCCGTATCGCTGGTGATTTTCGCGGAATAGGAGATATTCGCCGCTTCTATGCTGTCGTCATACAAAAGTCCGGGGAGTTTACTCTCCTCCACGCCCGTATGCGCGCCGCTCTGGATATGGGTTTTCAGTTCATCCAAAGTAGGCTGGGGCACTTCCCGGGCAACGTCCCAGGCCAGATCGTAAATCGGGGTATAGCCTTCAAAGGCGTTCTTCCCGTTTTGATAGACCTCCGCCGGGGTTTTGATGTTAAACGCGCCGCTGTTCAGCGTTTCTTTGACCAGGCCGTCGTCCAGCTCCTCCACATCCATAGACGTAAACCGGTGGGCCGTATTCGCGTCCACCAGGAAGGTGTTCAGCGGATAGGGGTTTAGCAGCATCCGGAAGTTCGGATTGACATACCCTGACAAATCCCACTCGCACTCCACCTGGTTGAAACGGTCGCCGGTCTTGGTCACAGGGACTTCCAGCACGGCGGTGTCATAAGCCGCGGTACCCGCCAGACTTCCTGTCTTGGAATACTGAAATTGGATGGTCACCCGCATGACGTCCGCCGGTGTAAAGGTGATGTCCCCCAGACTCCCGCCGGAGAAGGAGGTCAGCGCCATGGCGTCGTACTCACCGGGCTGGCTGGGAATGTCGGAAACCACGGCCCGGTAGCCGGAGGCCACCGCGTATTCAATCAGCAGTTGGGCGGCGTAGTAAGCAGAGCCGTCCTCCGGGTCGCCACCCATGGTAAAGGCGGTCTTTTCCAGGGTCCAGCCCTCCGTCAGCTCGCCGGCTTCCATGTCCAGCCAGCTGCCCTTGACGGTTTCCATGCCCTCCCGGTCCAGCGCGTTTTGGCGGAAGTCATACACGCCGTCCTGGAAGTCCTCCTCCGCCAGGGGAAGCATCTCCGTCATGCCATAGGTCTCCCCCTCCACATTCAGGGAGTGAGTCACCAAAAGGCAATAGGGAAGGCCTTCCTCCGTGGGTTCCGCAAAGTCCTCCGGCTCCACGGGGTCCGTGGCTTCCGCGAAAGCCCCGGTCTCTATCCCGGCATCCGGTTCCTCCTCCGCCTCGCCAGCCAACGCCGGAACGGGCAGGAGGGAGAACGCCATCACCAGGGAGAGAAGCCCCGCGAGAAACCGTTTCTTCAACTTATTCATTTCTCTTGTCTCCTTTCGGAAGTATTGATGAACAAAGTCCGCTGAAAAGCGGGACTCAATCTCTCCACCGTTGCCCCCACGGTCTCACGTCGCCCCATTGCAGGCTCCCTCTTTGCAAAAGAAGGGCCCGCAAATCCGGCACATATACGCCCGGTCCGGCCGGGAGGTTCCGCCGGTCCGTCCCGCCACCCGGCGGGCATCCGGCCAGATATTCACTTGTCCTTAACCGCCGCACCGGCGTCACCTCCCCTCCCGGTTCCCTGTTCTCCGGGAGCCGAGGCCGGACTCGTTGCTCATAAAATGGACATTATATACATTTCGTATCTTTTTCCGGCTGGACAGGATAAAAAAGCGAAGTTATTTCCATTGAGAAAGAGCTTTTGGTCTCTGCCTGGATAAAAAAGAGCGCAGGGAGGAAAAGGGCCGCAAACGAAGGGGTTTTCGGCCTTTTTGTCCCTGCGCACAAACAAAAGAACTAATTAAGAGATCAGAAAAATTCTCTTGTGTTTGCCTGACGCCAGTGATATAATAATTTTTACTGGTATCATTATGTATATTTTGTTGATAATTGTAGCCTTAGGAAATCAGTCCCAGGCGCTCCAGCTGCCGGGCGTGCTCCACCCCGGTGGAGAGCAAATAGATTCGGGTGGTTTCCATACTGGAGTGACCCAATACGTCCGCCAGTTTCGCAACATCCCGGCAGGCGCGGTAAAACGTCCTGGCAAACAGGTGGCGAAGATTATGGGGAAACACTTTCGAGGGCGCGACCCCGGCCTCTTGGCAAAGAGATTTCATCTCCGCCCAAATCTGCCGCCGGGATAACCCGGTCCCATTTCTGGTGAGGAAAATCTCACCGGAAACGATTTTTTGTTTTTGCGCGTATTTATAGAGCTTGCGCCGCAGCTTCCCCGGAATCAGAATGGTGCGGACTTTCCCCTTTAAGGCCACGTCCGCCCGCCCCTCCCGAAGGGCCGCTATGGTGATGTACCGGACTTCGCTGACTCGGATGCCCGTGGCGCAAATGGTCTCCATTAAAAGCGCCAGACGTTCCCGATCCTTTTCCCTGGCAGTCTCAATCAAACGAATGTACTCCGCCTTTGTCAGCTCCTTCTCCTTGCCCCGAAACAGCTTTCTCTGGATTCTCAGGTACTTCATCCGATACCCGTCCCAGCCCATAAACCGGAAGAATTTGTTGGATGAGGATAACATGGTGTTCACCGTCTCCGGCCGGTAGCCCCCGTTTAGAAGATAGGCCTTCCACCCCACGAAGTCCTCCTTCTCCACCGGCCGGTTTCCAATCCAGCGCCGGAACGCCCGAAGATCCCGGACATATTTGTCCACGCTGCTTTGCGCGTACTCCAATCTTTCCAGGTGCCGCGCGAAGCAGAGGATGCTCTCCTCCGTGATTTTGTATTTTTTCACGGTTTTCCCTCCTTGTGGGTTTTTTTCTGATCATGTACTTTTTTGCGTAACTGTGCCTTTTGTCCAACCATTCCCTCCCGTTTCATTTGGTTTTCAACCTTGCTGATGATATCACATTTTTCGTCTCTTTGTCACAGCGCCGAATCCTTCAGGCACAAATCAAGGCCCGACATGACTATGTCGGGCCTTGGTTTTTCGACTTTAAAGCCTTATTCCGGGTCGGGACTGCCGACGTCCTGCTCCCTGGGGGACTGGATGATAATAGTCTTGTCCTCTCCTCCCGCCAGCTTGCCGCCCAGCATCCCGGCGATGAGGGACTTGACGTCGATTCCCATACCCTGGGTAATCCCCTCCGTGACCTGGGTCGTTCCGGTGACAATATCCTCCAGCAGTTTTGCGCTGTTCCCCGCCCCGTACATGGTGATTTTGTCCACCTTGGAAAGAGGCTCCGCCACGTTCCGGGCAATTTCCGGCAGGGCCTGCATGACCATTTCAATGACGGCAGCCTCGCCGTATTTCTTCATGGCCTCCGCTTTTTTATCAATGCCCTCCGCCTCTGCCAGGGCCTTGGCCCGGATGGACTCCGCCTCCGCCTTACCTACGGCGGCGATGCCCTCCGCCTCCTGCTCCTTGGCAAACTTCTGGGCTTCGGCGCTCTTGCGCTCTGCCTCCGCCTCTTGCTCTTGTTCATAGCGCTTGGCCTCGGCGTCCTTTTGCCGCTTGTACAGAGCGGCCTCCGCCTCTTGTTGCAGGCGGTACCGCTCCGCGTCCGCCTTGGCCCGGATCTCCGCCTCCAGCTTTTGCTTTTCCACCTCAACCTCGTACTGCTTCAGCTCCGCCTGCCGCTGGGTCTTGGCGATTTCCGCGTTAACTGTGGCGGTCTCGATGCTCTTGCGCTGCTCCTGGCTTTGGATTTCATAGGCGGCGTCCGCCTCGGCCTTTTTGCCGTCGGCCAGGATTTTCAGCTCCGCCCGTTTGATCTCCAACTCCGTCTGCTTTTGGGCAATCTGGGTGTCCGCCTGGACCCGGGCCTCGTTGGACTCCCGCTCCGCCTCCGCCTGGGCGATGGCGATGTCCCGGTCCGCCTGCGCCTTGGCTATGGCGGCGTTTTTCTTGATCAGGCTGGTGTTGTCCGCGCCCAGGTCTTTGATCAGCCCGTTTTCATCCGTGACATTTTGAATGTTGCAGGAGAGGATTTCAATGCCCAGCTTGTCCATGTCCTTGCTGGCCTTTTGCATCACTTGGTCGGAGAAGGAATCCCGATCCGTGTTGATCTCCTTGAGGGACAGCGTGCCGATGATTTCCCGCATATTGCCCTGGAGGGAATCCTGAAGGTCCCGGGTAATGTCCTCGGGACGCTTGTTCAAAAAGTTCTTCGCCGCCAGCTTGATACCTTCCGCGTGGGGGGAAATGCGGACCTTTGCCACAGCGTCCACATTGACGTTGATAAAATCGCTTGTGGGTACGGATTGCTCCGTTTTGATATCCACGGTCATCTGGCCCAGATACAGCTTATCCATGCGCTCGAAAAAGGGCACGCGGACTCCGGCCCGGCCTATCAGCACTTTACTCTCCTTCTTGAGGCCGGAGATGATGTAGGCCTGATCCGGCGGGGCCTTGACATAGCCGGCCAGAACGATGGCCAACACCGCCAGGACAATCAGGATCACGGGTAGCAGGGAAAAAATGGTATCCAGCATGGAAACTCCTCCTTTCAAAATAGACACAGCAACGTTTTATATGAACAAGCCGGAACAGCGGAAACAGTCTCCCGGCGACTTGGAATTTTCCTCAGCCCCTGTTCGAAAACCGGCAAAAGGGCCCTGGAACCAGCTCTTCAATGCGGCGCTTTTCCGGTTTTAAATCCAGTCCTCCACCGTCACGTCTCCCGCCACGTCTCCCCGCATGGTGGCAAGGCGCTCCAGCGCCGCAACCTCCGCCGCCAAATTCCGGCGGCTCATCTCCCGCTGCATCCGGCTTCCCTCGGAAATCACCTGGGCCACCACCCGGACCGCCCGGAGACAAAGCTGCGCCTTTTCCCCGGACTCGTCCTCCCGGCCCAGCTCCTCCAGCGTCAGCTCCAGCGTTTGCAGATAATGGGCCTCCAGACGGGCTTTCGTCCCCTCGTCCAGCGCGTCATAGCGCTGGAGGATCAACGTCTCCAGTTCCCCCAGCGCCTCCAGCACACAGGGCGTCTCCACCGGCGCGGCGGCCTGCTCAATCCGGGCCCACACGGAGCGGGCGCTTTCCTGAGCGCGGGCGGTGGAGCACAAAAAGCGCTCCAACACATATTGAATCTCGTCAAAGTCCCGGGAGACCGTCAACAGCTGCCGTTCGTACAGGGCAAAGCATCTGCCGTCTCCGCCGGACCGGGCCTTCATGGCGGGAACCAGGGCGTGTTCTATCCTCCGGATATCCTCCGCCACTTCGGAGAACCCGGACAGGCACACCTCCAGCAAGCGCAAGTCCTTTTCCACCAGCGCCTCCGCGTTCCTCTCGGAAAAGAGGCTTCTTCCGGCGGCCACAACCTTCGCGGCCTTGCCTTTCAGCTCGTCGCCGCACAGCAGCCGGATGCGCTCCATGGTAAGCCCCGTAATGGAGGAGGGGATGGCGCTGTGGATGGCGGTCAGGGACCGCCGGATCTCCCCGCCCAGCGTCTCGAATTGCTCCTTCTTTCCCTCCAGGCCGGGAGGCGTCCTTCCCCGGTCCGGCAAAGGCTCCTCAAGTCCGGAGCGCTGCCGGGTTCCCCCGTTGCAAGGTTCCGCCGTGATTTCAAAGGGGATGCGTTTTTCCCTGCCCACCTTGGTGGCAAAAATGGTAAAGGCGGTCGTCATACTCAACCCCATCTCTTTACAGGCCAGCTCCATGCTTTTTTTCACACCTTCGTCCATGCGAAAGTTCACCATAACCTGTGCCATGAAAGTCACTCCCCTCAGCACACAGTTATTATATCATTTGTAAAGCAAAATGCAATATATTTCTTTACAAAAGTTGGATAAGTTTTTTGGCAGCTTCGTGGACCCACCTGCCCCACCCTGGTATGCAGTCTTCAAAGGAAAGGCCGCCTTCCTGCTCCCGGCGCAAAAAAAGCCCCTGGAACAGGCGGTCTGCTGCTCCAGGGGCTTTTGCTTTTTTCATTCAGGAAAGGCGCTTCCCGCCGCCTCAGGGGGCGATGCCCCAGAGTTCCGCGAACAACCCGCCCCCTCCGTTGGGATCAGGTTCCGGTGTTACCGGCTCCTCCGGCTCGTTGGGCGACACCGGAGGCGGGTCCGGCTCCGGTGTGGGAGTAGGCGGCTTGGGCGACGGCCCGTAGCCCTCGTGGCTTTCGCCGGAATTGGGGGGGATATAGGGATCCGTCACGCCAGGGTCGGTGACACCGCTTCCGCCGTTGGGATTGTTAGGGTTCAGCGGGTCCAGAGGATCTTGCAGGGGCACACCCTCGTGAACAGGACAGCCGCCGGTGGGATTCTCCTCCGAAGGTTCCTTCGCCTTTTCCAGGTTGCTGATCAAATACTGGTCGTCCTCGGCGGTGATGCTGGGGCCGTAGTCCTCTCGGACATAGTCCAGATAGGCCCGCTGCTCCACCACCGCCTCAGGGCAGGTCTCCCCTGCCAGACAGTGGCCCTCGGTGCAGTAGGAGACCACCTTGTGAAGGGTGCACGGCTCTGTGGGTCCGGTACCCGCCGCCGCTTCAAAGGTGCCGGTCCGCCCGCCTCTGGGGTCGGCCTGACAGGCTTCCGTGGGCTGCATACCGCTGTCCAGGCAGACCCTGATGGTGGTCAGGCCTGTAGAGGGCTTGTTGTCAAACCCCTTGTTTTCCAGCTCCGCGTGGAGCGGCTCCATGACCTTTTTCCACATGGTAATGGCGGGGTTTCCGTTGTAGCTAATGCGCTCGTTTTCGTCATAACCCGTCCACACCGCCGCCACATAATAGGGTGTAAAGCCCACAAAATAGCGGTCGAAGTTTTTATTTGTGGTACCCGTCTTTCCCGCGATGGTCATGCCGTTAAACCGGGCCTGTCCGCCAGTGCCGAAGGCCACGGCGTTTTTCAGCATATCCGTCATGAGGTAGGCCGTGGTCTCCTTCATGGCCACATGGCTCTCCCCCTGGTTTTCCAGTACCGTCACCTCCTGGCCGGTGTTGTGGTCGATGCGGGTCACCCGGACATAGGTCCGCGGCTCGTTATAAATCCCCTTATTGGCGAAGCAAGCGTAGGCCGCCGCCATCTCCACGGTGTTCAATCCCCGGGACAAACCGCCCATGCCCAGGGCGCCCGCCACCATGTCGTCCGCCACCAGCCCCAGTTTCAGGTTCTCCGTGGCGAAGCGGTAGGCCTCCTCCACCCCCACAGACTGAAGGGCCTGGACGGCAATGGTATTGATGGATTTTTGCACGCCGGTCCGCACGGTGGTAAAGCCGCTGTAGCCCTGAGGGGAGTTCTTGGGCCAGGGGCTGCCGTTGAGCTCTTGAACCGGGTAGTTGTCAAATACGCTGCCCTGGGTGATGGTTCCGGCGTCCAGCGCCGGGGCGTAAGCCGTCAGGGGCTTCATGGAGGAGCCCACCTGCCGCCGGCCTGTGGCGTAGTTCCAGCCCAGGTTTTCCTTCTTCTCCCCCACCTTGCCCACCATGGCCACAATGTTTCCGGTGTAGGGGTCCAGAATGGTGATGCCGGATTGGAGCTGCTGGCCGTTCCGGGAGGTCACGTCCAGGTTGCTCCGGTCCTCGTAAACGCTCTCCGCCAGGGTCTGGACCTCCGGGTCCAAGGTGGTGTAAATGCGGTAACCGCTGTTATACAGCCGGGTATAGGCCTCTTCTTCGGTGATTTTAAACTCGTCTTGCAGATCCTGAACCACGTCCCGGATCACCTGGTCCACGAACCACGAGTTGATCTCCACCGCTCCGCTGGCTTTTTCCACGATCTCGTCCACGGAGGTGGACCCGTCGGAAAAGCGAAGAACCTCCGCCTTGGCGGCCTCCGCCTGGGCCTCTGTGATATAGGGCACCCCCGTGTCGGGATTAATGACCTCCTCGTTGCACATCCGGTTCAAAATCCAGCCCTGGCGCTCCTTGTTCAGCTCCCGGGGAGTGACTTTGCTCCCGTCCTCCCGGGTGATGGTGATAGAGGACATGGGTCCGTATTTGGAGGGGTTGTTGGTAATGGCGATGAGGCTGGCGGCCTCCGCCAAGTCCAGATCCTTGGCGTCCTTGCCAAAGTAGAACTGAGACGCCGTCTGAACGCCGTAGCAGCCCTGCCCCAAATAGATGGTATTCAGATACAGCTCCAGGATATATTCCTTGGGATAATTCTTGTCAAACTCCAACGCCCGGAAAATCTCCCGGACTTTTCGGTTGACATAGGGCTTGTCGTCGTGGGTCATGTTTTTCAGCACCTGCTGGGTGAGCGTGGAGCCGCCGTAGCTGCCGTCTCCCGCCAACAGGTCCAGCACCGCGCCTGCGGTGCGCCGCCAGTCCACGCCCTGGTGCTGGAAAAACCGGTGGTCCTCAATGGCCACGGCGGCCTGCCACAGATAGGGGGACATCTCGTCGATGCCAACCAAAATGCGGTTTTCCCGCCCGTGGACGTTCTGAAGCTCCTTCCAGGCCCCGGACTCCTTGTCCTGATAGTAGATGAAAGAGCTGAGATTCATGGTATAGTCCTCTGCCCGCACCTCCACGTTGGGAATCACCACCGTGTCGATATACTCCTTGAAAAAATGCAGGCCGATCAGCGCCGTACAGACGCCGATGAGCAGGACCGTCCAGAGCGTAATAAAAATCCACTTCACCACTCCCAGCGCAACCTGCGCCGGGGAGGACCTTCTGGGCCTCCTGCGCCGGGTGGGCTGGGAGGCCGGATGTTCTCTTCTTCCGTGCTGCTCCAAAGTAACGAATACCTCCTTTAGCCGGGGATACCGCCTTTGCCCCGGTCGCCGGGGAAGGCGAAGCGTGTCAAATCCAGTCGCTGCCAGGGCTTCCAAAAATTTGCGAAGGCCCCTTGTTTTCTATTGTATCATCCCCTGTCAATATTGAAAATGTCGGATTTCACCGAAAAAAAGTTCCCGCTTCGCATGGATTTATTGATTTCGGGCAGACTAACTCCCACTGGCGCTGCCAATTTTTCGCCTTTTTCACGAATTATACTCTTGCAATTGGCGGAGTTTCCGTGTAAAATACAGTTGAGCCCAGAAAAGGAGGCCCGCCTATGAGTGAAGATTTTGGCCCCACCTTCCTGACCGTCACCGACGAGGAGGGAAACGAGCTGGTCCTGGAGTTCATGGACGCTCTGGAGCACAACGGTCAACTTTATCAGGCCTTCTTCCCCGCCGAGACCGAGGGGGAGGAGGACGACCCGGACGCCGGACTGGTGATTTTAAAAGTTCTCCACGAGGATGGGGAGGATGTTCTCTCCACTTTGGATTCTGACGAGGAGCTGGAAACGGTTTACAACCTCTTTATGGAGACCCTGTTCGACGGCGAGGAATAAACCCGTAAAACCCAACATAACCAAAGTACCCTGCGGGGTGCGTGATAGATCTTTTTTTAACCCACATTTCGTTATAAGGGACGCTGGATCAAAGCGTGGTTCGCAGGCCTCCCGGCTGCCGTTCGCGGCTGGAAGTTGGAAGCGGTAAAGCGCTTTGGAGGCGACCCACCTGTCCGTAAAGGTGCAGGTTATAACGAGGTCTACACGGCTCTCGCGGGGTACTATTATGCCCATACGGCCCTTTTGTCTTTCAGAATCTTTTCAGCCCGGTACCTTATCCTTTACACCGTCACTCCGCTGTCATTTTACCGGTCCAGCTCCGGGATTTGATGAAAAAACCGTTAATTCTCAGCTTTTCTTCCCCTGAAACGGATTTTAGGCTTGCACTCTCGCCCGTCTTCCGCTATAATAGGCAAGTGCGTAAAATCCAGCCCACCGTCATTTGGGCAAAAAATTGTAACCGAAAACTTGAGAGGACTGAACAACAAATGAGCGCATCGAGAGAAAAGCAAAACCGTCAGGCCACATCGAGCCAGACCGACCCCAAAACCGCCCGGGAGGCACAGCAGCGCAAGGAGGAAAAACGGACCAACCTTCTGTACGGCCTCATTGCCGCCGCCGTTGTCGTCGGCGTCATCATCTCCTTCGTCTGGCGCAGCGACCTCATCCCGAAAATGAGCAAAGCCGCCACCATTGACGGAGAGTCCTACAGCGCCGCCGAGGTGGCCTACTACTATCAATCGGCTTACAGCAATTTTGTCAACAACAGCCAGTACTCCTACTTCCTCAGCTATCTGGGGCTGAACACCGGCGCCTCCCTTAAAAACCAGGAGATCAGCGCTGACACCGCCTCCATGCTGGGCATCGAGGTCCCCAACGCGGACACCGAACCCGCCGAGGGGGAGGATGCTTCCGGAGAGGAAACGGCTCCCGTCTCCACCGGCTTGACCTGGCACGATTACTTCTTGGATCAGGCCTTGGAGAACATGAGCGTCATCCAGGCCGCCCTGAAGGCCGCCGACGCCGAGGGCTTCCAGTACCCCGCCGGGGTTCAGGCCCAGTATGACGACAATATGGCCGCTCTCAAGTCCACGGCGGCGGCCAGCGGCATCTCTGTCAGCCAGTATCTCAAAGGCAGCTTTGGCGCCGGTGTGACGGAAAAGGTCTACAGCGAGCAGCTTATGCGGGTTCTCCGTTATAGCGCTTACGCCGACGCCCACCAGAATAGCCTGACTTTCTCCGACGGCGAGCTGGAGGAAGTCTATAATGGGGACCGCAACACCTATGATCACGTGTCCTATGAAATTGTCTCCCTTTCCGGCTCTGCCGAAAGCACCACCGACGCCGAGGGCAACACCGTAGAACCCACGGAAGAGGAGTCTGCCGCGGCCCTGGCTGCCGCCCAGGAGACCGCCGGCACCATTCTGAGCGAGTTCCAGGACGGCGGTGACCTGGAGCAACTGGCCGAAGAATATGACGGCACCTACAGCAACAACGAAAAAGGTAGCTACAGTTCCGGAAGCGTCACAAGCGAATGGCTCTACGACAGCGCCCGGAAAGCCGGTGACTCCGCACATCTGGAAGATGAAACCGTCCAGTATGTGGTGGTCTTCCACGACCGCTTCCGGGATGAGACGCCCACCATTGACATTCGTCACATCCTGGTGCCTCTGGGAACCGCCACCATTGCCGAGGGAGAAGAGGGCTACGAAGACCAGCAGGCCCAGCTAAAAGCCGACGCCCACGCCAAGGCCGAGGAATTACTGGCCCAGTGGCAGGGCGGCGAGGCTACCGAGGCTTCCTTTGCCGATCTGGCCCTGAAGGAATCCACCGATGGGTCCAAATACGACGGCGGCCTGTATACCGAGGTCTACCAGGGACAAATGGTCACGGAGTTCAACGACTGGTGCTTTGACGCCTCCCGTCAATCTGGCGACACCGGCGTGGTGGACACCCAATTCGGCTCTCATGTCATGTATTTCTCCGGTGTGAACATGAACCGCTGGCAGTCTCAAGCCGCTACCCTTTTGCGCAACGAGGATTACACCGCCTGGGAAGAGGAGATCACAAAAGATGTCACCATCCAGCGCAACGAGTCCGGTTTGAAGCTGATCGGCTAAGTACCAGCTATTTCAGGGGCCGGCAAATGCCGGCCCCTTTTCTTAAACGATACATTCGAACTTTAAAGAAAGAAAGAGGGGGTATTTATGCTAGTTGGCACGCTGGTCAATACCGCTACGGTGATCAGCGGGTCCCTCATCGGTCTGCTGCTGGGAAATATTCTGCCGGAGCGGTTGCGGGACACCGTGATGAAGGGCCTGGGACTCAGTACTCTTTTTGTCGGCATCGACGGAATGCTGGGAGGCAGCAACGCCTTAATCACGATTCTCTCCATAGCGGTGGGAGCTGTGACCGGCGAGCTTTTTGACCTGGATGGGCACCTGAACCGCTTTGCAGAGGGCCTGGAACAGAGATTCAAGAAGGGCCGGGAGGGAGGAGGACCCTCCCTGGCAGAGGGCTTTGTAACGGCCTCTCTGGTCTTTTGTGTGGGGGCTATGACCATTGTAGGGGCCTTGAATGACGGACTTTCGGGCAATCACGAGATGCTCTTTACCAAGGCCACCTTAGATTTTGTGTCCTCTATCATCTTCGCCTCCTCCCTGGGCCTGGGGGTACTGCTGTCGGCTGTGGCGGTGTTCACCATTGAGGGAGGTATCGCCTGCCTTGCCAGTTTTGTGGCTCCCATCCTGCAACAAAACCCTGACACTGTGCCGGAGATGACGGTGGTAGGTTCCGTGTTGATTGTGGGAATCAGCCTGAATTTACTGGGAGTTACAAAGTTAAAAATCATGAATTATGTACCGGCGATTTTTCTGCCGGTCCTACTGTGCCTGTTTATGTGAGAATCCATATAAAAAACCGCATAAAAAACCGCGCCTGTCTTTTGACAGAGGCGCGGTTTTATTATGAAATATTTGCATTTCCATCCATAAGACTGTAAAATGAGGGAATGACAGGAGGGACCTAGCTATGGCATTCATGTTCGCCACTTTCGTGAAAGCCGCCTATACGAGTTCCACTTTACCTGCCAACTGTCCAAGGGCCACGTCGAAGTGGTTCTTCTGGACAGCCACAAGCGGGAATTATTACGGTTGAGCCCGCACAAGATCACTGGGAGCATCAAGTTAAACCAAGAAAGCGATATTATCTGCTCCGGGAATTTCAAAGCTCCACAGGCAAATGTGAGTTGCGCTGGTAAGGTGCTCTATAAACAAAAAAGCAGGTTGTCGAAACAACCTGCTTTGTGTTGGCACCACCTATCTTCCCGGGCCGTCGCCAGCCAAGTATTGTGGGCAGAAACGAGCTTA
>CAJUCO010000014.1 GCA_910585245.1 uncultured Oscillibacter sp.
CGGACTTCGCCTCCGTCCGGGCGGGCCGGGCCAACGCCGCCGTGCTGGACCGGATTATGGTGGACTACTACGGAAGTCCCACTCCCATTCAGCAGATCGCCGCTATTTCCTCCCCGGATCCCCGGACCCTGCTGATCTCCCCTTGGGACGGTTCCGCCTTGAAGCTCATTGAAAAGGCCATTCAAAACTCGGATCTGGGTATCAATCCCCAGAACGACGGCAAGGCCCTCCGGCTGGCCTTCCCCCAGCTGACGGAGGAGCGCCGGAAGGAACTGGTAAAGCAGATCCGCAAGTATGCGGAGAGCGGCAAGGTGGCCGTGCGGAACATCCGGCGGGACGCCATGGACAACTTCAAAAAGCAGGAGAAAAAGTCCGAGATCACCGAGGATGAGCTCAAGCAGGTGGAGAAGGACTTCCAGAAGCTCACGGACGAGAGCTGCAAAAAGCTGGACGAGCTGCTGGCGAAAAAGGAAAAGGAATTGATGGCGGTCTGATGGCGGAAAACAGGAACGAAACGGGGCGGCTTGCGCCGCCCCGCCACATTGCCATTATCATGGACGGCAACGGCCGCTGGGCCACGAGACGGGGCCTTCCCCGGACGGCGGGCCACAAGGCCGGGGCGGAGACCTTTCGGAACATCGCCACGTACTGCAAAAACATCGGCGTGAAGTACCTGACGGTCTACGCCTTCTCCACGGAGAATTGGAAGCGCTCCGAGACGGAGGTTTCCGCCATCATGGCCCTTTTGAAGAAGTACCTTCTGGAGGCGGTGGACACCATGGAGCGGGACCACATCCGGCTCCACTTCTTCGGGGACATGACCCCCATTGCCCCGGAGCTCCGCGTCCTGGCCCGGGAGACCGACGAGATTACGGAGCACCTGAGCAAGGACGATTTCCAGGCCAACGTGTGCCTGAACTACGGCGGGCGGGACGAGATTCTCCGGGCGGCAAGGCGGTTTGCGGAGGACTGCGCCGCCGGGAAGCGGAGGCCGGAGGAGCTGGACGAGGCGGCTTTTTCCGGCTATCTGGATTCCGCCGGGATTCCGGACCCGGAGTTGATGATCCGCCCCAGCGGGGAGCAGCGGCTTTCAAACTTCCTTTTGTGGCAGTGCGCCTATTCGGAGTTCTATTATACGGACGTTCTCTGGCCGGACTTTGACGAGGCGGAGCTGGATAAAGCCATCGCGGCCTATCACGCCCGGGACCGCCGGTTTGGAGGCGTGAAGAAATGAGCTCTTTACAGTCGAGAATTCTGGTGGCCGTGGTGGGCGTGCCTCTGCTGCTGTACGTGGTCCTGGCCGCGCCGTCTTGGGTGATGCTGGCGGCGCTGTGCGTCCTGGCAGGCGTCGGCGGCATGGAGCTTCAGCGCTGTGTCGGCGGCGCGGCGCGGCGCGAGCTGATGAGCATGGGCGCCATAGCCGCCGCGGTTACGGTGGGGTGGATTTATGACCGGGACCACCACTTGTCCGTCATCATTATGCTGGTGGTCCTGCTGGCCTTTTTCAACGCCATTGAAAAGGGTGGTGAGGTGAAGTTCAGCCAGATCATGGCGGGAACGGGCGGCAGTCTTTTTATCGGCTGGTCTTTCGCGTCCTTCCTCCGTTTGGAGGCCGGCGGCGTCCACCGGGCCTATCTCCTCCTGCCCTTCATTTTGAGCTTTGCCTGTGACACCTTCGCCTTTTTCGCCGGGATTACCCTGGGAAAGCACAAGCTGGCCCCCAAGGTCAGCCCCAAGAAGACCGTCGAGGGTTCCGTGGGGGGTCTTGCGGGGAACGTCCTCTGTGGCCTCCTGTTCGTCTGGGTCATGGACCGTTTTTTCGGCGGCTCCGCCATCGGGTACGGCCCCATGGCCCTGTTGGCCCTCCTCTGCGGCGTGGCGGCCCAGATCGGGGACTTGAGCTTTTCCCTTATCAAGCGGGAGTTTGGCATCAAGGACTACGGCCACATCTTCCTGGCCCACGGCGGCGTGTTGGACCGGTTTGACAGCGTGCTGTTTGTAGCTCCGGTAATAGAGATTATTTTCAGCTTACTGCCATAGAATAGAGATGTAAATATGACAAAGACGATTTCGATCTTAGGCTCCACCGGCTTCATTGGACGGCAGACCCTGGAGGTGGCGGAGCAGCTGGGACTGACGGTGGCCGCCATCACTGCCCACAACAGCGTGGCCCTGGCGGAGGAGCAGGCCCGGAAGTTTCAGCCCCGGCAGGTCATCATGACCGACGAGGCGGCGGCAAGGGACTTAAAAGTCCGTCTGGCGGACACGAAGATCCGGGTCCACGGCGGCGTTTCCGCCCTCTCCACGGCGGCGACGCTGCCGGGGGTGGACACGGTGGTCACCGCCGTGGTGGGTATGGTGGGTTTGAAGCCCACCCTGGCCGCCATTCGGGAGGGCAAGCGAATCGCCCTGGCCAACAAGGAGACCTTGGTTTGCGCCGGGGAGCTGGTAATGGAGGCGGCGGAGAAGCGGGGGGCGGAGATCGTCCCTGTGGACTCGGAGCACTCCGCCATCTTCCAGTGTGTCCAGGGCTGTCTGGACCGGGGGGAGATCCGGCGGGTGATTTTGACCTGCTCCGGCGGGCCTTTTTACGGGATGACGAAAGAGGAAGTGGCGAAGAAAACCCGGGTGGACGCATTGCAGCACCCCAACTGGAAGATGGGCCCCAAGATCACCGTGGACTGCGCCACGCTGATGAACAAGGGGCTGGAGGTGATTGAGGCCATGCGCCTCTACCGCCTGCCTCTGACGCGGGTAAAGGTGGTCATTCACCGCCAGAGCGTCGTTCATTCCCTGGTGGAGTTCCGGGACGGGGCCCTTCTGGCCCAGCTGGGAACACCGGATATGCGCTTACCCATCCGGTACGCCATGACGTACCCCCAAAGAGCGGAGTCGGCGGCGGAGCCTTTGAATCTTCTGAGTTGCCCGCCGCTGACCTTTGCCGAGCCGGACCGGGGGACGTTTCCCTGTCTTCGGCTTGCGGAGGTAGCGGCGGCGAAGGGGGGAACCGCCTGCGCCGTGTTGAACGCCGCCAATGAGGAGGCAGTGCGGCTGTTTTTGGAGGACCGTATTTGCTTCCAGGATATCTTTGACCTCACCGCCCGGGCCATGACGGAGCTGCCCGTCATCCGCAAGCCCAGCCTTCCGGATATTCTGGAGGCGGACGCCGCGGCCCGGCGGGAGGTGCTGAAAAACTTTTCAAAATAAGGGGCATTGTGTTCATGAGCTTCATCTACATTTTGGCGGGTATTTTCATCTTCGGTTTCCTGGTGGCCATTCACGAGCTGGGCCACTTTCTGGCGGCGCGGATTTTCGGTGTGCGGGTGGGCGAGTTTTCCATTGGCATGGGCCCGCTGTTGTGGCACAGGGAGACGGGGGAAACCCGGTACTCCATCCGGCTTTTGCCTATCGGGGGATTTTGCGCCCTGGGGGAGGATGAGGAGGACACCGGAGACGAGCGCTCCTTCGCCCACCAGGGCTTTTGGAAGAAGCTGGTCATTTTGGCAGCCGGGTCCTTTATGAATCTGCTGGCCGGAGTGGTGGTCATTGCCTGCATTTTCGCGACGGCCAACGGGTTTTATGTAGATCAGGTGTCCGGATTTTCCGAGGGCTTCCCCCTGGAGGGGGAGGAGGGCCTGATGGAAGGGGACATCTTCTACAAAATCGACGGTTGGCGGACCTATCTCCGGGGAGATGCGGCGTTGTTTCTCCGGTTTAACGATGGGGAAGGTATGGACGTGGAGGTGATCCGGGACGGGGAGAAGGTGGTTTTGAAGGACCTGCCCCTTTACCGGGGAACCTATGACGGAGAAACGGGGCGGTTTGGCCTGCTGGTGGGCGCCGTCCAGGTTCCGGCAACCTTTTTGACCACGGTGAAGTTTATCGCCTACCAGACCCTGGACTTTGTCCAGCAGGTGTGGTTCAGCTTGATTCAGCTGCTTCGGGGCAACGTGGGAATCTCCGAGGTCAGCGGCCCGGTGGGGATCGTCTCCACCTTGACGGAGGTGGGCAGCGCCTCGAAGAGCGCTTTGGACGCGTTGGAAAACATCGCCTTTTTCGGAGCCCTTATCGCCATCAATCTGGCGGTGATGAATATGTTGCCCATTCCGGCTCTGGACGGGGGACGCATTTTCTTCCTGGCGGTTGACGCTTTGTGCTTTCATCTTTTCAAGCGGAGAGTGCCCGAGCGGTACCAGGCGGCGGTGAACACGGCGTGTTTTGTGCTGCTGATGGGCGTGATGCTGTTGGTGACCTTAAAGGACGTGGGGCAACTGTTTTTGCGGGAGGGGTAAGACATGACAAAACGCCTGATGGTGGGCAGTGTGCCGGTGGGCGGCGGCGCGCCGGTGTCCATTCAGTCCATGTGTAATACGAAAACCCATGACGTAGCCGCTACCGTGGCCCAGATCAGGGCCCTGGAGGCCGCCGGGTGCGAGATCATCCGGGTGGCGATTCCAGATCAGGCGGCGGCGGAGGCTGTGGACAAGATCAAGGAACAAATTTCCATCCCTCTGGTGGCGGATATCCACTTTAACTACAAATTTGCCCTGGCCTGCGCGGAGCGGGGAATTGACGCCATCCGCATCAACCCCGGCAACATTGGCGGGGAAGAGAGGGTCAAGGCCGTGGCGGACGCCTGCCGGGTTCGGGGCATTCCCATCCGGGTGGGGGTCAACGGCGGCTCTTTGGAGAAAGAGCTCCGGGCAAAATACGGCGGTGTCACCGCCGGGGCCCTGGTGGAAAGCGCCTTGGGACAGGCAGGGCTTTTGAACCGGTTTGATTTTGACGACATTTGCATTTCCGTCAAATGCTCCGACGTGCCGCTGACCATGGCGGCTTACTTAGCCCTCCATGAGCAAACGGATTACCCCCTCCACCTGGGGGTTACGGAAGCGGGCACCCCATCCATGGGGCTGGTGAAGTCCGCCATGGGCATCGGGGGCCTTCTCTGCCTGGGGGTGGGGGACACCATCCGGGTGACCCTGACCGCCGACCCGGTGGAGGAGATTTACGCGGCCAGGAAGATTTTGAAGGCGGCGGGCCTGCGGAAGTCGGGGGTCAATCTGATTGCCTGCCCCACTTGCGGCCGGACGCGGATTGATCTCATTCCCATTGCGGAGGAGGTGGAGCGGCGTCTGGAGGGCTGTGAAAAGGACATCACCGTGGCGGTGATGGGCTGCGCCGTCAACGGCCCCGGGGAGGCCTCCGCCGCTGACATCGGCATTGCCGGGGGAAAGGGCGAGGGGCTGCTGTTTTGCAAGGGGGAGATTTTGTACAAGGTCCCTGAAGAGCGGCTGGTGGACGCGCTGATAGAGGAGATCGAGAAGCTCTAAGGCCCTATATTGAAATGCACAAGAGAGGACGCCATGTCGAGAAACATCCCATTTTTTGAATTTTTCGCCGAGCTGTCGGCGTCTGCCGAACTCCGTCTCCAGCTGGCTGGAGCGGAGCTGACCCACGGCTGTATTGACCGGGGGGGCTTGTCGATTCAACTGGATATGACGGTGAAAACCCCCTTGGACCAGGAAACTGTCCGGAGCCTGGAGGAGACGCTGAAATCGGTTTACGGTTTCCAAAAGGTGGAGCTCAACGTCGCTTGTTCGCCGCCGCCTCCCGCCGCCCCTCCGCTTTCTTCAGGCGGCGGCGCGGCCAAGGCGGTCCCCAAAAAGAAGCCGGGGAAAATCTTGATGGGAAATCCCGTCAAGGCGAAACCCGGCCCCATGTCGGCGCTGAACGTGAAAATGGGCACGGCTACCGTGTCCGGAAAGGTGTTTTTCTTCGAGTGCCGGGAGACCCGGCGGCCGGGGATGTGGCGGCTGAGCTTTGACATGACGGATGGAACCGGCTCCGTCAGCGTCCAGAAGAATCTCGCCGCCAAAGAGGCCCAGGGCCTGGAGAGCGCCATCAAACCCGGTATGTGGCTGCTGGTTCAGGGGAAGATGGAGCCCACTTGGGACGGTAAGGACATTCAGCTAAACCCCCAACACATCAACGTGACGGACCACGAGGAGCGGATGGATACCGCCCCGGTGAAACGGGTGGAGCTGCACCTCCACACCCGGATGAGCAACATGGACGCCCTCACAGATACCAAGGAAGTCATTCGGGAGGCTATTCGCTGGGGCCATCCCGCCATTGCCATCACGGACCACGGCGTGGCCCAGTCCTTTCCGGAGGCGTGGCACGCGGCTGGGGATAAGATCAAAATTCTTTACGGCGTGGAGGGGTATTTTCTTAATAATGTGGACGACCGGGTGGCCGTCCATGGACTCCAGGACGGGCCGCTGGACGGAGAGATCGTCTGCTTTGACATTGAGACCACGGGCCTCAGGGTGGACCGGGAGTCCATTACGGAAATTGGAGCGGTGGTGCTGAAAAACGGGGAGATCGCCGAGCGGTTCCAGACCTTCGTGAACCCTGGGAAGCGGCTGACGCCGGAGATCATCGGCCTTACGGGGATCACCGATGAGATGCTAAAAGACGCCCCGCCCCCCAAGGAGGCCCTGGCGGACTTCCTGAATTTCGTGAACGGGCGGCCCCTGGCGGCTCACAACGCGGAGTTTGACATCGGCTTTATCCGCAAGGGCTGCAAGGAGGCGGGGCTGGACTTCCAGCCCACCTATATTGACTCCCTGATTCTGGCCCAAAACCTGTTGCCGGGGCTTGGAAAGTACAAGCTGGACATCGTGGCGGAGCACCTGGATCTGCCCGCCTTCAACCACCACCGAGCCAGCGACGACGCGGCCACCGTGGGGTATATGCTGATTCCCTTTTGGAAAATACTCCATGAGAAGAGTATCCACACCCTGCAAGCGGTGAACGGCGAGATGGAGAAGCTGCGTCCCTTGGGCAGCAAGACCAACCGTTTTCCAAAGCACATCATTCTCCTGGCCCGAAACAAGGTGGGGCTGAAAAACCTCTATCAGATGATTTCCGACTCCAATCTGAAATACTTCAAACGGGTGCCTATTATTCCCAAAAGCGTTCTCCGCCAGCACCGGGAGGGAGTCATCGTCGGCGCGGCCTGCGAGGCGGGAGAGCTGTTCCAGGCCGTCAAGGACCACAAGGATTGGGAGGAGCTAAAGCGAATCGCTTCTTTTTACGATTATCTGGAGATTCAGCCCCTGTGCAACAACTGGTTTATGCTCCGCAATGGCGACGCCAGAAATGAGGAGGACCTGCGGGAGTTTAACCGAACCATCGTCCGCTTGGGGGAGGAGCTGAGAAAACCCGTCTGCGCCACCGGGGACGTTCACTTCCAGGAGCCGGAGGACGAGGTCTTCCGCCACATCCTCCTGGCGTCCAAGAAGTTCCCCGACGCCAACGAGGCCCTGCCCATTTATTTCAAGACCACTGATGAGATGTTAAAGGAGTTTGCCTACCTGGGAGAGGAGAAGGCCTATGAGGTCGTTGTCGCCAATACCCGGTTGGTGGCGGAGCAGATCGAGACTTTTGAACTGCTGCCCAAGGAGCTGTTTCCGCCAAAGCTGGAAAACTCCGAGGAGGACCTGAACCGGCTGGTCTGGGAAAAGGTTCACCGCCTGTATGGCGAGAACCCGCCTCAGCTCATTGTGGACCGGCTGAATGTGGAACTGGGCGGTATTCTGGGGAAGTACGACGTGGTGTATATGTCCGCCCAAAAGCTGGTTCAGCGGTCTTTGGAAAACGGTTACCTGGTGGGATCTCGGGGCTCTGTGGGGTCGTCTTTGGCGGCCTATATGTCCGGTATCACAGAGGTGAACTCTTTGCCGCCCCACTACCGTTGCCCCAAATGCCAGAACAGCGAGTTTATCCAGGACGGCTCTTATGGCTGCGGGGCGGATATGCCGGACAAGGTCTGTCCAAAATGCGGAACGCCCTATGAAAAAGACGGTTTCGACATCCCCTTCGAGACTTTCCTGGGCTTTGGCGGCGGCAAGGTGCCGGATATTGACCTGAACTTCTCCGGCGAGTATCAGGCCCGGGCCCACCGGCATGCCATTGAGATGTTTGGCGAGACCCAGGTGTTCCGGGCGGGGACCATTGGAACTCTGGCGGAGAAAACCGCCTATGGCTTTGTGAAAAAATACCTGGAGGAGAACCAGATGACCGTGGGCCGGGCGGAGGAAAACCGGTTGACCCTGGGCTGCGTGGGGGTCCGGCGGACCACCGGGCAGCATCCCGGGGGGCTGGTGGTGGTGCCGGCAGACAAGAGTATGGAGGACTTCTGCCCCGTCCAGCACCCGGCGGACGCCGACGACTCCGACACCATCACCACCCATTTTGAATACCACTCCATGGAGGACAACCTCCTCAAGCTGGATATGCTGGGGCACGATGACCCCACCATGGTCCGTATGATGCAGGACCTCACCGGGGTGGACCCTCAGAAAATTCCCCTGGACGACCCGGACACCATGTCCATCTTTACCTCCAGTAAGGTGCTGGGTTACGAAAACGATGAAATCTTGGGTCCCACCGGGGCGGTGGCCATCCCGGAGTTCAACACCCGCTTCACCCGGCAGATGTTGATGGACACCCAGCCCAAGGATTTTAACACCCTGGTCCGGCTCTCCGGTTTTTCCCACGGCACCGACGTGTGGATGGGCAACGCCCGGGAGTTGATTGTCAACAAGACGGCCACGGTTCTGGAGACGGTGGGCTGCCGGGACGACATTATGCTCTACCTGATTTCCAAGGGCCTGGACCCCAAAATGAGCTTTAAGATCATGGAGTCCGTCCGAAAGGGGAAGGTGAAGAAGGGGGGCTTTGAGTCCGGCTGGGAAGAAGCCATGCGGGAGCACGACGTACCGGAGTGGTACATCGATTCTCTGGCGAAGATCGGCTATCTTTTCCCCAAGGCTCACGCCGTGGCCTACGTCATGATGGCCTTCCGCATTGCCTGGTACAAAGTCCATGAGCCCCTGGCCTTTTACGCCACCTTCTTTTCCGTCCGGGCCAAGGCCTTTGACGCGGAGTTCTGTTGCGCCGGAAAAGAGGCGGTGAAAAAGAAAATCCGGGAGATTGAAAACAACAAGGACGCCACCGCCGTGGAGCAAAACCTGATGACCACGCTGGAGGTCTGCTACGAGTTCTATCTCCGGGGTTTCCACTTTGAGACCATCGACATCTACCGCTCCGACGCCACGAAGTTTGTGGTGACAGAGAACGGATTGCTGCCACCCTTTACCACGGTTCACGGCTTGGGAGAGGCGGCGGCTCTGGACACGGTGGAGAAGCGGAAGGGGAAGGACTTCATCTCCATTGAGGAATTCGCCCTGTGCTGCAATAAGCTCTCCAAGACCCACATCGAGCAATTAAAGGCCCTGGGAGCCTTCGCTGGAATGGCGGAGACCAGTCAGATTACGCTGTTTTGATTCGGTTGAAAAGGGGAGAGTCCTGTCGCGTGTTTTTAGAAAGAAGGAGCGTAGGTCCGCCCCTACAGAATCACATCTTTAAATTCGACACTCCCGAAACAGAGCCGATAAAAGAGGAGAGGGGACATACATCCCCTCTCCGGCTTGTCAAAAAAGTGCTGTTAAAAAGGGAGCGGAAAGGAAAAGAGCTACGAGAGAAACCCATCAGGGGTTTCTCTCGTTTTGAATCCGAAGTGTTTCAGACCTTTTGAACGGTCTGAAACACTTGCCCAGACTGGCGAAAATCCTTTTTCGACAGCCTGGAGAGGGGACGTACGTTCCCTCTTTTTCTATGTATCCGCCTCCATGGCCCGCCGGATCATCCGCTCCGTCATGCCCTCGCCCAGGTAACAGAGGCGGCGGAACTGCTTTCCAATATCGTAGCGCATACCGCTGTTGAGCCATTCCACGATCTGCCCGAAGCACTGGCATTGGTAAAAGCGAATGAGGATCTCTCGGTCCTCCGGCGGGATGGAGATATCTCCAATGGCGGCGGCGGCAAAGTCCTCCACCACCCGGCGGCACACGTCCATCAGACAAAGCTCGAAGAGATCCCGATGGGCCGACTGGTTGATATGGAGCACCGCCTGACGGTGCTCCAGGGCGAAGCGGGCGGCAGTTTCCAAGCACTCCGCCAGGGACAGGGCCGGACCCTGGCCGGCGATGATCCGGTCCGCCTGGTCTGTGATGATCTCCTCCAACAGGGCGGGGATGTCCTTGAAGTGGTAGTAAAACGTGTTTCGGTTAACGCCGCAATCCTGAACGATCTCCTTTACCGTGATTTCCCGGAAGGGGCGCTCTTCCAAAAGGCGGAGGAGGGAGGCCTTGAGCGCCTCTCTGGCGGAGGAGCTCATGAGATCCCCCCTTCCTCGCGGTGAAAGAGGCTGCCGGCGGCGCCGTCTGCCACCCGCTGGGCGGCGGAGAGCAGCTCCGCTTTGGGCAGGGCCATGTCTGTTTCGAACCACTCCGCCAAAAGACCGATGAACCCCCAGGCCAAAAAATTCAGAAGATAGTTGGTCAGCCGTGGGTCCGCTGGGTGAAACCAGGCCCTGACCAGGGGGGCGCCATTTTCGTGGACCAGCTTTTGCAGAGATTGGAAAAAGCCGCTGGCCTCGCTGCTGGCAAAGAGCACGGCGCAAGTCTCCCGGTGTTCCACCAAAAAGTCCAGCACCGGCTCGAACACGGGAGCCACGCTGCCCACGGCTACGGTTTCTTGCATATGGTCGCCTACCAGAGTCTGAAGCTCCCCCAGAAGATCCTCCTCTACACTTTGCAGCAGCTCAGCGGTGCCGGTGTAGTGGAGATAGAAGGTTGCCCGGTTCATGTCCGCCGCTTCGGTCACGTCCCGTACGGAGATTTCGGAGAAGGTTTTGCGCTTCATCAGTTCCAGAAGACTTTCCTTTAAGAGTTTGCGGGACCGCCGTGCCCGGCGGTCTTCCGGATTTTTCAACATTGTGGTCCTCCTTTAAACAAGCTAGACATTTGCCCACTTTTGCCTATTGACCAAGTTTCCTGTCTTTACTATAATCGACTTAAGTTAATAAGTCAACAAAAATATTTTAGTTGACAGATGTTGATTAATTGGAGGAATCGGTATGACTTGGCAAACCATGAGGAAACGGGTTTCCGCTCTGGCCCTGGCGGTAGTTTTAACCGTGACGCTGACAGTTCCCCCTGCGGCAGCGGAGGCCGTCGGCGACGGAGTGACTCCCACTTATGACGAGGCGTATTACGCCACATTGGATTATTACGGCAATTTGCTGGAGGGAAGCGTGGTAAAAAGCTATGCCATGAATGGCAAGGACCGCCTGATGGACTACGGCGTTTATGACGGGGTGGTAAACCTTACGGATGGCTCCGCGCCGGTAAGCGGAGAAGGGACTGTCTCCTTCACCTTCCCGGAGGGGGCGCCGGAGCACTTTTACTTTGAGGGCAAAACCAAGCGGCCATTTGAGGAACTGCCCTGGACCATCGCTTTACATTATACCCTAAACGGTGTCCCGACCCGGGCGGAAGATCTGGCGGGAAAGCAGGGTGTGGTGGAAATTCATCTGGACATCGTGCCCAATGAACTGGCAAATGCGTATGCCCGGTACAATTACACCCTGGCTGCCACGGCCCTGTTCAACCAAGACGATATCCTCTCCCTGGAGGCTCCCGGCGCCCAGATCCAGTTGGTGGGCAATCTGCGAACGGTTCTCTTTCTCTGTCTCCCCGGAGAGGAACAGCACTTCACCATCCGGGTGGGCAGCAACGATTTCTCCTTTGGCGGTCTGACCCTGCTGATGATGCCCGCCACTCTGGCCCAGCTGGAGGAAATCGCCAAGCTCAGCCAGCGGAAAGACGATTTGGAGGAGGATTACCGGGCCCTCTCCGGCAGTCTCGACGAGCTGCTGGACGCCCTGGCGGACATTCAAAACGGTCTTTATGCCTCCGCCAAGGGCTTGGACCAACTGGAGGCGGCCCGAAGCACCTTTTCCGGAGGCAAGGAGACGCTGTACGGCGGAACAGACCGCCTTCGGGGAGATCTGAACAATTTGGCGGATCTTCTGACCCCGGTGGAACAGAGGGTCCAGCTTCTCAGCCGGACCGTGACGGACTCCAAGGCCATTCTCAATGAGATGACGGACGCCACCGTCACCTTGCAGTCTCAGCTGGCGGACATGGAGGAGGCCTTGTACGGTCTGGAGCGGGGAACCTATGATCTGCGCAATGTTCTGGACTTGGCGGCGGAGATGGAAGACAGCCTGCTTCGCCTGGAGCGGGCCCTGGGCGGCGTCCATGTGGGAGGCGGCAGTGTCTCCACCAACAGTAAAGCCATGGTGGAAAGGGTAAAAAATGTCCGGGGGGCCTATGACGCCAAGGACACCACGACCTTCCTTCAAAAGATGCTGGAGGCCCAGGGCGCGGGCAGTGCAGAGGCCAAGGCCAAGGCGGCGGGCATGACCAAGCTGCTGGAGGCGGACAAAGCCGGCTTGCCGGTGCCGCCGGAGCAGCAGGAGGCCCTGGCTGCGGCAAAGCAGATGGAGACGCTCCATCAGGTGAAGCAGCAGACAGGTATGGGGTTCCAGGATTTTTGCGGGCAGGTGACCAAGGACCCGGACACGGCCAAGCAAATGAACGACCTTTGGCTGATCTACAGCAGCGGTGGCTCCGGGAAAAACCGGACACCCGCTAAGACGGTGGCTCCCGTTGTTCCCACCGGCCCGTCCTCGGAACAGGCGGAAACTTCAAGGCCGCCGGAAATGGAAGCGCCAGCCGGAGAACAGGAAACGGTTGAAACACCGGAAGAGGCTCCCGTGTTGGAACAGACAAAAGAACCGGCGCCGGAAAAAGAGACTTTGGATACTCCGGAGACTCCAAAGACAAAGGACACTTCTGAGGACGGGGACCTGGAGTCCCCTGGAAAGGGACAAATGACGGCCCGATTGGTATTCAACGCCTCTTTGGACGGAGATGTGACTTCCGGCGATAGCGGCAGTGATTCCGGCAGCTTGGGAGGAAGTGACTCCGGCAGTTCAAGCGGCAGTGACTCTGGTAGCTCGGGAGGAAGTGACTCCGGCAGCTCTAGCGGTGGAGATTCCGATAGCTCGGGCGGCAGCGACTCCGGCAGCTCGGGCGGCAGCGACTCCGGCAGCTCGGGCGGCAGTGACTCCGGCAGCTCGGGAGGAAGTGACTCCGATAGTTCAGGTGAAAGTGATTCCAGCAGTTCGGGTGGTGAGGATTCCGGCAGCTCAGGAGGCAACGGCTCCGGCACCCCTGGCGGAAGTGAACCGGGCACCCCCGGTGGCGGCGGGGATTCCAGCGGTCCGGATAGTCCCGGCGTTCCCGGTGGAGACCCCTCCGACCCTGGCAAGCCCCCTGAGAACAACACCGTGGGCGGAGCGGCGGTGGATCTGATCACCGACGGTCTGGACAGCGCCAGCGCCCGCTTGGACCAGATTCAAAGCGAGCTCAACGCCTCCTTAAACGAGATTAAGCGCCCAACCGCCTCTGTGGTGGGAGACTTGGCGAACCTTTGCGGAGAGCTGAACACCCTGCTGGAGGACCTGGACGATGCGGAGGATCTGATGGCCGCCTTGGGCGCGTCCTCCGGAGCTCTGCGGAATATTTTGGCGGAGGTAGACGCTCTTCGAAATGTGTTGAACACTTATGAGCCCACCCTTCAAGAGGCCCTGGCCAATGCCGGGACCCTCAGCGCCTCCGCCGTGACCACCATCCGGGATACAGAGATCCTGATTAACGACGCGGAGAATCTGGCCCGGTCCACGGGCAGGGACCTGGACGCGGGAACGAAGCAGTCTCTTCGGGGGCTCTCCGCCGCCCTGCGGCAGACCGCCAAGGCCCTGGCCACCACAAAAGAGGTGAAAGAGGCCAAGAACACGGTCACCCAGATCATAGAAGATACGTGGAATGAATACACCGGAGATGTGAACAACATTCTTTTGATGGACGCCACGGCGGAGGCGGTGTCCCTGACGGACGGACGGAATCCCGCCCCTACCAGCATTCAGGTTCTGATCCGCACCCAGGAGATCAAGACCGAGGAGCCGGAGACGGCGGAGGACTCCGTCTCTGAAAAGGAGAAGACCACCTTCTGGGGGCGAATAGCCCAGATGTTCCGGGATTTCTGGAACACGGCCACCAGCATTTTCCACTGACGGGAGGGAAGACGCCATGATCGAAAAAATTGCCCATAAGCTGACCCGGAAGCCGAAGCTGGTGGCGGCCATTGCCGTGTTGATGCTCATTCCCTCCCTCATGGGCTACGCCGCCACCCGGATTAACTACGATATCCTCTCCTACCTGCCCCAGGACCTGCCCTCCTCTCAGGGGGAACAGCTGCTGGAAGACCCCTTCCAGATGGCGGCCACCAGTATGCTGATTGTAGAGGGGATGCCTGCAGGTTATACCAATAGACTCATTCAGGACATCAAAGCCGTCCCCGGTGTGTCCAGCGCCGTGTGGATCAGCAATCTGGTGGGCATCCAAATCCCCGTGGAGATGATCCCGGCGGACTTCCGGGAGATGTTTTTCTCCGGTCAGGCAACGATGATGCTGATTCAATACGACCACCCCGGCGCCTCCGACGAGACCATGGAGGCCATCCGGCAGGTGCGGAGCGTTTGCAACGAACGGTGCTTCCTGGCGGGCTTCTCCGTGGTCATCAAGGATACCCGGGACGTGATGGATGGGGAGCTTCCCATCTTTGTGGGGCTGGCGGTGCTGCTGGCGCTGCTTGCCATGGGTGTTACGCTGGAGTCCACCGTCCTTCCCTTCGTGTATCTGGCCAGCATCGGCATGGCGGTGGTTTACAACTTTGGCAGCAACGTCTTTTTGGGCCAGATTTCCTACATCACCAAAGCCATCGCCGCCGTCTTGCAGCTGGGCGTGACCATGGACTACTCCATCTTTCTCTACCACCGCTATGAGGAGGAACGGGAACGCTACGATGATAAGCGGGACGCCATGGCTCAGGCCGTCATTGCCGCCTTCCGTTCCCTCTCCGGCTCCAGCCTGACTACCATCGCGGGCTTCCTGGCCCTTTGCTTCATGCGGCTGACCCTGGGAAGGGACATTGGAATCGTTATGGCCAAGGGTGTGGTCCTGGGGGTGGCGACGGTTATCCTGGTCCTGCCGTCCCTGGTGCTGATCTTTGACAAACAGATCGGCAAGCACAAGCACAAAACCCTGATTCCCTCCTTTGATAAAGTAAATGAGTTCATCATCCGCTACAGAGTTCCTCTGGTGGTGTTGACGGCGCTGCTGTTTTTCCCGGCGACCTACGCCCAGCGCCACGCGGACATTTACTATAAGCTAGACGAGTCCCTGCCCCGGGACCTTCCGTCCATTGTCAGCAATGAAAAGTTGAAGGAGGACTTCGACATGGCCACCAGCCATTTCCTGGTCCTTCGGGACGACTTGAGCGCCGCCGACATGGGAGAGATTGAGGGGCAGCTGGAGGAGATCTCCGGTATCACCTCTGTGGTCTCCTTCCACAAGATGCTGGGTACCGGTATTCCGGACTTTTTCATCCCGGAAGACATTCAGAATATGCTCCGTCAGGAGGGCTGGCAGCTGATGATGGTCAACTCCAGTTACGCCCCGGCTACGGACGAGGTGTCGGCTCAGTTGGACGCCATGAATGACATTCTCCACCGCTATGACCCCGCCGCCATGATCACCGGGGAGGGAGCTATGTACCGGGACCTGATCGACACCTCAGCGGTGGACTTCCAGGTGACAAATTATATCTCCATCGCGGCCATCTTCCTCATCATCGCCTTTGTTTTCCGCTCCATCTCCATTCCGGCGGTGCTGGTGGCCACTATTGAGCTGGCCATCTTCATTAACCAGGGTTGCTGCTATTTCCTGGGGACGGAGATTCCCTTCATCGCCCCCACCATCATCGGCTGTGTCCAGCTGGGGGCCACAGTGGACTACGCCATTTTGATGACTTCCCGCTTTCAAGAGGAGCTGAAAAAGGGGCTGAGCCGGGAGGAGGCCATCCGGATTGCCGCCGCTTCCTCTGACGGGTCCATTGTCACCAGCGCCTTGGTGCTCTTCTGCGCCACCTTGGGGGTGTCCTTTGTCTCCTCCATCGACCTCATTGGGGCTATCTGTGTGATGCTGTCTCGGGGGGCGCTGATCTCGGCGCTGGTGAGCATATTCCTCATGCCCGCCATTCTACTGGTTTGCGAGCCGCTGTTCCAAAAAACCAGTTATCGCTGGAAGACGCCGGAACCCGCTCCTGCCCTGTCCGGCTCGGAGAAGGAAATGCTTCCCGCGGCAGAGACAAAGACCCTGCCCGCCTCGGAGGAGGCACCCCTTCCGGCGTCTTCCGCCAAGGAGACCCCGGCAGAGGTGGTTTTCACAGGGAAGGAGCCGGTTTCCACCCGTACAAAATAACGGAATATCCAACAAGGCCCCCGGAGAACATTCTCCGGGGGCCTTTCCGTATGATTGGTCAATCTTTGTCCTTTGCCCAGGCCATGGCGCAGCCTACGGCCCGCTTCCAGCCCTTTAGCAGCTCCTGCCGCCGTTTTTGGGAGATGGCGGGGGAGAAGGTTCGCTCACAGGCCCAGTTCCCCCGGATCTCGTCCAGATCCCTCCAGAAGCCGGAGGCCAGACCCGCCAGGTATGCCGCTCCCAGGGCGGTGGTCTCGATGCACCGGGGCCGCTGGATTTGAGTGTCCGACAGGTCCGCCTGGAACTGCATGAGAAAGCTGTTGGCGCTGGCGCCGCCGTCCACCTTGAGAGCCCCCAGGGCCAGCCCGGATTCCTCCTTCATGGCCAAGAGCAGGTCGTTGGTCTGGTAGGCAAGAGACTCCGTCACCGCCCGGATAAAATGCTCTTTGGTGACGCCTCGGGTCAGACCTACTACCGTGCCCCGGGCATAGGGTTCCCAGTAAGGGGCCCCCAGACCCACAAAGGCCGGGACCACATAGACGCCTCTGGCGTCTTCCACTCGGGAACAGATTTCCTCTGTCTGGGCGGCGCTGTCCAGCAGAGCCATTTCATCCCGAAGCCACTGGATGGCGGCCCCGGCAATGAAGACGCTACCTTCCAAAGTGTAGGGAATCTCCTGACCTGTCCCGGCGGCAATGGTGGTGAGAAGACCCCGTTTTGAAAAGACCGCCTCCTTCCCGGTGTTCATTAGCAAAAAGCCGCCGGTTCCATAGGTGCTTTTCACATCTCCCGGTTCAAAGCCGCATTGCCCAAAGAGGGCGGCCTGCTGGTCCCCGGCGGCGGCGGCGATGGGGATAGAGCCGCCGAATTTGTCTGTGTGGCCGAAAATATGACTGCTGGGCAGGGCCTGGGGCAACAGGGAGGCGGGGATGCGGAAATAGTCCAACAGCTCCTGATCCCACCGGAGCTTGTGGATGTCAAAGAGCATGGTCCGGGAGGCGTTGGTGTAATCTGTGGCGTGAACCCGGCCGCCGGTCAGATTCCAGATGAGCCACGAGTCCACGGTGCCAAACCGGAGTTCCCCCCGTTCCGCCCGCTCACGGGCGACGGGAACGTGGTCCAAAATCCACTCCAGTTTGCTGGCGGAAAAGTAGGCGTCAGGGATCAGCCCGGTCTTTTGCCGGACGGTTTTCTCCAGTCCGTCCCGCCGGAGACGCTCGATGCGGTCCGCTGTCCGGCGGCACTGCCAGACGATGGCGTTACAGACGGGCTTGCCGGTGGCGGCGTCCCAGACCAAGGTGGTTTCCCGCTGGTTGGTGATGCCAATGGCGGCGATTTCACTGGCCTGAGCGTCGGCTTTTTGCAGGGCCTCCATGGCAACGCCCATCTGGGTGGACCAGATGTCAACGGGGTCGTGCTCCACCCAGCCGGGACGGGGATAGATTTGGGGAAACTCCCGCTGGACCACGCTTTGAATCTCGCCCTGCCGGTTGAAAAGGATGCACCGGGAGCTGGTGGTCCCCTGGTCCATGGCAATTACATATTTTTTCCCGTTCACGTCCACACCTCCCGCGCCGGTTACAAAGTTCCCATAAAGAAGTCGAGGATTCCCTGTTCCACCTGGTCTTTGAGGTCGTTGTAGTTGTGAATTTCGTGGCGGTACCCGTCATAAATTCTAGTGGTCACCGTGTGGCCGGAGTCCTCCAGCCAGGAGGAGACCTGCTTGACGCCCGCGCCGTATTGGCCCACGGGGTCCTCCCCTCCGGCGATGTTGTAGATGGGCAGATCTCTGGGGACCTTTTCCGCCCAGGCGGGGCCGGTGATGAAGTCGATCATCTGGCAGAAATAGAGGAAGGAGCGGTTTGTGGTGGGCCGGGAGAAGGCGTCCAGGGGGTCCAGGGCATGGTCCGCCTGAACGAAGGGGTCGGAGCAGATCCACTCGTTGCCAAAGCGGATTTCCTCCGTGCACCGCTCGCACATCCAGCCCAGCAGAGCCCCGGCGGCGTTGGGGTCCGAGGCGTTTCCCTGTCCGGCGTCCACGGCGGCTTGCAACATGGCCATGCCCTGTTCCAGGCCGGGGAAGACGCCGCTGGTGCCGCAGAGGGTGACGGCGGTGAGCTGGTCGCCGTAGGTGGCGATATAGTCCCGGGCGATGAAAGAGCCCATGCTGTGGCCGAACATGAAGTAGGGGAGGCCGGGGTATTTCTCCTTGACCAGCCGGGTGAGGGTGCGCTCATCCTCCATCATGGTGTGGGGACCCTTGTCCCCCCAGTCGCCCCAGGAGTCGTTGACCACGGCGGTCCTGCCGTGTCCCACATGGTCGTCCGCCGCCACAAGAAAGCCGGCATCCAGGTATTTGGAGATCATGTGAAGATACCGCCGGGAGTGTTCTCCAAAGCCGTGGACCAGCTGGATGACGCCCAAAGGTTTGGCGGCGGGGACGTAAATCCACCCCTGGACCTGGTCCCGCTGGTTGAAGGACTGGAAGCTGATCTCGTGTAACATGGCTGTTCCTCCTCTTCTGGTGCCGCAGGCACCGCTTGATTGTTTGGGTAAAGCGGAAAATAAAGGAATTGAGAAAAGTATACCCTACCGCGTAGCCCCTGTCAACCAAAAGCCGGGAGGGACTTGCTCTTTAGGAGGAGAACTGCTATACTATTTATAAAGCCTTTATAAATGATAAGTAAGGAATGAGAAGCCATGAAGACCTCCCCCGCCAATAATATGGACGTCAAGCGGCGCAACCGGGTCCATACCTTGCGCTGCATTCTGGATAGCGACCGGGTTTCTCAGATGGAGCTGACCCAGAAATTGTCTCTCAGCTGGCCCACGATTTTACAAAATGTAAAAGAGCTGACAGAGCTGGGCCTGGTACAGGAGGCCGGGGTGTACGCCTCCACCGGGGGCCGGAAAGCCAAGGCCTACGCCCCTGTGCGGGACGCCCGTGTGGCGGTGGGGATAGATCTGAATGAGGACTACGTAGGCATAGTGCTGGCGGATCTGGGAGGAAAGACGTTGCGTCAGGTGAAGGGGGCGCTTCGTTTCTCCATGGAAGAGGTCTATTTCAAGTACCTCAGCGGCTTGCTTCAGCGCTTTGTGGAAGCCGCCGGAGTGTCGGACCGGGTTCTGGGGGTGGGCATTGCCCTTCCCGGCGTTGTGGACGAGGAACGGGGCGTCTTGCGGGACTCCCATGTTTTGAAGCAGCGAAACGTGCCCCTCAACCGCTTCACCCGGCAAATTTCATGGCCCTGCCGTTGTCTCAACCGGGACAACGCGGCGGCTTTGGCAGAGGCCGGGGGAGAAGCCCGGGACATGGTTTACCTTGCTCTTGGCGATACGGTGGGCGGGGCCATTCTCCGGGATGGGGCTCTTTTTTGGGGGAACCACCTCCGGGCGGGGGAGTTTGGGCATACCACCTTAGTTCCCGGCGGCCGCCGGTGCTGGTGCGGAAAAGAGGGGTGTCTGGATGCGTACTGTTCCGCCAAGGTTCTCTCGGACCACGCGGGGGGAAGCCTGTCCGCTTTTTTCGAAGAGCTTCGCTCCGGAGATTCCGAAAAGAGGGAGGTCTGGCGGGAGTATCTGGAGAACTTGGCAGTAGCGGTAAATAACCTGCGCCTCAGTTTTGACTGCGATGTGCTGGTGGGCGGCCATGTGGGCTTTTACCTGGAGGAATTTGGGGAGTTGCTGCGGGCGCTTCTGGCGGAACGGAACCCCTTTGAACCGGACACCTCATATTTAAAATACAGCCGCCGGTTCCAGGAGGCCGCCGCGGTGGGCGCGGCCCTGACGCAGGTGGAGGCGTTTTTTGAAGAACTTTGAGCGGATAAAAAAGGGCGCCGGCTCTTATGGAGCTGGCGCTCAACTTGTCAAAAAGTGCCGTTTGAAATGGAGCGGAAGGGAAAAGAGAGAAACCCATCAAGGGGTTTCTCTCTTTTTCTCATGCGTCGGGGCTTTGCTCCTGACCAAAAACGGAGTGGCAGGTTTCCAATGCCTCGTTTAGCTTTTGTAGCAGAGGCTCTCCGGTGTTGCCGGAATCCAGGGCCCTGTGAATATCCACCAGCTCAAAACGGGGAGAAGTTCCCGCTGCCTGGTGGAGCATATACATAGGGGCGTAGGTGTAATTCGAGACCTGAGTCTCCCCGGTTTCGTTGTCCCGTGTGAGAGTCAGAGTCAAAACCGCTGTGATATTGGTGAGGGGTTTGGTCTGAGAGGAGATGAAATTTCCCAGGGAGTAACAGACGAAACCCTGCCGCCCGTCAGGCAGAGTTCGAAGCTCCATAGGCTGGGGCACGTGGGAGTGGCCCCCTAGGACGATATCCGCGCCGTTTTCCAAAAGAAAGTCCGCGAGCGATTCCTGATACGAATTCTGACTGGTTTTGTACTCCTGGCCCCAGTGGATCATCACCGTGATCAAATCCGGCTTCATGGCTCGCGCCGCTTCCAGATCCGCCGCCAATCCGTCCCAGTCCGGTTTGGAAAGGGTGGTCAGGTAATCGGTATGGAAGACATTGATGGCATAGGGGTGTTTGGAAGGAACAGGGATGCCGTTGGTGCCGTAAGTATAGCCCAGGAAGGCCACAGAGACGCCGCCCACGTCCGCAATCACGAAATTATGGTCGTGCTCTTCCTGGGTGCGGCTGGTGCCCACGTGGGCAAGGCCCGCTTGATCCAGCACGTCCAGCGTCCGGCTGAGGCCGGAAAAGCCCCGGTCCAGGCTGTGGTTATTGGCGGTGAGACACAGGTCGAAGCCCAGAGCCTTGAGATCCAGAGCCATGTCGTCAGGGGAATTGAAGGTGGGGTAGCCGGAGTAGGGGGGACCGCCGGAGAGCGTGGTCTCCAGGTTGACTACGGCGTAATCCGCCGCCTCCACATAGGGCCCGGCGGCAGCCATGATCCGGGCGTAGTCATAGCGTTTCCCGTTCCAGGCGTCGTTGGTGAGGGGCATATGGCTCATCGCGTCGCCGCAGACCGCCAAAGTGGCTACGGTGGGCAGAGGAGGGGCGGGCGGGGCGGCGGGTTTTTTCATAAGTTTGGAGGCGGATGATTCCAGCCGGACCGGGGAATTCATCCCCGCTGCCCCGGCAGTTCCACCGCAGGCGCTTAAAAGCAGCAGACAGAGCAAAAGAGAAAGGAGCCGTAATCTCATGGAAAAGACCTCCTCAAAACAAGATGTTCCCCCGTTTCCGAGTTCCTTCGACCTGATTATAAACCGGCCTTTCCAACCTGTCAACGAGGGACGCCTCAAGATGATATAGGTGCCCACATGATCCGCCAAGTGCAGTTTGCTTCCTCATAGACCTTTTTGACCCAGGCGGTTTGCTCGGCAAAGAGCCTGGCCCGGTTGGCCTCAATATCCGAGCCCTGCTTGCCGGAGCAGGGCGCGGCGTTGATGAAGACAAAGCAGGCGTCTCCCACGACGCACCAGCCCCTCTAAGGGACCGTACTCCGCCTCGTTGGGCAGGCTGGTTCGGGCGCCGTACTGCATGAAGGTGAAGCCCCCGGACTCCGGCAGGGTGGCAAAGGCTGTGGCCTCCCGCCTTCAGATGCGGCGGTCCCCGATTTCGACAGGTTTTGGAAGCGGTTTTTTCGGCGGGGATTGAAATGGGCGGAAACCATTGACAAAAGGACCTGCCGGCTCATATAATGGAAGGGAGTCAAATGGACTTCAGGGAGTCCAGAACTTGAAAGCAGGGGTGGAGAGAGATGAAGAGTATCCGAAAGAAAATCACGGTGTGCCTCATAGCGACGGTACTAATTGCTTTGTTTTTGGTGGGGGCTTTCAGTATTGGGTTAAACTACAGAAGCACTTTGGCCACAGTGGACCAGATGATGAGTGAAACCGCCGTTCTGGCGGCGGAGCGCATTGAAGAGGAATTGATTGCCTATAAGAATGTGGCCATGGACACGGGCCGCATCTCCCAGCTGGCCAATTCCTTCACCTCGGTGGAGGAAAAGAGGGCTATTATTGACGAGCGGGTCAGCCTTCATGGTTTTCAGCGGGGCAACGTCATCGGCCTGGACGGTATCAGCATCTTTGACGGGAAAGATTACTCCGACCGGGAATACGTCCAGCAGGCTATGGCGGGAAATGTCTATGTCTCCCAGCCTCTGGTCAGCAAGATCACAGGGGAGCTGTCCATCATGGTGGCGGCGCCGGTCTACTCCAACCGGGGGGTCATCGCGGGCGTGGTTTACTTCGTTCCGCCGGAGACCTTTTTAAACGACATTGTGTCCTCCATCAAAGTCAGTGAAAACAGCCGGGCCTATATGATCAACAAAGATGGAGACACCATTGCGGATATCACATTGGAAACCATCACAACCCAGAATATTGAGCGGGAGGCCCAGAGCGATTCCTCGTTGAAGCAGCTGGCGGCTATTCACGCGGATATGCGTCAGGGGAAAGTGGGCTTTGGCAGTTTCCGCGATTCCGACGGTCCCCGTTTTGCGGCTTACGCCCCCGTGGGCGGTACGGACGGCTGGAGCGTGGCCGTTACCGCGATGAAAAAGGACTATCTGGCGGATACATATTTTGGCATGGCCATCAATGTGCTGGTGATCATTGCTTCTGTCTTGGCCTCCATCGTGGTGGCTTTGAAGCTCTCCAGCAATATCAGTGAACCTATGCGGGCCTGCGCGGCCCGGATGAAGCTGTTGGTAGAGGGCGACTTGGAGTCTCCCGTCCCCCAGACCCGGGGCCAGGACGAGACGGCGGAGCTGACTCGTTCCACGGCGGAAATGGTGTCGGGCCTAAATACCATCATCCATGACATCAGCTATCTTCTCACAGAAATGGCGAACCAAAATCTGGATATCCGCTCCGCCCACCGGGAGGCCTACGTGGGGGATTTTCAGAACATTCTGCTGTCCATGCGGACCTTGAAGCAGGAGCTCAGCGGCACCATGCGTCAGATCAACGCCTCCGCCGGACAGGTTTCCTCCGCCAGCAATCAGGTGTCCATGGGAGCCCAAACCCTGAGCCAGGGCTCTATGGAACAGGCCAGCTCCGTAGAGCAGCTGGCGGCCACCATTACCGACATCTCCGACACCGCCAAGAGGACCTCCGCCGCTGCCGAAGAGGCAGGCCACTTCGTGGACGAGGCCGGCGGACATCTGGGGATCAGCGTGGAGCACGTCAAAGAGCTGAACGCCGCCATGGAGAAGATCTCCGGCTCCTCGGAGGAAATTTCGAAAATCATTGCCACGATTGAAAACATTGCCTTCCAGACCAATATTCTGGCCTTGAACGCCGCCGTGGAAGCGGCCCGCGCCGGTTCTGCCGGAAAGGGATTTGCGGTTGTGGCGGACGAAGTGCGGAACTTGGCCACGAAGTCTGATCAGGCCGCTAAGGCCACCAAGGAGCTGATTGAAAGCTCCATCGCCGCCGTAACCGAGGGGAGTCAGGCGGTGGAAAAGGTTACCGAGTCCCTGGAAAAGACCAGCGTCTCCGCCGGTCATGTGACCGCGCAGATGAACATTGTGGTTGAGGCTGTAGAGAATCAGACCATGGCCATTACCCAGGTGACCGAGGGGATTGACCAGATTTCCTCGGTGGTCCAGACCAACAGCGCCACCGCCCAGGAAAGCGCCGCCGCCAGCGAAGAACTGTCCGCCGAGGCGGCCGCTTTGAAGCAACTGGTGGACCGGTTTACCCTGGCTAAGGATTAAAAAGGGATTGCTGAGTGAAAAAAGAGGCCTGCGGCGATGCTGCGGGTTTCTTTTTTGTGGAGCAACCTTGAAAATATGGGAAATACAGAAAATGAGGTTGACAAAATCAGGATTTTTGTTACAATAGATAGCGTTCAAAAGGCGTACGCCTTTTTTTCATGGTTTGTATGCAAACCATGAAGATCTTTGTGTGCGCCGGAAGACACAAAAATTTTTGGAGGTTTGCAATGAAGAAGTTTTTCAGTATGCTGTTGGCGCTCGTGATGCTTTTGGCTCTCGCGGGTTGCGGCGGCAACGACAGCGCTCCCGCGCAGGATCAAGGCGGCGCGTCTGACGCCGGTCAGACCCAGCAGGGCGGCGATTCCGGAGAGGCGGGCGACTCTGCCGCCAGCTTGGAAGACGGCATCGGAGACTACCATATCGGTATCGTCACCGGCTCCGTTTCCCAATCCGAGGATGACCGCCGTGGCGCAGAGGCCTTCCAGGCCAAGTACGGCGAGGACAAGGTCACCTTGGCCATTTACCCCGATAACTTCACCGAGGAGCTGGAAACCACAATCCAGACCATCGTGAATATGTCCGACGACCCCCTGATGAAAGCGGTTATCGTCAACCAGTCCATTCCTGGCACCACCGAGGCTTTCCGCCTGATCAAGGAGCGCCGCCCCGACATCCTCTGCATTGCCGGCGAGGCTCACGAGGATCTGCCTGAGATTGGCTCCGCTTCCGACCTGGTGTGCAACAACGACTTCGTCTCCCGTGGCTATCTGATCATCCGCACCGCCCATGAGCTGGGCGCGGACACCTTTGTCCACATCTCCTTCCCCCGCCACATGGCTTATGAGACCATGAGCCGCCGGGTGGCCGTTATGGAGGAGGCCTGCAAAGAGTTTAATATGGAGTTTGTCCTGGAGACCGCTCCCGACCCCACCTCTGACGTTGGTATCCCCGGCGCGCAGGCCTATATCCTGGAGAATGTCCCTGCCTGGGTTCAGAAATACGGTGAAAATGCCGCTTACTTCTGCACCAACGATGCCCACACGGAGCCTCTGCTCAAGCAGCTGGTCAAGTACGGCGGCTACTTCATCGAGGCCGACCTGCCCTCTCCTTTGATGGGCTATCCCGGCGCTCTGGGCCTGGACCTCACCGAGGAGGCCGGCGATTTTGAGAAGATCCTGGCCAAGGTGGAGTCTACGATCTCCGCCACCACCACCGATTCCGGCGTCAGCGGAGCGAACCGGTTTGGCACCTGGGCTTACTCCTATGGCTACACGCTGTCCGCCGGTCTGGCTGAGCACGCGAAAAATGTCATCAACGGAGTCAGTGAAATCACCGATATGGACGCGGTGGCCGCGGCTTTGAACGTATATTCTCCCAAAGCCCAGTGGAATGGCGCGGGTTACACCAACGCCACCACCGGCGTCAAGAGCGACAATGTCTTCCTCATCTATCAAGACACCTATGTCATGGGTAATCCCGGCCGCTTTATGGGCAACGCCGACGTGGAAATTCCCGAAAAATACTACACCGTCAGCTAAAGGCAGTTTTTGAATCGTTTACCGCACGGGGAGGAGGACCTGTCCTCCTCCCCGTGTTGGCTTTTACTTGAGGGCGGCAAAGGTCCCCGCCCGGGCGCCCCAACCTCGCACAGGGGCGCGCGGAACAAATGAGATAGGGTGGATGTATGAGAAACAACGTGAACCCCTTGCTGCAAATGCAGAACATCAAAAAGGACTTCTTTGGAAATCAGGTTCTCACCGACATCAATTTTACCTTGGGTGAGGGCGAGGTCTTGGGCCTGTGCGGTGAAAACGGCGCGGGCAAGAGCACATTAATGAAAATTCTCTTCGGCATGGACGTCATTCGGGAGACCGGCGGCTACGGCGGCGATATTCTGATTGACGGCCAAAAAGTGGAGTTTAGCACACCGTTTGACGCGCTGGAGGCGGGTATCGGCATGGTGCATCAGGAGTTCTCTCTGATCCCCGGCTTTTCCGCCACGGAAAATATTCTCCTGAACCGGGAGCCTTGCAAAAAGAATATTGTTTCAGAGGTGTTCGGCGAGCGCCTGAACACGCTGGATTATAAAGAGATGGACCGGCGTTCCGAGGCCGCCATCAAAAAAATGGGCGTGGCCATTGACGCCAATATGGTCATCAGCGATATGCCTGTAGGCCATAAGCAGTTTACGGAGATTGCCCGGGAGCTGAGCAAGGACCAGCTGAAGCTCCTGATCTTGGACGAGCCCACTGCCGTTTTGACGGAAAAAGAGGCCGAGGCCCTGCTGGATTCCATTCGGGGCATGGCCTCCCGGGGCATATCCGTCATCTTCATCACCCATCGCCTCCACGAAATTCTGGCGGTTTGTGACAAGGTAGTGGTTATGCGGGACGGTTTCGTGGTCCGGGATGTCCCGGCCACAGAGACCAGCGTAGAGGACATCACCAAGTGGATGGTAGGCCGGGACGTCCAGAGCGCCACTGTGGGAGAGGCCCGGGACAACAGCGGAGCCAAGACCATTTTGTCCATCCAAAACCTCTGGGTGGATATGCCCGGAGAGACGGTGCGGGATGTCAGCCTTGACGTAAGAGAGGGGGAAATCCTGGGGATTGGCGGCCTTGCGGGTCAAGGCAAGCTGGGGATTCCCAACGGCGTCATGGGCCTTTATGAGGCCGGAGGCAAGGTGGTGTTCCACGGTGTGGAGATTCCCCTGAACAACCCTCGAAAATGTCTGGACGCCTCTTTGGCCTTTGTGTCGGAGGACCGGCGGGATGTGGGCCTTCTGCTGGACGAGAGTTTAGAGTGGAACGTGGCTTTCCCCGCCATGCAGATTCAGGAGAAGTTTTTGAAAAAGCTCTTTGGCGGCCTGATCAAGTGGCGGGATGAAAAGGGCATTCATCAGGTGACGCAAAAATATATCGACGAGCTGCAAATCAAATGCACCAGCTCCAAGCAGAAGGCCAAGGAGCTCTCCGGCGGCAACCAGCAGAAGGTGTGCCTTGCCAAGGCCTTTGCCCTGGAGCCCAAGTTCCTCTTCGTGTCCGAGCCCACCCGGGGTATCGACGTGGGCGCGAAGGCCCTGGTGCTGGAGGCGCTGAAACAGTTCAACCGGGGCAGCGGCGTCACGGTTGTGATGATTTCCTCCGAGCTGGAGGAGCTGCGGCAGACCTGCGACCGCATCGCCATCGTCTCCGGTGGGCGGGTGGCGGGCATATTGCCTGCGGCGGCGTCTTCTGAGGAGTTCGGCCTGCTGATGGTCAGCCAGGTTATATAAGGAGGTGGGTTGTAATGAGTGAGAAAAAAGACTATAATTATAACAGTCCATCCAAATTCACCGACGAAATGAAAACCATTCCGCCCGTGCGCCGGCTTACGGAGCTGGAAAAGGCGCAAATGACCCCCCTACAGGCAATGACGGCCTCTTTTGGCCTGCCCCGAATGATTATCACCGGCTTTTTGTTGCTGCTGCTGGTCACGGCCCCCTTTGTCGGAGTCGACCTGCCCACCCAGATCACCAACATCATCAACCGCTTCAGCTGGAACGCGGTGCTGGTCTTGGCCATGGTGCCTATGATTCACGCGGGTTGCGGCCTGAACTTCGGCCTGCCGCTGGCGATTATCTGCGGCCTTCTGGGGGGTACGCTGTCCATTCAGCTGGGCTTTACCGGCGCCATGAGCTTTGTGATGGCGGTGCTGATTGCCACGCCCTTCGCGGTGCTCCTGGGCGGGGGCTACGGCCTGCTTCTGAACCGCATCAAGGGCGGTGAGATGATGATTGCCACCTATGTGGGCTTTTCCGTCATGTCGTTTTTCTGCATGATGTGGCTGTTGCTGCCCTATAGCAGCCCCACTATGGTCTACGGCCTCTCGGGCAACGGCCTGCGGCCCACCATCTCTCTGGACGGCTTCTATAACCAGACGCTGGCCAGACTTCTGGAGATTGATTTTGCCAAAATAGCCGCCACCCTTCATATCGGCCTGGGCCCGCTGGAGCGGATCAAGATTCCCACCGGGTCCCTGATCGCCTTTGCGTTGCTGGCTTTCCTGATGTGGGCCTTCCTCCATACCAAAACCGGCACGGCTATGACGGCGGTGGGCTCTAACGCCGCCTTTGCCCGGGCGGCGGGCATCAACGTGGATAGGACCCGGATGCTCTCCGTCATCATGTCCACCTGGTTGGGAGCCATGGGTGTTTTGATGTATCAGCAGGGTTTCGGTTTCATCCAGTTGTACAACGCCCCCAACAACCTGACCATGCCCACGGTGGCGGCCATCCTGATTGGCGGCGCCTCGGTAAACAAGGCCAGTATCCCAAATGTGATCATCGGAACGATTCTCTACCAGGGAATTGTGACCATGACCCCCACGGTGATGAACTCCGCGATTCACATGGACATGAGCGAGGTCATCCGGATCATTGTCTCTAACGGGATGATCCTCTATGCCCTGACCAGAAAGACGGAGGGTGTGAAATGAGCAAGAAAACGAACCTACCCGCCGGAAAGCGGGCTCTGGGCCTGGTGCGGAACAACGCCGTGTCCATTATGTTCATTGTCATCTGCGCCGTGTTCATCCCCATGGCGGGCTTCTCTCCCAGCTACCTGCTCAATGAGATTGTCACCCGTATGGGCCGGAACCTGTTTTTGGTGCTGTGCCTGCTCTTCCCCATTATGGCGGGCATGGGCCTGAACTTCGCCATGACCCTGGGAGCCATGGGGGCTGAAATCGCCGTCATCCTGGTGGCGGACTGGCAGATCTGGGGTATACCCGGTATGGTGCTGGCGATGATTCTCTCCATTCCCTTTTCCATTTTTCTGGGATTCATCTGCGGAACCATCCAGAACATGGCCAAGGGCCGGGAGATGATCACCAGTTATATGATCAACTTTTTCATCAACGGCTGGTATCAGATGATTGTGCTCTATATCATGGGTTCCATCATCCCCATCATCCACTCCAGCATTATGCTGCCCCGGGGCTACGGTATCCGGAACACGGTGAGCCTGTTGAATATGCGCCAGTGCCTGGACGATTTGCTGGCAATCCGTGTCGCGGGCGTGAAGATTCCTGTAGTCACCTTTATTCTGGTGGCGCTGTTTTGTCTGTTCATCGTCTGGTTCCGCCGGACAAAGCTGGGCCAGGATATGCGGGCCGTGGGTCAGGACATGGAAGTGGCGAAAGCGGCGGGCATTGATGTGGACCGGACCCGGATTATCTCCGTGGTGATGTCCACGGTGTTCGCGGGCTTTGGCATGGTGATCTACCTCCAGAACATCGGCAACCTGCCCACCTACACCGGGCACGCCCAGATCGGTATGTTTTGCATCGCGGCTCTGTTGGTGGGTGGCGCGTCTGTGGAGCGGGCCTCTATCGGCAACGCCTTCTTGGGTGTGATTCTGTTTCACCTGATGTTTATTGTGGCTCCTGGCGCGGGCGCCTTCATCACCGGTGACTCCATGGTGGGCGAGTACTTCCGGGTATTTTTGTCCTACGGCGTCATTGCCATTGCCCTGATTATGTATGAGGCAAAGAAACGTATGGTGAAGAGCCGGACCGGCCGGGAGCTGGCCGAGGCTCAGACCCTGTCGGAGAAGGAGGCGGCGCAGTGAAATCAAAACGTAGGATCGTTTTTTCCGTGTTGCTAGTGTTGATTTTAGTGGGTGTCGCCGCATCCATGATGGTCATTGGCCGGGGGCACACGGTCTACTTTGACAACAAGACCTTGGAGGATTATCAGGGCCAGACCTATAAGGCCTTTGAAAAGGTTGTGGTCACCGTCAAAGGCGAGCAGGTAGCCAAGCTGGCCAAGCGGGACCGGGGTATGTCCGTCTGGATTGGGCAGAACTTCAAAATGATTCTGGAGGTCACCCGGGAGAAGGGGGACGAGTCCGAGATTCATGAGATTGACTTGAAGCTGCCCTACAACGTGGATGGCATCGTTGTGAATCTGCCTGCTCTTCTGGCGGGACTGCCGGAGGAGGCTTGGTTCTCAGAGTTTGTTCCCGCCGTCACAGAGGAAGCGCCGGAAGAGGAAGTCCCTGGCGAGGGCGACGAGTTCGGCCTTGGCGGCGATATGGGCTTGGAGGGCGAGCTGGGCCTGGGCGACGTCTGAACTTCGCGGTATTGGGAAACAATAGGACCGCCCCGCCAAAGGCGGGGCGGTCAGCTTACAAAAGAACGTGGAAAACCGGCATGACGGGAAGGAAGAGTGTGTGCGGGAAACCCAGGAGGGGTTTCCTGCACCGTTCCAATTCGAAGTTTTCAGAACTTTTTGGAAGTTTTGAAAACTTGATCAGGCTGTCAAAATGTAATTTTGACAGCCTGAACCGCCCCGCCAAAGGCGGGGCGGTTTGTTCCGTTTGATTTGAAGGATTGAAGGAGGAACTCTATATGGCAGTTTTATCCGGTCTGGAGCCAAAGGCAGTATTTGCGTATTTTGAAAAGCTGTGCGCCGTGCCCCACGGCAGTGGGAACACAAAGCAGATCAGCGACCTCTGCGTGGGCTTTGCCAAGGAGCTGGGCCTCAAGTGGCGGCAGGATGAGCTGAACAACGTGGTAATCTGGAAGGACGCCAGCCCCGGCTGTGAAAATGCCCCTGCCGTGATCCTCCAGGGCCACATTGATATGGTCTGCGTCAAGACGGAGGACTGTGCCAAGGATATGGCGAAAGAGGGCTTGGATCTCCGAACCGACGGGGAGTGGGTCTGGGCGGAGAAAACCTCCCTGGGCGGGGACAACGGCATTGCCGTGGCCATGATTTTGGCCATTTTGGCGGACGACAGTTCGTCCCATCCTCCCTTGGAGGCGGTGTTCACTGTGGACGAAGAAGTGGGCCTGGAGGGGGCGTTTGCCCTGGACTGCTCCGATTTGAAGGGGCGGAAGCTGGTGAACCTGGACTCGGAGGAGGAAGGGGTCTTTACGGTCTCCTGCGCCGGCGGCGTGCGGCTGGATGGGTTCCTTCCTGGCACAAAAGCGCCGCTGGACAAAGAGGCGGGCTATGGGATCTCCCTGGAGGGCCTTCTGGGGGGCCACTCCGGCGCGGAAATTCACAAGGGCCGGGCCTCCGCCAATCAGGTGATGGGGCGGGTGCTCTACAGCGCCATGGAACGGTTTCCCGGCCTGCGGTTGGCGGATCTCCAGGGCGGCCGGTTTGACAACGTGATTTGTTCCAGAAACCACGCGAAAGCCGCCCTTCCGGCGGACCGGGCGGAGGAGTTTGAGGCGTTTATCCGGGAGTTTGACGCCGTGCTGAAAAACGAGTACGCGGGCTGTGACGGCGGCGTTACCTTGCGCTGTGAAAAGATTGCCCTGGAGAAGGCTTTGTCCCCAGAGACGACGGCGAATATTCTCCGGACACTTCTGGCGATTCCCCAGGGGGTTCAGGCCATGAACGTGGATTTTCCCGGTCTGGTGCAGACTTCCTTGAATATGGGCGTGATGGAATTACGGGAGGATGGCCTTCATTTCGGCATCTCCGTCCGCTCCTGCATCGCCACCCAGAAGGCCATGGTGGTCCAGCGGCTGAAAGCCATTTTAGAGCTGGGAGGTGGGTCTTTTACCCTGCGGGGAGATTATCCCGGTTGGCAGTATGACCGAAACTCCGCTCTGAGGGAGGAAGTTCTGGCGGCGTACAAGGCGATTTGCGGCAAAGAGGGAACCATAGAGGCCACCCACGGCGGCCTGGAGTGCGGTCTGTTCATAGAGAAGCTGCCGGGGTTGGACGCGGTGTCCTTTGGACCGGAGCTTCACGATGTTCACTCCGTCAAGGAGCGTTTGAATGTGGCTTCCACCTGGCGGGTGTATGAGGTGACACGGGAGCTTTTAAAGCGTCAAAGCGGGAAACAAGAGTAAGAAGAGAAAAAGTTGAGAGTCGTTTCTTTTGGAGAGGTTCTTTCGTTGTTGAAATTGAAAAAAGAGCAGCCCGAAAGAGAGCGGAAACGAGCTACGAGAGAAACCCGTCCGGGGGTTTCTCTCGTTTTCCGTCCGAAAGGGTTTCCGAACTTGAATCATTTGTTCAGGTTGGCAGAAGATCTTTTCGCCAGCCGGAAGGGCGGTTCCTTTGGAATTGCCCTTGACTTTCCCGTAATTGGGTGTATCATTTTCTTATGGCAAACGGATTCTCCTTCCGGCTGGAATGAGACCGGAAAGCGATGACAAAGCGGCGGGCCTTCTTGCGGCTTCGCCGTTTGCGCGGGGCGAGGTAAGGATGATCAGACGGTATCGAAATAAAAGACGGTATTTTCACCGAAAAAACCGGAGGACCCGCGTTCAGGTCCGGCGGTTGGCGCAAATCTGGGCGGCGGGAATCGCCGCCGCGCTGGCGCTGCTGGTGGCGGCGGTCTGTTTTCTCACCCAGGGCGGTGAACGGCCGGGGGTTGAAAAAGGGGAGCTGCTGGTTTGTGTCAACGGCGGCGGGGATGTGGAGCTGTACTGGCCCGGAACGACCGATCCCACGGCGTTGTATCAGGTGGAGTTCACCTGCGGCGAAGCACGGGAGACGCGCTATTGTTCGCAGCCGTCCCTCCATTTCTCCGGCCTCCCGGAAGGCGCGGAGCTGAAGGTGCAGGTGAGGGCTGTGGCCGACGGGAAAACGCTTTTTGGAACCCCCCGGCAGCTTAACAGCTGGAAGACCTTCAAGGCCAGTCTCGTTTTGCAGGAGGGGCTGGAGGCTCCGGAGGTTACCGGCGTTTTGAAGGAGGGGACGGTGTTCCTCACGTGGACCGGCGGCGGGGAGCGGTATGAGATTTTCCGGACATATGAGATGCTCACCTCCGGAGCGGCAAACCGTGTCCCGGTGGCTTCCACCAGAGATAGGGCTTGGTCCGTCTTGTGGAAGGAAGAGGAGCGGGCGTCCCTTCGCAGTTTCGCTGTTCGGGCGAGCTGGCAGAAGCGGGGCTTCATCCTCTGCGGTCCCGCCTCCGTTCCGATGGAGGAGAGCAACCAGAATTTGCCCAGTGGAGGCGAACTGTCTCTTACATACCAGGAGACGGGTTCCCGGCTTTATGCCCTGGAGTGGAACGGGATTCAGTGCCATCACTTTGAGGTGCAGCGATGGGCGGGAGAGGACTGGCAGACGCTTACCCGGATAGCGCCGGAGGCGCATATGCGCTATGAAACCGGACGGCTGGGCTCCGGGTCCTACAACCGCTTCCGGGTTGTGGCCAGACCTGCCGGAGACCTGGACTCCGACCTGGGGACGGAGGAGGCGGCCTTTTGGGCCTCGGTTTCTCCTCTGTATGGTACCGTCTGGCCCATACAAAACCTGACGCTTTTTGAAAATCCCGGGAAGGGAGACCGTCTGGCCTCCCTTCCCGGCGGGACGGCCCTTTGCGTTTTGGCGGAGGAGGGGGACTGGTTTCGGGTCCGGTACGGAGAGGAGTATGGCTGGGTGGACAGCCGTTTTTGCATGATCAATCTGCCGGAGTATGTGGGGGATCACTGCTCCTATGACATCACTAATAGCTATGATTCCCTCTTCGCAGTCCATGGTTCTCCCATCCGGGAGGTCACCCATCAGGTGCTTCCGGGCTATGAGAACATCCAAACGGCGGAGGGCACGTTTCTGGTTCCCTACCTGTATCCGTGCGCAAAAAAGCTGCTCACCGCCGCCCAAGCCGCAGAGGCCGACGGGCTCCGGCTGAAAATTTACGAGGCCTTCCGGCCCCAGGAGGCGACCCGCTTTTCCTACGACACCACGGAAAAGCAGCTGAACAATCCTGCCCGGACAGAGACCGGAGAGCAGATGGGCGTCACGGTCTTCAAGCTCATGACAGACGGCGGGCGGTTTCACTTAGGCAGCTTCCTGGCCCGGACGATTTCCTCCCATAACCGGGGGATCGCCCTGGACCTGACGCTGGAGAAGTTGAATGGCGGCGGGGAGTTGGAGATGCAAAGCGCGATTCATGATCTGAGCTGGTATTCCGAGACTTATCTGAATAATCTCAACGCCAAGCTCTTAGAGGGGTATATGACCGGCGTGGGAATGCAAGGCCTTAGTTCGGAGTGGTGGCACTTCCAGGACGACGGCACTCGGGCGGCCATTGGTCTGAATGCTTGCCTGGACAAGGGGGTCAGCGCCGAGGGTTGGACTCAGGATGACTCCGGCTGGCGTTACCGGACCGCGGAAGGCAGCTTTGTCCGGGATAACTCTCGCATCATAGACGGTAAACGCTATACCTTTGACGGGGACGGTTATTGTTAACAAACCTAAGGCGAAATGACTTGGGAGAGGATTTGCCCCATAGAGGTCCCGCACATAGTACGTGAAGCAAAATCTCCGGTTAAACCGGAGATTTTGCCTTATGGGGTGGGCCGGGAAAAAGCGGATTTTTTACCGCGCCGGAGTCCCCTTTTTTTGAGGTTTTGACATAATGTATAAAAGGGAAATTGCAAGAGGTAAAGTTCACGGTCTCTTCCGGCTTTTAGGAGGTTCTGATGATAAAAAGAGGGAGGTCTTTCCTGAAATCGTCTATATTCATGGCTGGCGTGATGCTTTTGATTCTGGCGGTGGTAATGGGGTATTTCTCCATAAAGAGTTTATTAGTTGCTCTTCCGGTTGAGAGCTATGAGGATAAAGGCGTCTATATCTTCTCTCCTCGGGAAGTGCGGTCCGCTCAGGTGAAAAACACCGGCGCCAGCAGCCGGGACCGGCGGCTATATCCCATGAAAACGGTTTATATGGTCTGCTATCAAGATACCGATGGCAGGGGCTACCAGTGGACGGAGCGGGCCGTCACCCGGGACTGGGGCGAGGCGATTGTAAAAGAGGGGGTGGCTGTAAACCGGCGGGTACTTCGTATCCCGGAACGGGGGACTTATATCACCGTGGAACCGGAGGAGACCGCGCAGAGCCACGTTGCCGGAGAGCGGAGGAGGAACCTAGTGACCATAGGTCTTTCAGGGGCCTATTGCCTGTTCTATCTGGCGGCGTGGAAAGGGGTCTGGGCGCTTCAACGGCGAAGAGCAGGAGAGAGGATGGATTGAAAAGGGAACAAGCAGGACGTTCTAAGGATGGAGTCAAGAAAGGAGTCGAGTTTCTATGTGGGAGTTGGTCAATCAACCGCTTAGCCCCATGGCCACGCTGTTGCTGGTGGGGGGCTGCCTTGCCGTGATTTTTTTGGCAATCCGGCTGGGACACGGACAGTCGAGGAAGGTATCCGCCCGTTTTCTGGCGGAGCACCCCGATGCGGCCACGCTATACCTGTATGCGGAGGATTTGCCCTCTAACAGCGCGGAGTTGGAGGGCATTCGGGGCACGTTTTCAAAGGTCTTCGACCCGCGGACCGTTCCCGGCGCAAAAATCCAAAAGGGCGCCGCCTGCCATGTGCTCCCCGGGACGGTGGAGCTGAATGGGACGATTACCTGGACGAAAGATTACCACGTGGCCCGGAAACATGGCCGTATGGGGGCCCATTTCACGTTCGAAGCCGCACCGGTCGGGGCCTATGCCGCCGTATTCCACACAGGCAGTTCTACCACGAAGATTGTTTCGCTGGACAACGCGTAACTGGCTGAGGGAGGCGGAGAGATGAGAAAGATCGGTTGGATATTGCTGGTGTCCATACTGCTTTTAACTGGGTGTGGCGGTGAGCCGAATTTTCCAAAGGCCGAAGGGGACCCGTCTCCGGAGCGGCAGGAGGAGCAAACGGCTCCGGAAACCGGAGAGGAGCGGATTCCCGGAACCTGGACCGTTCCCGAGGGGTGGACAAAAGCGGAAGCCTATTCCACAGAGAATAAAGTCTTCTATGTGGAAACGGGCCACGAAGACGACGAGTTGCCGGATAATATCTCCATTGAGGTGGGGACAAACCAATACAGCCAAGGGGAACATGAGGCGTTTCGGGATGCGATAGTACGTCAGCTGGCCATGCAATTGCGGGGAGTGGAGGCCGAGGCAACCGGAGACGGGAGCTTCACGGAACAGGACTATATTCTCTATACCTTCACGATCCGCACGGAGGACCATGCGACCATACAGTATTATATTGTGGGAGAGAAGCGGTATTGTCTTATTCACCTCACGATTTTCTCCGGCTCCGAAAGCCCGGAGACAGCGGCTCGCGCCCTGGTGGACAGCTTTGTCTGGAGCGAGTAAGGGGGGAACCGCGCGTTTTGTACCGGCTTTTATCTCCCGGAGCTGGCGGAGCGGAGTAACTGCAATGCCGCCTCCCATACTCAGCGGAGCTTTTAAGAGATAATAGGAGAGTCCACAGGGGAGAATCTCATGATTTGACAGTGCTCAAGTCGGGCTGAGCGCGCCGTACATACCATGACCGCTTGCGTTGAAATATAGGGAACCGTCATATGTTAATAGACCGCAGGTCCGCCCCGCGCAAAGCGCGGGGCTAGAAAAACAATGAAGTCAAACAAACGGACCGCTTTTTGGCGTCCCCGGTGGAAAGCGCCGGAGGAAACGGTTTGAACGCGATCAAGTTTGTTGACCATAAAAGTACAGGAGGAAACTATCATGGCGAAACCAACGTTTACCCTTCGGGCAGGGGAGACCTACTTTGCGGAGAAGGTAGGGGGAGACTGCTGGAAAATGCCCCAGATCATCGGTAAGAAGCAGGTGTCCGGTAAAATCTATATGACGGACCAGCGGGTTGCATTCCTGGCCTCCGGCTTGGTTGGCACGGCGTCCGTCAGCTGGGAGATTGAGATGCGGGACATCGCGTCCGTAGAGACCTGCACCACGCCGCCCTTTTTCCCCTTTGGCATCAAAATTCTCATGCGGGACGGCAGGGAGTACCTGTTGGGGATGATGAAACGGGATAAATATGCCGCCTGGATTCGGGATCACATTTCATGAAGCAGGAAAAGACCGCTTTTTTCAAGCGGTCTTTTTTTGTGAAACTGCCCATATGTCCTTTTCCGTCGGACCTTGAATCAAGTATGATGAATCTATCAACGAAAAAGGAGTGGGCCCTATGAAAAAGGTTGAACGCGCGTATGCCTCTTTGAGGGAGCGGGTCAAAACGGAGTGGGTTTTGTACCTGCTGGCTTTTGTCTTTGTCCTCATTGCGGATTCCATCGGACAGTTCAAAGTTCCCGTCTGGAAAGGCACCTTCATCATCTTTCCCATCTTCTACTCCCTGTTTTTGGGAGTCCTCACCGGCCCCAATCTGCTGAAAATTCTGGATGACAAGAAGGTTAAGGCTGCCTCGGGCCTGGTGGGCGTGGCCATCCTCCCCTTTGTGGCCAAGCTGGGGATCAACGCCGGGGCTAACATTTCCATTGTCATCTCCGCCGGACCCGCTTTGCTGCTTCAGGAGTTCGGCAACCTTTGCACCATCTTTTTGGCCATGCCCATTGCACTGATGCTGGGCCTCAAACGGGAGGCCATCGGGGCTACCCACTCCATCAACCGGGAGACGAATCTGGCCCTGATGCAGGATATGTTTGGCGCGGACTCCCCGGAGGCCCAGGGCAGCCTCTCTGTGTACATCGTCGGCGGCATGGTGGGCACTATTTACTTTGGCTTCATGGCCTCCATGGCCGCGGCCACGGGCCTCTTCCACCCCTATGCCCTGGGCATGGCCTCCGGTGTGGGGGCGGGCATTCTGATGAGCTCCGCCGTGGCGGCCTTGTCCGAAGTCATGCCTGCCTACGCCGACCAGATTGCCGCCATGGCCTCCGCCAGCGAAACCATTTCCGGTGTGGACGGAATTTACATGGCGATTTTCATTGGCGTGCCCCTTTGCAATTTCCTGTACCGCAAGCTGGAGCCCACCCTGGGCCACTTGACCAAATCCGGCAGGGAACCTGCCGGGAAGAACTGAGGAGGAGCGCGCTATGACCATCAAGGATTGGATTTTTGTCCTGGCCATTTCCGGCCTGGGCATGATGACCGCCAACTTTATCGGCTTCGATGTGGCCTTTTCCGAGTCCCTGCCCGGCGTGCTGGTGCTGTTGCTCATTGCCCTTTGCGCCGCGGGCCTTGCCCATGTGATTCCCCTAAAGCTGCCCACGGTGGCGTATTGCTCCATCCTGGGGTTGCTGTGCGCCTGCCCTTTATCTCCCGTCTCCCAATTTGTCATCGAGTCCGCCGGAAAGATCAACTTCACCGCGCCCTTGACCATGGTGGGGGCCTTTGCCGGTATGTCCATTAGCAACCAGTTAAAAATGTTTTTCAAGCAGGGCTGGAAGCTCATCATCATCACCGTTCTGGTTATGACGGGGACCTTTTTCGGGTCCTTGGTGGTGGCTCAGGTGGTATTGGGGCTGACCCATGTCATTTGAGTTGCTTCTGGCGGCCTTGGGAAGCTGTGCCGTTGGACTTTTTATCGGTTGGTGCGGCGTGGCGGGCTTCCTGCTGCCCATTCTCTTTGTTAACGCCTGCGGTCTTTCTGTGACGGAGAGTCTTTTGGCAAGTTTCCTCTGTTTCGCCATCTCCGGAGTGATCGGGTCTTTCCAGTACCACCGCCGGGGGGAGCTTCCCCTGCGGCCTGCCCTGATCCTCTCCGCCGGAAGTCTGGCCGGGGGACTGTTGGGGGCGGCCTTGGGGGGCCTTCTGGAGCCGGAGACCGTCAAGGTGGTTCTCTATGTGGTGGTTTTGCTCTCCGGCGTTGCCATTGCCTTCCGGGAGCTCCGGCCCCAAAGGGATTCCCAAAATCGAGACTCTTTTCCCGGGCCTCTGCCCCTGCTGGCTCTGGGCTTTGCCACGGCTTTGCTTTGCGCCCTCTCCGGAGCGGGAGGGCCGGTGCTGGTGATGCCGCTGCTGGTGGCCTTGGGCGTTCCCGCCAAGACGGCGGTGGGCGTGGCGCTGCTGGATTCCATATTTATTGCCCTGCCTGCCGTGGCTGTATATGGAAGCCGCTGTGAAACCCTGCTTGCGCTGATTCCCATGTTGCTGGCGGCGGCGCTGGGACACGCCGCCGGAGTCTTTGCGGGCAGCGTCACCGCCGCCCGTGTGCCTCAGTCCCTGCTGAAGCGGGGTGTGGCCGTGTTTTCCATCTGCTTTTCCCTGTTCATGCTGCTGAAATAGGAGGATTGATTATCCATGCCTGACAAACGCCACTGCGACCTGCTTATTACAAATGCCCGCTACCTCGCCCCGGACATGACTGCCGTCTCCGGAAAGGCGATTGCGGTTCAGGATGGGCGCGTTTTGGACATTGTGGACCAGGACGGTTGCGCCTACTGGGGAGAAACCACCCTGGATGGCGCCGGTCTCTTCTGGATGCCCGGTTTGGTGGACGGACACCTTCACACCAGCCAGCAGCTCCTCCGTGGACGGTTGCTGGACGAGAAGCCTGTGATCTGGAAGCGGGTCAACGTCCCCTTTGAAAGCCGCCTGGACGAGGCGAGTTCCCGTCTCAGCGCGGAGCTTGCGGCTATGGAGATGATTTCCTGCGGCACCACAGGCTTTGTGGACGCGGGAGGAAAGTACCCTGAAATTTACGGGGAAGTTTACCGGGCGGCGGGACTCCGGGGCCGTCTCAGCGTCATGACCAATGACAACCCCCTTTGCCCTGAAAGTCTCCGGGCCCCTTCCGTCCCCCTGGCGGTGGAGCGGCTTCGAAGCATGAAGAGGGCCCTGTCCGGCCTTGTAAAGCCCATTTACTCCGTTACCACCCCCACCGCCGTCAGCGAGGAATTGCTCAGGGCGGTGTTCCAGGCGGCGGCGGAAGACGGTGTACCTGTGGAGACCCATATGAACGAGTACGCCAGTGAGGTGACGGATTTCATTGAGCGTTACGGTGAACGTCCCTTCCTCTGGCTGGAGCAGCAGGGGCTGCTGGCCGCTCCTATGACGGCTCCGCACTGTATTTTCCTCAGCCAGGAGGAGATGGCCGTCATGGCCAAGCGGCAGGTCCGGGTGGTCCACTGTCCCTTCTCCAACTGTGGCAAGGGAGTGCCTCCCACGCCGCAGCTTCTGGCTGCCGGAGTCCCGGTGGGGCTGGGCACCGACGGCTCTGCCCACGGCGGGTTGGATTTGTTCCGGGAGATGCGGCTTTTCCGGGGGGTGATGAACGTCACCCGAGGCGTGGCCACAGCGGATTCCACGGTCATGCCCGCTGAGACGTTGCTGTCCATGGCCACACAGGGCGGGGCGGCGGCGCTGATGGAGCCGGACCTGGGCCTGATTCAGAAGGGAGCCCCGGCAGATCTCATTGCCCTGAATGTGGACGCCCCGCATCTCTGGCCCACTCAAAATTTGGTGCACACGCTGGTGGAGAGCGCCAGCGGCGCCGACGTGCGCCACTCCATTGTCAATGGAAAGCTCTTGATGCGAGACAAAGAGCTGCTGACCATTGATGTGCAGCGGGTCCGCCGGGAGGCGGAGCGGTTATTTGAAAAGCAGCCCTGGCTTTTGTCCTGGAAGTAAAGAAAAGAACTTGTGCGCCCCTTGAAACCATGTTATGATGGTTTTAAGGGGCATTTTCCAAGATGCCCGGCAACCGGAAGGAGGGGGGAGCCTTATGCGCTACGCCGAGCTATTGGAGCTTGCTCCGGGATTGCGGGAGTTTACCGCCCAGATTCCAGAGGATTTGGACGGACAGTTCCAGCTGAAAACCCATCCTGCCCACACGCTCATCCACCAGAAGGACAGCCCCCTGGAGCGGATCGGCATTTTGCTGAGGGGAACTTTCCGTGTGGTAAACGAGTTTGAAAACGGCAATGTGTTCATGATTGAAATGAATGAGGCGGTGTCCTTCATCGGGGAGGTGACGCTGCTGGCGGAAGCCGCCGCTACCTCCGTAACCATTGAGACGGTGACGGATTGCCTGGTTGCCTCGCTTCCGGTGGAGTGCTTTGACGCGTGGCTCCGCCAGGACATTGTGTTGCTTCGGGGGATTAGCCGCCATGTGGCCGCGAAACTCTATTGCTCCAGTTACAGCAGGGGAGAGCGGCTGTTCCATTCGGCGAAATATGTGCTTCTAAAATACCTGGTCCATCAGGCGGAGGTGCAGGGCATTCAGGCCGGCAGACAGGTGGTTTTGAGCAAGACCCGCCAGCAGATCAGCGAGGAGGTGGGCTTGACAGTGAAGACGATTAATCGCACCCTGACTCAGTTTGTCAAGGACGGTATCCTCTCCATCCAGCGGGGCAAAGCCTCTTTTAGCGCCGGACAGTACCACCGGGCCCAGCGGGAGCTTCGGGTCTATATGTCCCAGAGCAAGAACGGCGCCTTTACCTGAGAAGCCGGGGAGTCCAAAAGCATAGAGAGAAGGCCTGGGAGTGCGTTTGCACTCCCAGGCCTTTTTCACGCAGCGGCGTTCAGCGCCGCGTCCTGGAGCTCGTCGAAGGCCGCCATACACTGATCCACCGTAGCGCCGTTCAGCAGCTCCCGCACGATCAAGCAGGTGTTTCCCCACTGCTCCACATTCATTCCCGCGTTGGAACCCAGAACATAGACGCCCGCTTCGATTCTGTCGTTAAGCGGTTTCAGGGCGGGAACACAGTCCACTTTTACATTTTTGGAGGGGGAAATGACCCGGTTGTTGTCGGAGTAGATTTGAAGTGCCTCGTCGGAAACCATGATATTTAAAACCTGAGCCGCGTCTTCGGCGTGCTCCGCGTCCACGCAAACGGCAAGCCCCGTCATGGGGATCACCGGCATCTGGCCCAGAGCGCTGGGAAAACCGATCACCTGCATCTCGAAGTCCGTTTTTCCATAGGCGGTTTCCGTGTTTGCCGCCCCCCAGTAGGCCATGACAATGGGTGTTTTTCCCGCCAGAAAGTCCGGTCCTTCCGCTTCAATGGCCTCGCTGACGGCCGCCTTTTCCGCGTCGATATAGCCGCGGTCAATGAGGGTTTGAAGAAACTCGAAACCGGGGCGCATATAGTCGCTGTATCGGGCCTCCCCACTGTTGAGGGCGGCGATCTCCGCCTCGGCATTTTCGCCGTTGTAAAGTTCTGCATAGGCCTGGGCGAAGACGAAGGTTTCCAGCCACCAGCGGTTGGCGCCCACAGGCGTCTCAATTCCGTTTTCTTTCAATACCCGGCAACACTCCAGAAATTCCTCCGGAGTCTGGGGAAGGCGGAGACCGTAGCGGTCAAACAGGTCCTTGTTGACAAACAGACCGTAGGCCACAACTTCCTGTGGAATCGCGATCAGCTTTCCGTCCACCGTGTTGGCGGTTCGAACGACCTGGCGCAGGTTTTTGGCGCTGTCCAGTCCGGACAGGTCCATCAGCTTTCCTTCTTTGCCCAGAGTCAGTATGGTGTCCGGATTCAGCAAATACAAATCGTCCATGTTGTTCCGCGCCCTGTCAAGGGAAACCTCGTCGTAGGTTTTGTCCTGGTAATTTTCCGCCGTATAGGTATTGTAATCTACGGTTACGCCCAAGGCGTGTTCCGCCATAGCGACCGTGAGGTCTGACGCGGTTCTTGCAACGTTTTCCGCGTCGGGGTCGATTTTCTCCATGGGGCTGAAAAGGTTGACGACCGTTTTTGCTTCCTCCACCTGAGGGATTAGATTCTTGGGGTCTTCGTGCCCTTCACAAGAGGCCAGAGTCAGCGCCGCCGCCACCGACAAGAGAACGGCGGCCCATCTCCGTGGACCATATACTGCACGCTTCTTCATATCGCTCATGTTTCCTTTCGCTGGGTAACTTGCCGGATGACTTTTTTCAAAAGCTCCATATCCAGAGGCTTTGCTACGTGAGCGTCCATACCGGCGTCCAGGGCCGCTTTCTCGTCTTCGGCAAAGGCGTTAGCGGTCATGGCGACGATGGGCACGCGCCCCGCGTCCTCCCGCTCCAGAGAACGGATGGCCTTTGCGGCCTCATGGCCGTTCATCACCGGCATCTGTACATCCATTAATATCGCGTCAAATTCTCCTTTTTTTGATTGGCGGAAACGATCTACCACCAGTTGGCCGTTTTCCACGATTTCGCAGGAAGCGCCTTCAATCTCCAGAAGCTCTGCCAGGATTTCCGCGTTAATGGCATTGTCCTCCGCGGCGAGGAAGTGAAGACCTTCCAGGCTGCCGGAGTCTCCAGGTTCGGGCTCCTCGGTGGTTTTTGTCCAAAGCTCCGCAACCTTTTCCCGGAACGCAGAGACAAAAAACGGTTTTGTAAGGATACCGGCAACGTTCGCTTGCAGCGCTTCTTCCATTTCCTCCTCCCCCACTTCTACCAGGAGGAGGATGGGAACGGGCAGCGCCTCTCGCAGTTCTTGGATTCCCTGGATTCCGCAGGTATCCCGGTCCAGCAGAAGCAACTGGTAATCCCGGCCGCTTTTACGAACATCGGCTATAGCGTCTTCGGGGTTGGCGGCGGTTTCTACGTGGACGCCGGTGTCTTTCATGAGCGCCAGAATGCTTTTCCTGCTCTCCGGATCTCCATCCACCGCCAGAACGCGGCGAAGGCCCTGTTTCTCCCAGAACAGGCGGTCGATCTGCTCTTCCAGTATACGAAGTTCCAGGTCCACCCGGAAAAGGGACCCCCGGTCCACTTCACTGAAGACCTCGATAGTTCCACCCATCAACTCCACAATGCTCTTGGTGATAGCCATGCCAAGCCCAGTACCCTGGACCTTGTTTGTGGTGCTGTTTTCCGCTCTGGTGAAGGCATCGAAAATAGTTTCCAGGTATTCCGGCGTCATGCCATAGCCGTTGTCCTCCACCTCAATGCGGATGTGTTCATACTGGCTGGAGCGCTGCTTGAGTCCCAGGATGCGAAACCAGATTTGCCCGCCCTCTTGCGTGTATTTTACGGCGTTGGAGAGGAGGTTGATAAGAATTTGGTTGATGCGCGTTTCATCTCCCACCAGATACTCGTGCCGGATACCGGTGACCTCCAGGTGGAAGGCCTGCCCCTTGGCCTTGGCCATGGGCTGGATAATGGCGTCCACGGAGGAGACCACGTCGTTTAAAGAGAATTTTTCGAGACTGAGCACAACCTTCCCGCTTTCAATTTTGGAGACGTCCAGGATGTCGTTGATGAGACTGAGAAGGTGTTGTCCGGAGGCTGTGATCTTTTTCGTGTACTCCCGGACCTTGACCGGGTTTTCCGCGTCCATGGACAAAAGCGTGGTGAAGCCCAAAACCGCGTTCATGGGCGTGCGGATATCATGGGACATATTGGAGAGGAAGGTGGTCTTGGATTCGCTGGCGATTTGGGCGGCTTGCAGCGCCTCGGCCAGTTGTTGGCTGTGAAGTTTTCGTTCCTCCTCCTGCTCTTTTCGCAGTTTGTCCTGTTGCTTCCAGTTGAGGTAGTAGAGCAAAATGCAAAGAAAAAACGCCGCCAGCATGGAGACCACCACGATGACGATATTTTGGTTAACGGTTCGTCCCTCTTGCTGAATGGCCTCCACAGGCACATATCCCACCAGGAAAACAGTTCCACCATTTACCGCCCACATATAGTTGAGGGCGTTTACCCCCCGGATATCGTGGTAAAAAAGGAGGTTTTCCCCATTCTTTAGACAGGCTTCCACCTCGGCCTGAATTTCCGGACTTTGGATATTGTTCGCTCGGTAGAAATCGGCCAGATTCAGGTGTCCCGCGTTCCGTTGACCCATCCCTTTGGGCTTCAGGACAAAGCGCTGGCTCTCCGCGTCCATGATATACAACGACGCCTGCTTGTTGTAAAACCCGTCGGGAAGGGACCGGTCAACAGCGTCGTAGACGTATTCCGCGTATAGGGTTCCGATGATCTTGCCATCCCGCTCAATGGGACATTTCATAGTATAGGACCAAGTTCCCATATAATTCAGGTAGGACTGGGAGACCGGCAGGCCTTTTACGGTCCCGCCTGCGGAAAAGTCCAATCCCTCTTCTGTGAAGGGCTCCCCGGTGTTGGAGACGCCCGACGTTTTGCCAAAGAGAATCAGCGACATTTTCGACATGGTTTGATTTTTCTCGTAAGCCTGAATGTAGGCTTCCGGATCCTCCACCCGGGCGATCTCCTGGGCGATCAGGACCTGAAATTCCGCCTCGCTACCGAGGATAGCCTCGATGGTGCTTTGAATCAGGTCCAGGCTTTCGTTTACGTTTTGAATGGCGGAGGAGGACATTTCCCGGGAAATCTTCCGGGAAACTGTATAGACAATCGTTCCCAAAATGCAAAAGACCAGTACAATGGAAAGAAGCAGAGGCAGTTCTCTCCGCTTAAGGTTCTCTTTCATTGACAATCTCCATTTCGACGCTTTGAAAGGGTGGAATATCTTTGTTTTTTTCGGAAGGGGACCCGCGTTTCCTCAAGGGGCCGTGGCTCATCTTTTTTTCCATTATACTATTTTCAGCGTTTTCTTGTCAATGGTTTCCAGACGCGAAAGAGCTCTGGCTGCCTGGGTTTGGGGACCCCATGTGATATTGTCACGGAAGGGGCGAAGACAATGGGCTATACTGTGGCTTGTAAAAAGATTTAAGGAGGAATAGAGATGTCTGTTCTACAAATTACCAAGGAGAACTTTCAACAAGAGGTGCTACAGAGCCGGAAACCTGTGCTGCTGGATTTCTGGGCCGGGTGGTGCGGTCCCTGCCGGATGCTGGGTCCCGTTGTGGAGGAAATTGCGGAGGAGCGGGCCGACGTCAAAGTCGGAAAGATCAATGTGGATGAGCAGCAGGAGTTGGCCGGTGTCTTCCAGATTATGAGCATCCCCACTCTGATGGTCGTGAAGAACGGCGATGTGGTTCATCAGGCAGTGGGCGTGCGGCCCAAGCAGCAGATTCTCTCCATGCTTGGAGCGGAGAGGTGATCCGGATAAACCCTGTGGGGTGGAAAGGTGGAACGACGGTATGAAAATTGTGATTGTAGGCGGCGTGGCGGGAGGAGCCACGGCGGCGGCGAGAATCCGGCGGCTTGACGAACAAGCGGAAGTGGTGGTTTTTGAGCGGTCCGGCTATGTCTCCTATGCCAACTGCGGCCTGCCCTATTACATTGGCGGCGTAATCGAATCGGCGGGGGAGCTGACTCTCCAGACGCCGGAGGGGTTCCAAAGCCGTTTTCGGGTGGACATACGGGTCCGGCACGAGGTGACTGCCCTCCACCCGGACCGGAAGACCGTCTCGGTACGAAATCTGGTCACCGGAGAGGAATTTGAAGAGAGCTATGACAAGCTCCTGCTCTCTCCTGGAGCCAAGCCCACCCAGCCGCCCCTTCCCGGCGTGGAGCGGGACCGGGTATTTACCTTGCGCACGGTGGAGGACACCCTGCGCATCCGGGAATTTGTGACGGGCTGTCATCCCCGGTCTGTGATCCTGGCGGGGGGAGGCTTCATCAGCCTGGAGACGGCGGAAAATCTCCGGGAGTTGGGCATGGATGTCACCATTGTCCAGCGGCCCCGTCAGCTGATGAATCCCTTTGACCCGGAGATGGCCGCCTTCATTCACGCCAAGCTGCGGGAGCGGGGCATCAAGCTCCTGCTGGGCCGCTCTGTGGAAGGCTTTGAAGGAGAGGGAGACGCGGTTCGAGTGCTGCTGAGGGGAGAAGAACCCCTGACGGCGGACATGGTGGTCCTGGCCATTGGCGTCACGCCGGATACGGACCTTGCCCAAAAGGCCGGATTGGAGCTGGGCATCAGGGGGAGCATTGTGGTGAACCAGCGGATGGAGACGTCCGTCCCGGACATCTATGCCGTAGGCGACGCGGTACAGGTGAAGCATTTTGTCACCGGCAAGGAGACTCTGCTTTCTCTGGCGGGACCCGCCAATAAGCAGGGCCGCATCGCGGCAGACAGCATCTGTGGAAAGGAAAGCCACTTCACAGGCTCTCAGGGTTCTTCTGTGGTTAAAGTTTTTGACATGACCGCCGCCGCCACCGGCGTCAATGAACAGGCGGCGCGCTCTGCGGGAATCGAGTGCGACAAGGTCTACCTCTCTCCGGCCAATCACGCCGGGTACTATCCGGGTGGCAGAGTGATGACCGTGAAGGTGCTCTTTGAACGGGAGACATACCGGCTGCTGGGGGCTCAGATTGTGGGATATGAGGGGGTGGACAAACGAATCGACGTGTTGGCCACGGCCATTCGGGCGGGACTGACCGCCCTGGACTTGGCGGAGCTGGATCTAGCTTATGCGCCGCCCTATTCCTCCGCCAAGGACCCGGTGAATATGGCGGGATTTATGATCGAAAATTTGGCGGAGGGATTGGTGCGGCAATTTCACTGGGATGAGGCGGACGCCTTGCCCCGGGATGGAAGTGTGACGTTGTTGGACGTCCGCACCGATCAGGAGTATGGAAGCGGCCACATGGAGGGGTTCCTCCACATTCCGGTGGATGCGCTAAGGGAACGGCTGGAAGAGTTGGAGCGGGGCAAGCCTGTCTATCTGGTTTGCCAAAGCGGCCTGCGAAGCTATATTGCCTGCCGCATTCTGACACAGGAGGGGTTTGACTGCCGCCACCTGGCCGGAGGCTACCGCCTTTATGAAAGTGCGATTCTGGACCGCGCTGCCGCAGAACAAACATTCCCCTGTGGGATGAATCGGGTGTGAACAAAGCCGCCTGCCGCGTATGCGGCAGGCGGCCTTTCAGGCTGCCGGAAAATATACAACGGAAGGAAACAGCACTGGGGGAAAAGCCGGAGGCCTTTTGGTTTCAGCCTGCTGTTCAGTCTCCACGCAAGGAGGCCAGCCCCTTCAAATTTACAAGCTCCACCTGTCCCCGGGAGAGTTTCACCAGTCCCTCGCTCTGGAAATAGCGGAGCATCCGGGTTACCACCTCTCTGGCGGAGCCCAGGTGATTGGCAATTTTTTCGTGGGTGATGGATAAGGTGTTTGTCCCCTCCAGGGCGCTCTCTTGAAGCAGGAAGCTGGAGAGGCGCTGGTCAATCCGTTTCCAGAGGATCTGCTCCATCAGCCACATGACCTCGGAGAAACGGTTACTCATAAGCTCGTTGGTATAGTTGGCTACGGCGGCGGATTCCTCCATAAGCGTCTGGTAAACGTTGGGCGGAACAACCCAGACCCAGGTGTCCTTTTCCGCCTCGATGGAGACTTCAAACTGGATGCCGCGCATGACGCAAGAGGCCGAGAACAGACAGATATCCAGTTCAATCAGACGGTAGAGGGTGATTTCCCGCCCCTCGTCCGAAAGGGCATAGGCCCGCAATTGACCCGACTGCACCAATAGCAGTCCCGTGCAGTCCAAATTGCCCCGGTGGACCACGGCGTGCTTTTCCAGCTTCCTGTGGGTCACCGTGGCCGAGAGATTTTGACGCTGGGTGTCTGTCAGCTCGTTCCAGATGGGAAAACAATCCGTAAATTCCATAGGTACACCTCGCTTCATTTCCATCATAGGGTAAGAGGGGGAAACTGTCAATCACTTGCCGGCAAAGAGACGGTGTGAAAGAGGTGGAGTTTTGAAAAAGAGCGTCTTCGTCCCGGACATTTACCGGGGCGAAGACGCTTTTTCGGTCTATATCTGCTGTGCCGTTCAAACGCCGGTCACTTACTTGTTCGCTTCGCGGCGCAATTCGCGGCGCAGCTGGTTCAGCTCCTGGTAATGAATGCTGACAAGGCTCTGGAACCATTTAAACATACGAACCGCCTCCTTTTCACTTGGAATTTATGTTCTTAGGATACCACGTTTTGAAAAGAAGTCCAGCGGTAAAGTGACGGTTTATAGAGAGTGAAGCCACAAGTTTTTGTCGATACAGACAAAAGTGATGGATAAAATTTGTACAATAAGTACAAACGCGGGAGAAGTGGCGTCTTTCCCCTCAGGATGTTACGGGATTGGAAGGAACTTGCGTTACTGCCGGCGCTTTCCCCGCATCATCTCCAAGTACCACTGGCGGTAACGGACCGGCGGCAAGCCCACCACCCGCTTGAATATGCTGTTAAAATGGCTGGCGCTGTCGTAACCCACCATGACGGCGATTTGAGCCGCGCTGAAGTCCGTGGAAATCAGGAGATTCTGAGCCTCGCCCATGCGGCGGCGGATGGCGTATTGAATGGGGGAGAAACCTGTGACCTCCTTGAAGACATGGGCCATGTGGTAAGGGGAGACTTTCAGCGCCTCACCGATTTGCTCCAGAGTCAAGGGCTCTGCGTAGTGCACGGCGATGTACTGCCCGACCCGGTTGGCCATTACCATGGACTCGGTTTGCCGTTCCTTCCGCTCGTCGGCGGGAAAGCTCAGCGCCAGCGGCAGCAGCGCCAGAAACAGGTGGTGGGCGATGGCCTTTCCCTGGGAAGTTCCCAGTTTCATCTGCTCATACAACAGCTGGCAAAGGTTATAAATTTGCTCATATTTTCCCCCCACTGGACGGACAAAGCCGTCCTCCGCCAGCGTCAGGCAGCCGGGGGGGAGCCCCCGTAGAGCCAGGTCGCCTATGCCGAAACAGATGGTGCCGATCTCGCGGTGCGTGGCGGATTGCACTTCATGGAGGTCTCCCTGGTTGGTGAGGAGAAAATCGCCGGGAAAGATGGGGTAGTTGATTCCGTTGATCAGGTAAGTTCCCTCGCCGGCGTTGACAAAAAGGAGTTCACACACGCTGTCATGGGAATGCAAGACCCGGTTGACTTTGGGACCGTTCGCCTGCTGGGGGGTGATATAGAGCAGCGTGGGCGGCCGGTTGGGAACGAAGGGAATCTGATTCGGCATACGGGCTCCGCCTCCTTTTTAAAGGTCCTTTTATCCTTTGAGGGCCAAAGAGAAACACTGGCGCGTCGGGGTTTAACTTGCCGGAAGGCTGCCTTTGCGGGACATCTGCGGCGGCTGAGGGGTAAAATCCCCTGGAAATATCATCCAGGGGCCGTCTGAGAGAAATATTTTGGATGATGCGGGTCAAACTAGGGCTGCTTGGCTGGGGTCGGAGAGCGCCTTCCGGGAGAACGGCAGGGACTTCCCGGCGGCAGGATGACCGTGGACCTTTGCGGAAAATTTCCGCTGGTGAATCTCCGGGCAAACTTACTTAGTTTCCATGATACAGCAAGTTTTCTCACTTTTCAAGTTGAACTGTGCGGCTCCGGAGTCTGACGCGGGGAACGTTTGAGGTGACCGGCGCGCCAAGGGCGTTTTACTGTTTTCACTGGGGAACAGACTTTCGCCATAGGGCGGGCCGCGTGGCACTTTCACCGTAGATTTCAAAGAACGATCAAGGAGGCAGTCTGGTCCATGAGAATGGTTTTAAAAATACTGGTGGCCGCGTTCCTCCCCCTTGCCCTGGCGGTTACGCTGTCGGGTTGTGGGGAGGGAGAGAGGCGGATTGTCCGCGTTGGACACAACCAGGCCGCTGACCATCCGACAAACCTTGCGCTTCTTGCCTTTGAGGAGTATATCGAAGGGGAATTGGGCAAGCGGTACGAGGTGGAGGTCTATCCCAGTGAGCTGCTGGGCTCCCAGATGGATATGGTCCAACTGACCCAAACTGGGGCCATTGATTTTTGCGTTGCCAGCAACTCTATTCTGGAGACCTTTTCCAAAAACTACACCCTTTTCAACCTGCCGTATCTCTTCGCCTCCAGTGAGGCCTACCACCGGGCCATGGACGACCCGGAGATTACCGGACCCATCTTCGAATCCACCAGACAGGCGGGCTTTCAGGCGGTGACCTGGATTGACGCGGGGACGCGGAATTTCTACACCGTGGACAAGCCCATCCGAACCCCGGCGGATTTAAAGGGCCTGAAAATCCGGGTCCAGCAGTCTCCCACCAATGTGGCGATGATGAGTCTTCTGGGAGGCTCCGCCACGCCCATGGGCTTTGGCGAGGTGTACACCGCGCTGCAGTCCAAGGTCATCGACGGCGCGGAGAACAACGAATTGGCACTGACCTCCAACGGACATGGAGACGTTTGCAAATTCTACTCGTATGATATGCACCAGATGATACCGGACATCTTGATTGGAAATTGCGCGTTTTTAGAGACCCTCACTAAAGAGGAGCGGGCTGTCTTTGAAAAGGGCTTCCAAATGGTGAACGCCGTGGAGCGCCGGGAGTGGGGCAAGGCCGTGGAATCCGCCAAGGAGCGGGCCGCCAAAGAGCAGGGCGTCACCTTCCTTTACCCGGAAGTTCAGCCCTTTCAGGAGGTTTGCGCCTCGATGCACCGGGATTTTTTGGCGGCTTATCCGGAGCTGTCCCCTGTCTATGAGGGCATCCAGGCTTGGAACGCCGCCTGGGCGGAAGGAGAAGGAAGATGAAGGCTGTTCGCGCCGCGCTGACCCGGCTTTTGAACCTCCTGACGGGGATTAGTTTCCTGGTTATGGTAGCTCTGACCTGCTGGCAGGTGTTCACCCGCTACATTCTCGGCAATCCCTCCTCTTGGTCCGAGGAGCTGGTTTCTTATCTGTTCGCGTGGATGAGCCTGTTGGGGGCTTCCATTGTCACCGGAGAGCGTGGGCACATGAACATTCCCATTTTGGTGGACCTGGCGGGCCCGGGACTTCGAAAGCTGCTGCTTTGTCTGGGGGAGGCCGTTGCGCTGCTGTTCTCCCTGATCATCTTGCTTTTTGGTGGCGTTCAAATCACCCGATTGGCTCTGGGACAGACGACGTCCTCCCTGGGGGTGGCCATGGGTGTTTTTTACGTGGTTTTGCCGCTGTGCGGCGTCCTCAACACGCTCTTCATCCTGACAAACATCCTGGAGATTCTCACAGATCAAAACACGAAAGGGGAGACGGGATAAATGGCGCTTTCCTCGCTATCGCTCATTTTGACAGTGATGCTGCTCCTTCTGGCCCTGGGGGTTCCCATCGCCTACTCCATCGGCGTCGCCGCGCTGGCGGCCATTTTGCCCACGATGCCCCTGGATGTAGCTGTGGTTACGGCGGCCCAGCGGACCTTTGTGGGGATGAGCGGCTTCAGCCTCACCGCCATTCCCTTTTTCATTCTGGCGGGGAACCTGATGAATCAGGGGGGCGTTGCCCGGAGACTGGTGGATTTCGTCATGGCGCTTTTGGGCAAATTGCCCGGAGCATTGCTGGTCACCAACGCCGGGGCCAACGCTCTGTTCGGGGCCATTTCCGGTTCCGCTTCCGCCGCTGCCGCCGCCGTGGGCAGCATGGTTCGGGAGGGGGAGGAGGAACGGGGCTATGATCCGGCTCTCTGCGCGGCCACCAACGGGGCCTCCGCGCCCTCCGGGCTGTTGATTCCGCCCTCTAACGCGTTGATCACCTATTCCCTGGCCTCCGGCGGGACCTCTGTGGCGGCGCTGTTTCTGGGCGGCTATGTGCCGGGAATTTTGTGGACGGTATGCTGCGTTGCCGTGGGCGTCATTTTGGCGAAGCGCAAGGGTTATCAAGGCATTTCCGGCCCTTACGACTGGGGAAACCTGGGCCGGTCCACCTTGCGGGCCATTCCGGCCATGTCCTTGATCGTGGTGGTCATCGGCGGCATCGTGGGCGGTGTGTTCACCGCCACGGAGGGCTCCGCCATCGCCGTGGCGTACGCCCTGATTTTGGGCGTGTGGTACCGGAATATTACGTGGAAATCCTTTTGGGGCATTGCGGTGGAGAGCGCCAAGATGAGCGGTATGGTGGTTTTTCTCATCGGCGTGTCCAACATCCTGGGGTGGGTTATGTCCTTCAACCAGATTCCCCAGGCGGTTTCCGCCGCTCTTATGGGGCTGACGGAGAACCGGTTTTGGATTTTGCTGATTATGAATCTGATTTTGCTGGTGGCCGGTACGTTCATGGACGTCACTCCCGCCATTCTGATTTTCACGCCGTTGTTTTTGCCCATTGTCAAGACCTTTGGAATGCACCCGGTTCATTTCGGACTCATTCTGGTCTATAATCTCTGCATCGGCAACATCACGCCCCCCGTGGGCAACACGCTGTTCGTTTCCATCAAAGTGGGCCGGACTACCCTTGCCAGAACCATCCCCTATATGCTCTGGTATTATGCCGCGATTCTCATAGGGTTGATGCTGGTCACCTACGTGCCGGCGCTCAGTATGGGGCTTCCCACGCTGGCCGGACTGGTGTGAGGAAAGGAGAAATGTCATTATGAAAAGCGCCTTTCGCTGGTACGGGGAGGAGGATCCCGTCACCCTGGAGTATATCCGGCAAATTCCCGGAATGCGTTCCATTGTCTCCGCTGTCTACGACGTGAAACCCGGCGAGGTCTGGCCGGAGGAGAGTATCCGGCGTCTTGCCTGCCGGTGCGCCGAAAAGGGCCTGATCTTTGACGTGGTGGAGTCCATTCCCGTTACGGAGGAAATCAAGCTGGGACGGCCTGAGCGGGACCGGCACATTGAAAACTACTGCGAGTCCATCCGCCGCTGCGCCAAGTATGGCGTCAAGTGCGTCACCTACAACTTTATGCCCGTCTTCGACTGGACCCGCACCCAGCTGGACAAGGCGGCGGAGGACGGCTCCACCAGCCTGGTCATGTACTGGGAGCAGCTGAAGGGCCTGGACCCGCTCAAAGACGACATCCACTTACCCGGCTGGGACGCCAGCTATACCCAGGAGGAGGTCCGGGACCTGATTCGGGCCTACGGCGAGCTGGGGGAGGAGGGCCTCTGGAACAATATCGAATACTTCCTCAAGCGGGTCATCCCCGTGGCGGAGGAGTGTGGCGTGGTGATGGCCCTTCACCCGGACGATCCCCCATATCCCATTTTCGGTTTGCCACGGGTGATTACCTGCGAGAAGAATTTGGACCGTTACCTCTCTATTGTGGACAGTCCCGGCAACGCCCTGTGCCTTTGCACCGGCTCGCTAGGCTGCGCCCGAGAAAACGACGTTCCCGCTCTGGTCCGGAAATACGCCGCCATGGGCCGCATCGGCTTCATGCACCTTCGAAATGTCAGAATACTGCCGGATGCCTCTTTCGAGGAATCGGGGCACCTGACACAAGACGGGTCCCTGGATATGAACGCCATAGTCAAAGCCCTGGTGGAGACCGGCTTCACCGGCTGGTTCCGGCCCGACCACGGGCGCATGATCTGGGGAGAGAAGGGCAAACCGGGCTATGGGCTCTACGACCGGGCCCTGGGCAGCGCCTATCTCAACGGTCTGATTGAGGCCAACGGTGGAAAAATCGAGGGGGTGTGAGGCATGAGAGATTTTATGGATCAGGACTTTCTGCTCTCCACCGCCACGGCGAGAGCGCTTTACCACGGTACGGCGGAGCGGCTTCCCATTCTTGATTATCACTGTCACATCAATCCCCGGGAGATCGCGGAGGACCGGCAATTTGACAACATCACCCAGGTTTGGTTGGAAAGTGACCACTACAAATGGCGGCTTATGCGGGCCGCCGGTGTACCCGAGGACCGGGTGACCGGCGGCGCCTCTGATTGGGAGAAGTTCTACGCCTTTGCCTCCACCATGCCGCAGCTTATCGGCAACCCGGTCTACCATTGGAGCCATTTGGAACTTCGACGGGGTTTTGGAATCACTGCGGTTCTGACGCCGGAGACCGCCCGGGAAATTTATGACGAGGCCAATGAGAAGCTACAGGGCCGCTCTGCCCGCCAGTTGATGCGGCAGTTTGGCGTGAAGGCGGTCTGCACCACCGACGACCCGGCGGACGACCTTTGCTGGCACGAGGCCGTTGCGGCGGATGAGACCATGGAGATCCGGATGCTCCCGGCCTTCCGGCCGGACAGGGCGGTTTCTGTGGAAAAGCCTGGCTTTGCAGACTACATTCATCGCCTGAGCGGCGTTGTGGGCCGGGAATTGAGTTGCACTGCCGATGTGGTGGAGGCCTTAAAGGAGCGGATTGATGATTTCCACGCCAAGGGCTGCCTTTGCGCGGACCACGGCTTGGACCGCTGTGTGTACGCCTATCCGGACCCGGAGACCGCCGATGCCGCCTTTCGCAAGGCCATGAAGGGCGAAACGCCCTCTTTATCAGAGGTGGACGCCTACAAGACTGTCCTTGCCATAGCCTGTGCCGGAAAGTACGCGGAACTGGACTGGGTGATGCAGATTCATTTCGGCTGTCTCCGGGATGTCAATCGGCCCGCCGTGGCCCGCATGGGCTCTGACCACGGCCACGACGCGGTAAACAGCCAAAGCGGAGTGGAAAATCTGGCTTCGCTTCTCAACGCCTTTGCTGAAAACGGAGGATTGCCCAAATTGATTGTCTATTCCCTCCACCCGGGGGACAACACAGCCGTGGACTCCATCCTCTCCTGCTTTCAAGGGGGCGGTGTTCCGGGCAAACTTCAGCACGGCAGCGCCTGGTGGTTCAACGACCACCGTCCCGGTATGCGGGCTCACCTGACGGAGCTGGCCTGCAACGGAGTTCTGGGCCGTTTTGTGGGGATGCTCACAGACTCCCGTTCTTTCCTCAGCTATACCCGGCATGAGTATTTTCGCCGGGTTTTGTGCGAGCTGGTGGGCGAGTGGGTCGAGAGCGGACAGTATCCGAATGACGAGGCGTATTTGCGCAAACTGGTCTTGGATCTTTGCTTTCAAAACGCCAACCGTTTTTTCCGCTTCGGAGTCCAGAGTCCTTTTTGAAATTTGGGGGATTGTCCTGATAAGTTTAGCTGGGCAGGCGGTGGGCATATCCGGCGCTGAATCCACAGGCATAAATCGTTGAGTCAGGGAGGAACGAGCAAGATGAAAATGAGTTACAAAAGCATCCAAGCGGGTAAGGAGTGGGAAGCGGCAGGGGTAAAACTGCCG
>CAJUCO010000015.1 GCA_910585245.1 uncultured Oscillibacter sp.
TATCGCTATTTTGTTGATTTAGCGCAGTCGGTCATATTTTTCAAACAAGCCCTAAACGCGATAGTTAGAAATCTGTAAATTAAAAGAGTGGCCTTGCTTTTAACGCAAGGTCACTCTTTTTGAAACTGTAGGCTCAAACAACCGCCGTTGAGCGTTGTACGTGTAGCCATGTCTACGCAAATCTTCAATGATAAGCTGACTTGCATAATGTAGTTTGTATGAAAACAAGTCAATGCTCATTCTGGTTCTATTGAAGTATTTTACTTTGTCTTCCGGCAACTTATCAAGCCATACATTCAGAGATACCATATCACCGTCACGCTCCTTTCTATATCTTGTGCTTATTATAGCATATTACGAAAAATATTTCAAGATATAGTATGGCGCATATCATCCCTTTTTCATACCAGCCATAACCCACGCGGGGGATATAATTGGAAGTGCAGTTAATTCCCCCGCGTGGCATTTTTAGAAGGAGGTTTCAGACACATGCCACGCAAGAAATCCATGGGCCGCGCCGCCAACGGCAACGGCACCATTCGCAAGAAAACCGTAACGAAAAACGGAACGGAATACACGTCCTGGGAGGGCCGCGTTACGGTCGGTTATGACCCCGGCACCGGGAAACAGATTCAAAAGTCCATCAGCGGCAAGACCCAGAAGGAGGTCCGTCAAAAGCTCTCCAAAATTATCGTGGAGCTGGACGAGGGGACCTATCAGGAACCCTCTAAAATGACCGTGGGCGAATGGCTGGATATTTGGACTGAGGAATACATGGGCGATAAAAAATACTCGACGGTCAAGATCTATAAGGCCCAAATTGAAACGCATATCAAGCCAGGGCTGGGGGCGGTTAAGCTCTCCCAGTTAGTTCCCCACATGGTCCAGAAGTTCTACAATGACCTTCTGGCGGGCGGACAGTCTGTTCCTAAGCGGGACAAGGCTGGTAAAATCATCAAGAAAAACGGCAAAACGGTCTATGAATCCGCGCCTATGTCGGCAAAAACGGTCCGCAATGTTCACGGCGTTCTGACGAAAGCGCTTTCCACCGCCGTTAGCATCGGCTATCTACGCATGAACCCCGCTGAACGTGTTACCTTGCCCCGTGTAGAGAAAATGGAAATTCACCCTCTCACGGATGAGCAGATCAAGGATTTTCTGAGAGTATCTGCTTCTGATGACTGCGGAATGATTTTGACCGTCATCCTTTTTGCAGGGCTTCGAGAATCGGAAGCCATCGGCCTTACCTGGGACTGTGTGGACTTCGAAAAGGGGATTGTTAAAATCTGCAAACAGCTTCAAAAACGGCGGTCGGAAGACGGAGGAATGACCTTTGCTCCTCTTAAAAATGATAAAGCCAGGATTTTAGAGCCCGCCCCCTTTGTCATGGATTTGCTTTCCCGTGAATGGAACAGACAGGCTGAACAGCGTTTGAGGGCTGGCACGGGCTGGAAGGGCTGGCAGAATCAAGAGGAGCGCAAGACGGCTCTAGTATTTACCACGGCAGACGGCAGCTATATTTCCCAAACCTCCCTGCGCTACCACTTCAAAAAAATCGTAACCCAAATGGGTGTACCGTCTTGCAGAGTGCATGACCTTCGTCATACGTTCGCGGTTCTATCTCTCCAAAATGGTGACGATATCAAAACTGTACAGGATAGTCTGGGCCATGCCACCGCCGCCTTTACTCTGGATATCTACGGTCATATATCGGAGCGGATGAAGGATGAAAGCTCTGCCAGAATGCAAGCCTACATTGACAGTATTTATCCAGTGTGAACGGCCAAAGTTCAAAATAAGGGAAAAAAATAAGGGAAACCCCGAAAATAGGTATAAGAAAAACGCCTGAACCCTTTAGGATTCAAGCGTTTCTTTATGGCAGCGGGTGAAGGATTCGAACCCTCACATACAGAGTCAGAGTCTGCTGTGCTACCTTTACACAAACCCGCTATATCTCGTTGGAACAGCTACCATTATACTAAAAATCGCCGTCTTGTCAAGGGGTTTTCAAGTTTTTTTCAAAATTTCTTTTTTGAGGAAAAATTGCGGCCTTCCTCTTCCTCCCGGCAGATGGGTTGTGCTATAATAAAAGTCTCATCTTAGCTTTGCGCGTCTGGGAAATCCGGGGAGATCCTTCAAATCACACACGGTAACTGCCACGGTTTTCCCGCGTCAGCAGGCCAAGGGACAGCCCCGTCATGATAGACGAACGGAACCGCCGAAAGCACTTGTTTTGCCGCACGCGCAAGGAACCCGAAACCAAACCGGGAAGCATGAAACGCCATTCCCACGAAAGGAGCCCCGCCCATGATCAAACTTGAGGGCCTTCGCCTCCCCCCAGGCGGCGGCAAGGAGGAACTCCTTACTCAGGCCGCGAAACTGCTACGTCTCCCGCCCTCGGACATCCGGGAGCTCCGGGTCCTTCGCCGCAGTGTGGACGCAAGAGACGGCGTGGCCCTGATCTACACCCTGGCGGTCCTGGTGGAACACGAGTCCGCCGTCCTCCGCCGCTGCCGCAGCCGAAAGGCCAGCCGCTGGGAACCGGAGCCGGTTTACCGCCTGCCAGCCCCTCTGCCGCCTCCGGCTCTGCCGCCGGTGGTGGTGGGAGCCGGTCCCGCAGGCCTGTTCGCCGCTTTGACGCTGGCGGAGGCGGGTCAGCGGCCCATCCTGCTGGAGCGGGGCCGCCCGGTGGAAACCCGTCAGGCGGATGTGGAGCGCCTCTGGTCCGCCGGAATCCTGACTCCGGAGTCCAACGTGCAGTTCGGCGAGGGCGGAGCCGGAGCCTTTTCCGACGGGAAGCTGAACACGGGAACGAAAGACCCCCGCCACCGCTTCATCCTGGAGCGGCTGGTCTCCTGGGGCGCTCCTCCGGACATCCTCTTCGACGCCAAGCCCCACGTGGGAACGGACTATCTCCACACCGTCCTCCAAAACCTCCGCCGGACCCTCGCCTCCCTGGGCGCGGACATCCGCTTTGCCACCAGGTTAGAGGACCTTCAAACCGGGGACGGCGCCCTGACAGGGGTGGAGATCCTTGGCCCCAAGGGCCGGGAGACGCTTCCCTGCCGGAATCTGATTCTCTGCCCCGGCCACTCCGCCAGAGACACCTTCGAGATGCTCCGCCTCCGGGGCGTCCCCATGGAGGCCAAGCCCTTTGCCGTGGGCCTTCGGATTGAACACCGGCAATCGGACTGTGACGCGGCCCAGTACCGCCAATACGCCGGCCATCCCGGTCTGCCCGCCTCCACCTACAAGCTCTCCTGCCATCTGCCCAGCGGGCGGGGGGTGTTCTCCTTTTGCGTCTGCCCCGGCGGAGAGGTGGTGGCCGCCACCTCCGAGGCGTCCCAGGTGGTTACCAACGGCATGAGCGCCTTTGCCCGGGACAAAGAGAACATCAACGGCGCCCTTCTGGTGGGCGTCACACCGGAGGACTTCGGTCAACCGGACTTCCCTCTGGCGGGGGTGGAGTTTCAAAGGCGGCTGGAAGCGGCGGCCTACGCCCTGGGAGGCGGCGGCTACCGGGCTCCCGCCCAGCGGGTGGAGGATTTCCTGGCCCACCGGCCCTCCACAGGGCCGGGAAGGGTTCAGCCCAGTTACCGTCCCGGCGTCGTCTGGACGGACCTGCACCGGTGTCTTCCCCCCTTTGTCTCCCAGGCGCTGGAGGAGGCCCTTCCCATTCTGGGCCGGAAACTCCGGGGATACGACGCCCCCGACGCCGTCCTCACCGCTGTGGAAAGCCGCAGCTCCTCCCCCGTCCGCCTTCCCCGGGGGCCCGACGGTCAATCCGCCCTCCGGGGTCTCTACCCCTGTGGCGAGGGGGCAGGCTATGCCGGGGGCATTCTCTCCGCCGCCGCCGACGGGATGCGCAGCGCCGAGGCCTTATTGGCCAATCTACGACAAGGAGATCATCCGACATGAAAAACATCTGCATCTATCAGGACTTTCTCACCCAGGCCCACAAGGCCCAGATCCGAGAGACGGCGGAACCCCTGGGCTTCACCCCCCACTTCTTCACCCCGGACCAGTTCCAGGAGGCCCAGGCCTGCCTTCAAAACTGTGAAATCCTCTATGCCCACGACACAAATCTGCTCCGGTCGGCCCCGGCCTCCCTCCAGTGGTACTGCTGCTCTTACGCCGGAGTGGACCCTTACTGCAAGGACCCTGCCCTGTTCGCAAACCCCCACTGCCTTTTGACCAATTCCAACTGCTATGGCGTCACCATCGCGGAGCACGTGATCATGGTGCTGCTGATGCTCCTCCGCCGGATGCCGGAGTATGAGGCCCTTGTCCAAAACCGGGGCTGGGGCGACCAACTGCCCATCCGGTCCATTCGGGACAACCAGTTCACCGTTCTTGGCGCGGGAGACATCGGCGTTCACGTGGCCAGCCGCCTCCGGGGCATGGGAGCCGCCCGGATCACCGCCCTGAGCCGCAGCGGCGTTTCCCGGGAAACGGTCTTTGACGAAGTATTGCAAATCTCCCGGCTGGACGAGGTCTTACCCCGGACGGAAAACCTCGTCATGGCCCTTCCGGGCACGGCGGAGACCTACCACATCCTGAACCGGGCGCGAATCGCCCTGCTGCCCCAGGGGGCCTATGTGGTCAACGTGGGCCGGGGAACCGCCATTGAACAAGAACCCCTGGCGGAAGCCCTGAACACCGGGGCCCTTGGGGGCGCGGCCCTGGACGTGACGGACCCGGAGCCCCTGCCTCAGGATCACCCCCTTTGGACCGCAAAGAATCTGATTCTCACCCCCCACATCTCGGGAAACATGACTCTGGGATACACCTGTGACGCCAACGTGGAGATGTTCTGCCGGGATCTCCAAAACTACGCTGCCGGACGGCCTCTGAACGGTCTGGTGGACCGGGCCCGGGGCTATTGAGACCGGAAACCGCAAAGAGGCCCGCTTCCACCCCCGGGTCACCCGGCGAAAAAACGAAGAGACGCGAAAAGCCGGACGGGTATAGCCCGTCCGGCTCAGCTTGTCAAAAAGTGCCGTCTAAAACGGAGCGGAAAGGAAAAGAGCTACGAGAGAAACCCATCAGGGGTTTCTCTCGTTTTCAATCCGAAGGTTTTCAGCCCTTTTCAAAGGTCTGAAAACCTTGCTCAGGCTGGCGAAAATCCTTTTTCGACAGCCTGAAGCCGGACGGGTATAGCCCGTCCGGCTCTTTGCGAATAAACAGGTAAATAGGGGCCCAAAGACGCGGTTCCTCCGCCGGAACGCTACAGCGACATGGTCTCCCACTTGTTGCCATGAAACCGCGGCAGAAAAAAGGCGATGCGCAACAGCCAGTCCGCAAACATGGCCATCCAGATTCCCAGGACCCCAAATCCCAGAACCCGCCCCAGCAAAATGCCACAGCCCACCCGCATGGTCCACATGGACACCGAGGACACCACCATGGTAAACCGGGTGTCTCCCGCCGCCCGGAGCGCCTGGGGAAGGGTGAAGGACAAGGGCCAAAACAGCATTCCCATGAAGCCGTGCATCCAGATGATCTGCCGGGCGCAATGCTCCGCCTCCGGCGAGACGTTGTACAACCGCAGCGCCAGGGGCAAGGCGAGGTACACCAGCAAGATGCAAAGATCCATGCAGATATAGGCCGTTTTCAAGAGTTTCTTGGTGTAAAACCGGGCCTTGCCATAGTCCCCGGCCCCTACGCACTGGGACACCACCGTCACAATCCCCAAGCCCAAAGCGTTTCCCGCCACGCACTGGAAGGTGGCAAAGGTGTTCCCAATGGCGTTGGCCGCCACAGCGGCGGTGCCCAGGACCGAGACGGTGGAAAGCAGAAGAATTTTCCCCAACTGGAACATACTGCTCTCCAGCCCGTTGGTCACGCCAAAGCGCAGGATGTTTTTCACAATGTAGCGGTCATGGCGCAGGCTCAGCCGCTCCACCTGAAGGGCCAGACCCGGCCGCCGGAGCAGCACCAGCATGGCCGCCGCCGCGTAAATCCGGGAGACCAGCGTGGGAATGGCCACGCCCTCCACGCCCATGTGGAACCCGAAGATCAAAAGGGCGTTTCCCGCCGCGTTGATGACATTCATCACCAGGGAAACCCACATGGAGAGTTTGGAGTTTCCCATGACACGAAAGAGGGCCGCCCCGGCGCTGTACACCGCCAGGAAGGGGACGGAGGACTCCACAATGAGATAATACGTGTTGGCGTAAGCCGCCACGTCCGGCTCCACCTGTCCGAAGACCACGTTCAGCACAAAGCCCTTCCCCAGATAGAAGAAGACCATAATCAGCAAAGACGCCTCGATCATAAACAGCAGCAGCTGCTCTCCGGCGTGGCCCGCCTTGTCCCGCTCCTGGCGGCCCAGGTACTGTCCGGCAATGGCCGCGCCGCCGGTGGCCAGGGCGGCGAAGGTATTGACCAGCAAAACGTTCACCGTGTCCACCAAAGACACGGCGGAGATGGCCGCCTCCCCCACCTGGGAAACCATGACGGAATCCAGCAGGCCCACGGTGATGGCCAGCAGTTGCTCGATCACCAGGGGGATGATCAGCCGCCGGAGATTCTTGTTTGTATATTCCAGTTGCATTGGTTTGGATTCCATAAGAGCTCCTTATTTAAACTATCGAAAACTATCGAAATTCCCGGGGATTCATATGAAAGGTGTTCCGGAAGGCACGGAGGAAGGTGGAGTATTCGGAAAAGCCAACCTGCTCCGCCGCCTTCATCACCGGCGTTCCCTCCCGTATCAGCTCCCCCGCCCGGAGGAGGCGCTTTTGACTGATATACTGGTGAATGGTGTAGCCCGTGACCGCCTTGAAGCGGTGCATGAGGTAGTACCGGCTGAGATAGAACCGCCCCGCCAGGGCGCTGACCGTCAGATCCGCCCCCAGGTTTCCTCCGATGTAGCGCAAGATCTCCTCAATCTTGGGGTCCACCCGATAGCTGTCCGTCTCCTCCTGAGCGGTGCGGTCCCGGAGAATGTCCCGGTTTACGTCGATTAAAAGCTGCTGGCAAAGGGTATCCGCCAAACGGGACGCGCCAAACTCCGCGGAGTGCAGCGCCTCCTCCAGCCGCTGGATGGCCCCCATGTATTGAAGCCGCCTCTCCGCTCCGGTGCGCAACAGATGAAAGCCCCGGCGGCGGGCGGCGTCGAAGCAGGCGTCCATGGGCTCGCCGGGGTCGCTCCGGGCGGCCAGCCAGTCCCGCCCCAGCCAGACCACCACCCGCTCATAGGGCTCCGAGGGGTCGATAACGGGGCGGTGAATCAAATTGTGCTGAACCAGCAAAATGTCCCAGGGCTGAAGGAAGTAGGTGACGCCCTCCACCAGATAGGCCACCTTTCCCCCCAGAAGGAGAATCAGCTTGTCAAACTCGTGGTAATGGTAATCCACCCTCTGTGCCCGGCTGTCCTTCAAATGGAAGAGGCGAAAATCCTCGTTCAGGTATCCCCGCTTATCCGCGTTTTCCCCCACCACCATGGCCTCTCCCCCTCCTCCCGGTTTGCGCCCTCTATCCTAGCGCACTTTTTGCCCGCTCGCAACCCGAATATCCAACAAACCTTGGAAAAGTTTTATGGGATCTTTGGCAGAAGCGGCAAAAACCCAAGTCCCGGCGCCGGAAAATTTGGGCACACGGGTTTCTTGAAATTTGCTATAGTAATGTGTAAGATATTCTGGCATATAAATAGGGACAAGACCCTCCCCCTTGAAGACCGGATTCCCGACACTGTATGAGGTGAATGTATGAACGCTTACGTAGTCGCAGACCAGCGCTGGGCCTTTGGACGAAACGGCGGACTGCTCTTTTCTCTGCCCACGGACCTGGACCGTTTTCACTCTCTGACCCGGAACGGCACCGTGATCATGGGCCCTGAGCGGCTGGAATTTTTCACCGGGGGTTCCCCCCTGCCCCAGAGGCGAAACATCGTCGTCACACGGGATCTCTCTGCCCTGCCGGAGGGGGCGGAGGGCGTCTCCTCCCCGGAAAAGGCTCTGGCCCTGGCCGGCGGACCGGAGGCGGAAAACCTGTGGATCATCGGCGGCGGCAGCATCTACGCCGCCCTGCTCTCCCGCTGCCGCCGGGTATACCTCACCCGGGTGGAGACAAAGGTGCAGGAGTCGGACACCTTCTTTCCCAATCTGGACAAGCTGCCCAACTGGCAGGTGGAAACCGCCGGGGAAACGATGGAAGAAGACGGGTTGAAGTTCCGCTTCCTCCAATACGTCAACAAAAAGCCCAACGCCTGAGAGACTTGCGCCGGGTGGGACTTCCGGGAGACGCCCTCCCGGAAGTCCCTTGTTTTTCTCGCTTTGTCACGGTATAATTCAATGAAAAAAGACCGTTTAGAGCCGGAGAGGAGGGGCCCCATGGCAGACCTGAAAACGGATGTGCGCTTCATCCGGGGCATTGGCGAACAGCGGGCCAGCGCCCTTGCCAAACTGGGAATCCACACCCTGCGGGATTTGATTTCCTGGTTTCCCCGCCGTTACGAGGACCGAAGCCAGATCCGTCGAATCGCGGACCTGACGCCGGGAGAGACCGCTTGCACCGCCGCCATGGTGGCGGCGGCGCCCACGGTATCCCACATCCGCAAGGGGCTGGACCTTGTAAAGGTCCGGGCAGTGGACGAAAGCGGCGCGCTGGACGTGACCTTCTTCAACCAGTCCTGGCTGAAAAACAGCCTGAAACCGGGGCAGACCTATGTCTTTTGCGGCAAGGCCGAGGGCAACCTCCTTCTCCGCCGGATGACCAACCCCATCGTGGAGCCCGAGGGGCGTCAGGAGGCCACAGGCCGCATTATCCCTGTCTATCCCCTCTCCGCCGGGGTCAGCCAACGCATTCTCTCCCGCTCCATCCGCCAGGGCCTGGACGCCTGCGCGGACATTATGCCCGACGTTCTCCCGGACCAGATCCGGCGGGACCACCAGCTTTGTCACATTGGTTTCGCCTATGAACACATCCACTTTCCCACGTCTTTTGAAACGCTGGAGTTGGCCCGGCGGCGGCTGGCCTTTGAGGAGCTTTTTCTCTTCACTCTGGGTCTCCGGCGACTGCGCCAGAGGCGGGAGACGGCGCCGGTGGAGCCCTTTCACCCGGTGGACATGGAGCCCTTTTACAAGGCCCTTCCCTTCACCCTGACAGCGGCCCAGCGCCGCTGTGTGGAGGAGGCCCTGGAGGACATGACCTCCGGCAGGTCCATGAACCGGCTTTGCCAGGGAGACGTGGGCAGCGGCAAAACCGTGGTGGCCGCCGCCTGCGCCTACTTCTCCGTGAAAAACGGACGGCAGGCGGCCCTGATGGCCCCCACGGAAATTCTGGCCCGGCAGCACTACGAGGGGTTGGCCCCCCTGCTGGAGCCCTTGGGGGTCCGCTGCGCCCTGCTCACCGGGGCCAACACCGCCAAGGAAAAACGGACGCTCTCCGCCGCCCTGGCGGCGGGGGAACGGGACTTCGTCGTGGGCACCCACGCCCTCATCACCGGCAATGTGGAATACCATCGCCTGGGACTGGTGGTGACGGACGAGCAGCACCGCTTTGGCGTGGGACAGCGGGCGGCCCTGGCGGGAAAAGGCGACCACCCCCATACCCTGGTCATGTCCGCCACCCCCATCCCCCGAACCCTGGCGCTGATTTTATACGGGGACCTGGACGTCTCCGTCATTGACCAGCTTCCCCCTGGACGAAGGCCCGTCCAGACGTCCTTTGTGGACAGCAGCTACCATCCCAGGATCTACCGGTTTCTCCGGAAGCTGGCGGGAGAGGGACGGCAGGCCTATGTGGTCTGTCCCCAGGTATCCGAACGGGAAGAGGGGGGCGACGAGCAAAAGGCCGTGACGGAGTACGCCACCAAGCTCCAACAGGAGGTTTTCCCGGACCTTCGGGTGGCCTACGTCCACGGGAAGATGAAACCCAAAGAGAAAGAGGCGGTAATGTCCGCCTTCGCCGCCGGGGAGACGGACATTTTGGTGTCCACCACCGTCATTGAGGTGGGGGTGGACGTGCCCAACGCCGCCGTCATGGTGGTGGAAAACGCGGAACGCTTTGGCCTCAGCCAGCTCCACCAGCTCCGGGGCCGGGTGGGCCGGGGCCCCTGGCAATCCTATTGCGTGCTCATCTCCGACAACCAAAACGAGGAGACCCGGCAGCGGCTCAAGGTCATGACCAAAACCGCCGACGGCTTTCAAATCGCCGAAGAGGACCTGCGCCTCCGGGGGCCGGGGGACTTCTTCGGTCAGCGGCAGCACGGCTTGCCGGGGCTACGGGTGGCGGACATCGGCTGTGACGCGCAACTCCTCCGGGAGGCCCAGGCGGCGGCGGACGCCCTGCTGGAGCGGGACCCGGAGCTGAAAAGCTGTCCCGCCACCGCCGGACGGATGGCGGAGCTGTTTACGGAGGCAGCGGATACGCTGAATTAAACAGTAAGCGCCTGGGAAATTCCCAGGCGCTTATTTGCTCTATTCGTCTTGGGAGGCCTGTTCCGGCGTCTCCGGCGGGTTTCCCCCCATTTTCATCTCCTGCCACTTTTCCCTGGTAATGAGAAGCTGCCGGGGCTTGGACCCCTCGAAGGGGCCCACATAGCCCCGCTCCTCCAGCTGGTCCACAAGGCGGGCAGCCCGGGAGTACCCCAGCTTCAAACGCCGCTGGAGCATGGACGTAGAGGCCTGCCCCGTCTCCAGGATGACCTCCACGGCGGCGGGGAGCAGCTCGTCCTCCTCGCTCTCCTGGGGTTCTGCGGCGGGCTTTCCGGCTTTACCGCCCTTTTCCTGTACGGACTCCTCGATTTTGGCTATGACGTCGTCGTCATACCGGGCCTCTCCGGTCTGTTTGACAAAGGACACCACCCGGTCAATCTCCTCCGGAGTGATGAAGCAGCCCTGGACCCGGGTGGGCTTCCCCGCCCCCAGGGGGGCGTAAAGCATATCTCCCCGGCCCACCAGTTTTTCCGCGCCGCCGTTGTCCAGGATGATCCGGGACTCCATGGAGGAGGCCACGGCAAAGGCAATCCGGCTGGGGATGTTGGCCTTCATAAGGCCGGTGATCACGTCGGCGGAGGGCCGCTGGGTGGCGATGACCAGGTGCATTCCCGCAGCACGGCCCATCTGGGCCACCCGGCAGATGGATTCCTCCACCTCCTTGGCGGCCACCAGCATCAAATCCGCCAGCTCGTCCAGAACCACCACCACGCTGGGCATGGTTTCCAGGCCCTCTTTTGTCCGGGCCAGGTGGTTGAACTCCTCCAGCTTTTTCACCCCATGCTCGGAGAAGGTCTTGTAGCGCTTCATCATCTCGAACACTGCCCACTGAAGGGCCCCGGCGGCCTTCTTGGGGTCCGTCACCACCGGGATAAGCAGGTGGGGGATGCCGTTGTAGGGGGCCAACTCCACCATCTTGGGGTCCACCATGATAAAGCGCACATCCTCCGGCGTGGACTTGTAAAGGAGGCTGATGATCAACGAGTTGGTGCAGACGGACTTGCCGGAGCCGGTGGTACCTGCAATGAGCACGTGAGGCAGCGTTCCAATGTCCCCAATGACGTTCCGCCCGCCGATGTCCCGGCCCAGGGCGAAGGCCACGTTGGACTTGTGGGCGGCAAAGTCCCGGGACTCAATCACGTCCCGGATGAGCACCGGAGTCACCTGCTTGTTGGGCACCTCGATGCCCACCACGGAGATCTTGTCGGGAATGGGGGCGATGCGCACGCCGGTGGCCCCCAGGGCCAGGGCGATGTCGTCCGCCAGGTTCGTGATCTTGGAGAGTTTCACCCCCTGCTCCAGAATGAACTCGTAACGGGTGACGGAGGGGCCGTGGATCACGTCGCCGGGGGCGGCGTCCACGCCGAAGCTGGTCAGGGTCTCCGCCAGACGGCGGGAGTTGTTCCGGAGCTCCGCTCCGGCCTCGATGTGGTTTTCCCCCTGGTTCAACCGCAACAGGTCCACCGGCGGATAGGGGTACTCCCCCTCCTCCGTGGCCAGCTTCTCCTCGATTTCCGCGGCCACGGCAGCGGTTTGGGCCGCCACCTCCTTGGCGGTCTCGGCCTTGCCGCTACGGGTGAAGGTCTCCGCCGTGGGAAGGGGCTTCTCCGGCTCCGGGGAGACCGGCTCCGGGGAGACCGGCTCCGGGGAAACCGGCTCCGGACGCGCCGGCTCCACAGAGGGTTCCGGCGGCTCGGGCGCTAAGGGGGCGGAAACGGCGGAATCAGGCTCCGGCACCGGCGCGGGAGACGGCACGGGAATGGACGCCCGGGGCCGTTCCGGCTCCGGCTCCGGCTTTGGCGGCCCTTGAAGCACCTGGTCCGGAGTGGGCTGGCCGTCGGCCTTGTGGCGGAAAAAGCCGGTGAATTTCCCTGACCGCTCCGGTTTTGCGGGCCGCTCCTCTCCGTCCAGGGGAATGTCGATCTGGGGCTTGGATCCCCCGGAGGCGCGCCGCTTGGGCGGGTCCACGGGGGTCACCCGGATAGCGGGCTCCGGCGGCTCCTCATACTGGGGGCGGGTCCGCCGCCAGTCGGAAAAGGCCGAAAGCGTCAGCCTCAAAGAGACGAACAAAAGCGCGACGAACAGCACTGTGAACAAAATTACAGACGCCAAAGAGGAAAACACCGCAGCGGCCCCGTTGGCCAGCACACCGGAGACGGCGCCGCCGGACTCCAGGGCCACGCCGTCGTTCCAGATGGCCCCCAGCATTTTGAAGAAAGAGGGCTCGTAGACCTTTTTGCAAAAGACCAGATGGGTCAATGTCCCAAACAGCGGCGGCAGCAACAGGGCGCAAGTGGTCCGCAGCTGAACGGGCCGCCCCCGGTGAAAGAGCAAAATCAGCCCCGCCAGCACCAGGGCGGGCCCCGCCAGCCAATAGCCATAGCCAAACAGGCCCTTTAGGAGCTTCCCGAAAAAGTCCAAAAACAGGGCGTTGACACCGAAGTAGCCCACGAAGACGCACAGGGCCAGGGCCAGCAGCACGCCTCCGGTGACCTCCCGGCGGATGGGCTGCTTCTGGGGGGGCTTTCTTGTGGATTTGCCGCCGGATTTTCTGGCGGCGGGTTTCTTTTGTGATGTGGAAGCCACGGTTATGTACCTCCAAGAGTCAGGAATTTGTCACGTTTGGGTGAAAATCAGGGCCAGGGTGACGATGCCCGCCAGCCAACAGTAATAGGCGAAAAAGCCGAACTTCCCCTTGTCCGCCACCAGCTTGATCAGCCGGATGCAGGCATAGCCCACCACGGCGGAGACCGCCACCCCCACAAGATACACCGGCGCCTCCGCCCAGAGGATGTCTCCCTCCAGGGCGTCTTTGAGGCTTAGAAGGTTGGCTCCCAAAATGGCGGGAATGGACATGAGGAAGGAGTAGCGGACGGCGAATTTCCGGTCAAAGCCCACAAAACAGCCGGCGGTGATGGTGGTTCCGGACCGGGAGATCCCGGGGCAGGTGGCCAGGGCCTGCCCCACGCCCACCAGCAAGGCGTCCAGAACCGTGGCGGTCTTTTCCGTCTTCCGCCCCCGGCGGACACGGTCGCTGGCAAAGAGCAAACAGCCCGTGGCAAGCAGCGCAAAGGCCACGAAATACATATTGTCCCCCAGGGCCTCGATGTTGTCCTTTACCGCCAGCACGGCAAAAAGGGGCAGGGTTCCCACAATGATGAGCAAAATCATCCGCCGGGCGGGGGGAACGCGGCGGGGGGTGGTTCCATGGACCAGGTCGCCCACGCCATAAAAGAACTCCAGAACCATGTCCCGGATATCCTCCCAATAGGCGATGAAGACGGCAAACAGCGTCCCCAGGTGGAGCAACACGTCGAAGAAGGGCGGGACCGCCGCCCCGCCGGACATATGCAGCAAGTGCTCCGCAATGGCCAGATGCCCGGAGCTGGACACCGGCAAAAACTCGGTCACCCCCTGGATGGCGCCCAAAAGGACGGAGGAAAGCAGAGTCAAGGGATTCACACTCCTAACTTGGCGGGATTTTCTCATGGGAGAGCCTGTATTCCTAACCGGGGGACACCGGATAGAAGAGGATGTTCCCCGAAAAACAGGGACCGTCCCCCAGGAACTCCAAAGGATTGCGCAGGAAAGCAAAGCGGCGGAAAAGGACCGCCCCGGCGGCGTTCAACGGCCGTGAAGACGGATTCTAAAACACAGTATACCACGGACAGGCTGTAAATTCCAGTCATATTTCCAAAAGTCCTCCCGGACAGAACCGGCGGGGAATTGGCAAAAACGGCAAAACGAGGAGGCCAGGTTCCCCCGGCCTCCGTCGGTTTTCTCTGTTACAGCAAATAGGCGCAGGTATTCAAAACCGTGAGAATGAACACCTCAATGTCCGCGGGCAGATCGTTTTTGCCGTTCAAATCAGCCTCAAAGACCTTCCCCTCCAGCCGGACCAGGACCTTGCTCCCGCCCAGGGGCAGGAAGCCCTGGTTGTTCGCGCTCTCGTCAAAGCCCTCCCGGGTCTTGAACAGGGTGAACTTGTCCCGGTAGGGGGCGGAGTCGTAGGGGCAGAAGATGGCGCAGTTGCCGCACTCGTTGCACATCCGGTCCACGTGAAGAATCTCATGCCGCCCGTCGGGCAGCTCCACCACCACGTTGGCCCGGTTGGGGCACACGTCGGCGCAGGCCTGACACACCGCGTTGCAGGCAAGGCAGCGGTCTCCCTCGCACTTGGCGGACTCGCAGAGGATGCCCTTTTTGGCGATGGCGTCCGCCCGGGAGGCCAGAGCCTTGTCGGGAACGGCAAATGAATACGCCTCCCCAATGACGGCATTGGCAAAGGCCTGGGCGTCGGCGATGCCCTCCACCACCGTGGCGGGGCCCCGCATGGCGTCTCCGCCGGCGTACACACCCTCCACATTGGTCCGGAAATCCGGCAGGCCCTTGGCGTCCACCCCGACGCCATTGGCGGTAAAGAGCTCGCTTTCCACCTTCTCGCCCACGGCGGAAATCACCGTGTCGCAGTCGATTTCCACAAACTCTCCCGTGGGCTCCGGCTTCCGGCGGCCCTTCCCGTCGGGCTCGCCCAGCTTCATCTTCTCGCAGCGGAGCTTGCCCTCCTTCTGCTCCACCGGGGCCACCAGCTCCAGGAAGTTCACGCCGTCGGCAATGGCCAGCTCCAGCTCCTCCGCGTCTGCGGGCATATATTTCTTCGTCCGGCGGTACACCAGGGTGCTGGTCTCCGCCCCCGCCCGAAGAGCCGCCCGGGCAGCGTCCATGGCGGTGTTGCCGCCGCCGACCACCGCCACATGGCCCAGGGACACGTCTTTCCCGGCCTTCAAATCCTTCAGCCAGCCGATGACGGGCACCACGTTGCCGGGGATATCCAGCCGCCCGGCCTTCCACGCGCCCACGGCGAAGAAGATGTGGGTGTACCCCTGTGCTTTCAGCTCGGCGACAGAGGGGGCGGGGGTGTTCAGCTTGATCTCCGCGCCCATTTTGGCCACCAGGGCCGCGTCCTTGTCAATGGCCCCGTCAGAGATGCGGAAGCCCGGGATGACCTGCCGGACGATGCCTCCCAAACGATTGGACTTTTCAAAAACAGTGACGGGGATGCCCGCCCGGCCCACAAAGTAGGCCGCCGCCATGCCGGTGGGGCCTCCGCCGATCATGGCTACCTTTTTCCCGTTGTTGGCCGGGGCGGGGGCCTTCACCTTGGACAAATACTCGTCATAGCCCCGCTCCGCGGCCACCAGCTTGGTGGAGCGAATCTGGACGGAGTCCTCGTAGAAGTTCCGGGTGCACTTGGTCTGGCAGCGGTGGGCGCAGATGGTGCCGGTGATAAAGGGCAGGGGGTTTTTCTCGCAGATAAGCCGCAAGGCGGAGGCATACTCCCCGTTTCGGCAAAGCTCAATATACTCAGGGATATCCTGCCCGATGGGGCAGCCGCCCTTGCAGGGGGCGGTGAAGCAGTCCATCAGCGGCACTTTCTCGTAGAGTTTCCGCCGGGGCAGGGGCTTCACGGCCTTGACGTGGTACTTGTCGGACCGGGCCGCCAGGGCCAGGGCCTCGATGCCCGCCACATCCACGCCGGTGAAAGGCTTAAACTCCAGGGCGTCCAGCTTGTCGCCGATCTGGACGAAGCGCTGGTAGCCGCCGGGCTTGAGTTCCGTGGTGGCCATGGTGATAGGCCAGATGCCCAGGGCAAAGAGCTTGTCGATGTTCAGCGCGTCGGCGCCTCCGGCGTAGCTGATGCGCATCCGCCCGCCGAACTCCTTGGAAATCCGGGCCGCCATGGTGGTGGTCAGGGGGAAGAGGGACTTGCCCGCCATGTACATCTCCTCGCTGGGCAGCTCCCCGGCCTTCACGTCCACGGGGAAGGTGTTGGAGAGCTTCAATCCGAACTCCACGCCGGTCTTGTCCGCCAGGGCCTGGAGGCGGCGGAACATGGGCACCGCGTCGGCGTACTGGAGGTCCTCTTTGAAGTGGTGGTCGTCAAAGGCAATGTAGTCGTAGCCCATGCCGTCCAGGATGGACCGGGCGGTCTCGTAGCCCAGGATGGTGGGGTTGCACTTGACGAAGGTGTGAAGGTGCTTCTTTTCAATGAGATAGCTGGCAATCCGCTCGATCTCGTCCGGCGGGCAGCCGTGGAGGGTGGAGAGGGTAACGCTGCCGGAGACGTGAGGCGTAATCGTGTCGATAAAGGCGGTTTCGGCGGGGAAAAACTCCTTGAGGATCTGGATGCACTCCCGGAAAACGGGGGTTTGGGAGGCGTCCACCATGCCGCTGAGGAAGCCGTCGATTTTCTCCCCCTGGATGCCCGCCAGGTCATAGCCCACGGACATATTGAAGACAAAGGCGTCCGGGTCGCCCAGGCCGTAGACCTTGGCCAGGATCTTACAGGCGCACCAGGCCTTGACATACTCCTCAAAAGCCTGCTGGACATACAGCTCCGTGGACCACTCGCAGTTGTAGCACTCGTCCTCCGCCAGAATGCAGGGCCGGTTGATGCAGGCGGCCAGATCCGCGCCGTCCATCTTCTGGACGGTTTTCAGCTCGAAGAACCGGGCCCCGGCGAAATAGCCGGCGATGATGTTTTGGGCCAGCTGGGTGTTGGGTCCGGCGGCGGGGCCGAAGGGGGTTTCGATCTTCTCGCCGAAGATGGGCAGGGTTTTGACGCCTGCCTTATAGGGCTTGTGGACGCCGAAGACGGTGCCTTCTTTCTGGTACTCGGCGGTTACCCAGGTCATGAGTTCCCGGAACGGGATGGGGGTCATCAGTTCGGACATTCTTTTTTCCTCCTTAAAATATCTGGCCGGTTCTCCGCCGTTTCGGCGGGGGTGGGGGCAGCCCTCTGAGGGCTGGTCCATTTGCACCCCCCATTCTCTCTTTTGCGAAAAGAGAGAATGCGCCGTGCACGGTGGAAGAGAGAAAACGGGGGCGCGGCAGGGTACGGACGGTTTGTTACGCAAGTCTTTTGCCCGCGGCGTGGTGCAAGCGGGGGGTTGGCGGTCGATGCAAGGACTGCTCTCCCCTCCTCGCTGCCGCTAATCTGGCGTTTGGGGAAGAAACTGCTCCTGTGGGGCCTGACTCCCAGGTCAGGCCATTTCTTCAGAGACTGCCTTTCCCTCAATCAAATATGCTATTAATACTCACAATTAATACTCACAGTGGTTTAGGGTTCCCCAGAGCTTTTTGGAGACCTCCAGAATCTGGGCGTTGACGGCTTCCTCGTCGATTTCGGTGAGGACCCGGTCTTTCATCAGGATTTTACCGTTGATCATCGTCGTTTGGCACTGACGGCCCGTCATGCCGAAGAGCATATGCCCGTCGATATTGGCGTCGGAAAACGGCGTGAAGGGCTTATAGTCCATGACGATCACGTCTGCCGCCGCTCCGGCTTTCAAAACGCCCATCTCCGGGAAGCCGCACCGCGCCGCCATTTTGGCGTTGTTTTTAAAGAGCATATCCGTCACCTCGCACCAGCCCACACCGGGAAGGCAGGCGTTGTGCCGCTGGATGGTCAGGGCCACCTTAATGCTCTCCAACATATCGTTGGTATAGGCGTCGGTGCCAAGCCCCACCAGGATGCCCTTCTTATAGAGCTGGAGCACCGGAGAGCAGCCCACGGCGTTTCCCATGTTGCTTTCCGGGTTGTTGACGCACATGGTATCCGTTTCTTTGATGATGTCCATTTCCGCCGTGTTCACGTGGATACAGTGGCCCAAGATGGTCTTGGGGCCCAGGATGCCGTGGTCCTGGAGGCGCTGCACCGGGCGGCGGCCGTAATTTTGGAGGGAGTCATAGACGTCGTTCATGCCCTCGGAGACATGGATGTGGTAGCCCACCCGGCCCGCGTTGGCGGACACCATCCGGTCAAAGGTTTTGTCGGAGATAGTGAAAAGGGCGTGTCCGCCGAACATGGCTTTCAGCATTTCAGAGGGGTGGCTCTCGCAGTAGTCGATGAAGTCCTTATTCTCCTGAACGGACTGGAGGGATTTTTCCTCCCCGTCCCGGTCGCTGACCTCATAGCACAGGCAGGCCCGCATTCCCATGGACTCCGTAACCTTGGCAATCTCCCTCAAAGAGCCGGGAATCTCACAGAAGGAGGCGTGGTGGTCGAAGATGGTGGTGACGCCCTGCTTGATGGAGTCCATGACCAGAGCCCGGGCGCTGGCCCGGGTGGCCGCCAGGTCCAGGTGACGGTCGATGTACCACCACTGGCCGTCCAGCACCTCGTAAAAGTTGGTGGGGGCGTAGCCGTTGATGGACAGGCCCCGGGCCAGGGCGGAGTAGATGTGGGTGTGGGCGTTGATGAGACCGGGCATGATGACCCCGCCTTTAGCGTCCACAAATTCCGCCTGGGGGTATTTTGCTTTCAGGGCGGCGGTTTCGCCAACCTCCACAATCTTCCCCCCGTCGGTGACCACGCCGCCGTCGGGCAGGTAGCCCGTGCCGCTGGGGTCCCGGGTGATGAGCTTGCCGTTTGCCAATAGGATCATAGAGATCTTCCTCCTTAAATTGAATTTTGGGTAAAAAAGAAAGGCGCCTCAAATCCCCTGGGATTTGAAACACCTGCCGGTCCGCATGGAAAGACAGGTGCGGGCCCGTGCGCGCGGCACTCCGTTGCAGCCATCTATCCTTGCTCATTTTTTTCATAATAGCGGAAAGTCCATAAAAATGCAAGCCCTCAAGCGGAAAACTTCCCTGCCTCTTTTTAGGTAAAACGCCGGAAATTGTTTCACCCCCCTCCGCCCCCCACTTTTCACCCGGTACGCTTTTGAAAAACATCCCACCTCAAGGGCCGCCCCCTCGGCCGTCCCGATGTGAGGCTTTGTATTGGCGGGCCGCCGGACTCCCGCAAGGGGTACGCCGCCTCCGTAAGCGGCAAAGCCGCCAACGGCCGCCGGGGGCGGCGGTCCCTACACCATGGTGCTGTTATAAAATGCGTGAATGGAGACTCCCCCACCTCAATCCGCAGTTGACAAATCCCCTCGGGCTTTTTATAATGTCTTTCAAAGCGATGACGGAGAGGGACGGGGACACGAACTCTCAGAGAGCCGGCGGGCGGTGCGAGCCGGCGGGAACGGTCCCAGGGTCCTATGGCTCCCGAGCCGGACGTTCGACAGGTAGGGCGTCCCGTGTGCCGCGTTAGGGCAAAAGGGCTGTTTGGCCCTGCGAGGGGCGTCGGGCCGCAAGGCCGGCGCAATTTGAGTGGTACCGCGGAAGTCCTTCCGGCTTTCGTCTCAAAGAACATTCTTTGGGACGAGAGCCGTTTTTCGTCCCAGCATAAAGTTAAAAGGAGCGCGATGTTATGAGTCATTACCGTCCCGAGACCATTTGCGTCCAGGGGGGCTATACCCCCGGCAACGGCGAGCCCCGGCAAATCCCCATTGTTCAGTCCACCACCTTTAAATACGCCACCAGCGAGGAAATGGGCAAGCTCTTCGATCTGGAGGCCAGCGGCTATTTTTACTCCCGCCTCCAAAACCCCACCTGCGATTACGTGGCGGCGAAGATCGCCGCCCTGGAGGGGGGCGCCGCCGCCATGTTGACCTCCTCCGGTCAGGCGGCCAACTTCTTCTCCCTCTTCAACATCGCCACCTGCGGGGACCACATTGTCTCCTCCTCCTCCATCTACGGCGGCACCTTCAACCTCATCTCCGTCACCATGGCGAAAATGGGAATTGAGGTCACCTTCGTCTCCCCGGACTGCACCGCGGAGGAGCTGGACGCCGCCTTCCGCCCCAATACCAAGGCGGTGTTCGGCGAAACTATCGCCAATCCCGCCTTGACCGTACTGGATATCCAGCGCTTTGCCGCCGCCGCCCACGCCCACGGCGTGCCCCTGATCATCGACAACACCTTTGCCACTCCGGTAAACTGCCGCCCCATCGAATGGGGGGCGGACATCGTCACCCACTCCACCACCAAATATATGGACGGTCACGGCGTCGCCGTAGGCGGAGCCATCGTGGATTCCGGAAAGTTTGACTGGATGGCCCACCGGGAGAAGTTCCCCGGCCTCTGCACCCCGGACGAGAGTTATCACGGCATCACCTACGCGGAGAAATTCGGTCTGGCCGGCGCCTTTATCACCAAGTGCACCGCCCAGCTTATGCGGGACTTCGGCTGCACCCAGTCCCCCCAGAGCGCCTTTTACCTGAACCTGGGGCTGGAGAGCCTCCATGTCCGCATGGAGCGCCACTGTGAAAACGCACAGGCCGTGGCGGAGTTCCTGGAAAAGCACCCGGCTGTGGCCCAGGTCAGCTATTGCGGCCTTCCCGGGGACAAATACCACGCCCTGGCGCAAAAATACCTGCCCAAGGGTTCTTGCGGCGTGGTGTCTTTTGAGCTCAAGGGCGGACGGGAGGCCGCCGGGGCCTTCATGGGCCGGTTAAAGCTGGCGGCCATCGAAACCCATGTGGCGGACGCCCGGACCTGCTGTCTCAATCCCGCCACCTCCACCCACCGGCAGATGAGCGACGAGCAGCTGTCCGGCGCCGGAATTCCCGCGGGCCTCATCCGTATGTCCTGCGGTCTTGAACACAAGGAGGACCTGATCGCGGACATCCGGCAGGCCCTGGAGGCGGTGGTCTGATATGCCCATCAAAATCCCAAACCGGCTTCCCGCCACCTCCACCCTCCGTCAGGAAAACATCTTTGTCATGACGGAGACGCGAGCCATGACCCAGGATATCCGGCCGCTTCAAATTCTGCTTTTAAACCTGATGCCCACCAAGGTGGACACGGAAACCCAGCTGGCCCGGGTCTTGGGGAACACGCCCCTCCAGATCGAGCTGGAACTCATCGCGCCTGCCGGACACATCTCCCGCAACACCTCCCAGCGGCATATGCTGGCCTTTTACAAAACCTTTGCCGAGGTGCGAAACCGAACCTTTGACGGGCTCATCATCACCGGCGCGCCGGTGGAACAGCTTCCTTTCGAGGAGGTGGACTACTGGCCGGAGCTCTGCGAGATCATGGAGTGGAGCAAGCACAACGTCCACTCCACCCTCCACATCTGCTGGGGGGCCCAGGCGGGGCTGTACTATCACTACGGCATCCCCAAGCGGCCTTTGCCCCACAAGCTCTTCGGCGTGTTTCAGCACACGGTGGAAGACCCCAATTTCATCCTCTTCCGGGGCTTTGACGACCAGTTCTGGGTTCCCCACTCCCGAAACACCACCGTGGACAGGCGGGACATCGAGGCGGAGCCGGAGCTGAAGATCCTGGCGGACTCCCCGGAGGCGGGAGTCTATGCCGTGAAAACCGACCAGGGGCGGCAGGTGTTCCTCATGGGCCACGCCGAATACGACCGGGACACGCTGAAAAAGGAGTATCTCCGGGACCTGGACGCCGGGGTGGACATCCAGCTTCCCCTGCACTACTTCCCCCAGGACGATCCCAGCCGGGAACCTCCGGTGCGCTGGCGATCCTGCGCCCACCTGCTCTATGGCAACTGGTTGAACTACTGCGTGTACCAGACCACGCCCTATGACATCGGCGGAATCCGCCACGGCATTCGCACCAACGACGGATAACCGCAAAACCTCCGGCATGGGCCGGAGGTTTTTTTATCGCGGTGGGTGCTCAGGTGAATTTTTTCGCCCGTTCATACTTGGACTCCGTCATAACCGACAGATTCCAGTGGGCAAAGTCTTTCTCCAGCTGGTTGGTCATGGCCTGCATATTGAGCCGCGTGGAGGCGTCCGACTTCAATTCCAGCTCGATTTGCTTTTCCCCGTAAGAACGGTGGGAGATCTGGTTTTCAAAGGTGACGTCGTCGAAGGCCAGCTCATACACATCTTTGACCTGCTGGTCCCCGGCCTTTGGTTCCAGCATATAGCGCGCTCGGTGGTTCACGATGGTAATGGTCTGGCCCAGATCGCCACAGGAAACCAAATCCGAGAGATATCTTGCCACAAAGGCCGCCCCCTCCTCTCCCTGAAACACGCCGCAAACCTGGGAAGGCTCCAAACTTTTCAGCGCGCTGGCGTATTCATACCGTTCCATCTGCCCCTGCTCGCCGCAAGACTTGCTGCCGCTGACCGGCCGTTTGCAGGTGAGCTCCGCCTTGCTGCCCTTGATGCGAACCCGCAAAGAGCAGTTGGCCTTGCGCAAGGTCTCCTCCGCCGTATCGAAATAATAGTCCGTCTGTAAAACCGGCTCCGCCGTTCCCCCTGCTGGGGAGACCAGATATCCCAGATCCTCCAGCGCGCCGCACAGCTGCTGCTGGACCCGCTCCCAGGAGACGTTCAACCCGCTCTGAGGAAAATAGTACTTCTTTTCAATCTCGATGCTGTTTCTCGCGGTTCTGCTTTCAAACAATTTCTTCACCTTCCCTACTAATTCCAGCCGCTTTTCTTCTGTTAAATTGTGGAAAACGGGCTCCTTTTCAAGATACAGTTTCAGGATGTCCTCGCTCATATAGACGGCGGAAATGGCGGCGTCCTCGCCACTGAAGGCCTTCACCAGGTTAGAGCAGTCCGAAATTTCCACCACGCGGCCGCTATTTTCCAAAATGTAGATGTTCTCCCGCTCATTTTTATAGAGCTGGGGTTTCGCCGTCCGAAGCACCACGAAGGGGAACTCCTCCACCCACTCCGCCACGCTCTTTTGGCAAAACACCTTCTCCGGGACCCAGGGTTTGAGCAACGCCACCAGCTCCTCCCGGAAAAGGTTCAGCGCCTCCGGGGACACGTCGGCGAAAATGTAACGCTGATAACCGCTCCGCCGCACCATACACGTGCACAGCTCTTTCAAAAGCCAGGCCCGCTTGTCCGCAAGGTTGGCCCATCCCTTGATGGCGCCCATGATGACGGAATCATCCAACAAGAGGAAATCCCGGATGTCCATGGGGGATTTTTGAAGCGCCGCCTTGAACCCCAGAGGCAGGTCCGAGGCCTTCAGACGGTCCTTGTCATAAAGCGTGTAGACACAGCGGATAATCTTGCGCAGCAGCTCCTCCGTAAACATTTTGAAGGGATTCAGGTAGACGTTCCGGTACATCTGATACCGGGCGTAGAGATAGCCCTCCACATCGGACAGGTTTTCCTCCGCCACGCAGACGGCCGCCTTGCCGTCGTTCAAAATTCCAATCCGGAACCCGCCGATTAGCCGGTCCAGATCAATCACTCCATAGGTGACGCCCACCTCCATGGAGTCCCGCCGGATGTAGTCCAGCCGGTCGGCGTCCAGCTGGCTGGAGATGAGGGAGTGGAAGATGTTTTCCAGCTTGATCTCCGCCGCCGGGAAGAAGGGAGTGGTCGGGTCGCCGTGCTGAAGTCCGATGAGGTCCGCGATCTCTTTGGGGCCGGTGCTCCCGAAGATGTTCTCCAGAATCTTGGAAAGAGGGGCGTTTTTGTCGGGGGAATCGGTGTCCTCGTCCGGTGAGGAGCTGGTCTTGCGTGTGGAAGCCGCCGTCTTATCCGGCGAAGCGGCGGTCTTGTCTTGGATGATGTCCACCGTCCAGCGCTCATGGGGAACCTTCCGGGCGTTTTGCATGGTGTCCTCCAGCGCGTGGGAGAATGGGGTGTGCCCCAGGTCGTGAAGGAGGGAGGCCGCCAAAAGCAGCTCCTGTTCCCGGACAGGAATCGTCGGCAGCCCCAGGGCCTGAAAGTAGTGATCAAAATGGGAGATAATCCGTTGCATCACATAAAAGGTGCCGATAGAGTGGGCGAAGCGGGTGTGGCTGGCGCCGGGGAAGGCGTACTGGGCGGTAGCCAGCTGCTTGATGTTGCGCAGGCGCTGAAATTCATAGGAGTCAATGATGGGAAGGAATTTCCTGGGGATCAAAATATCCCCATAGACATTGTCCCGAATGCGCACTTCGCCAAATTCCGCGCTGTGAAAAGAGCCGGCCTGTTCCGTCGTCATAAATGATCCTCCGTCTTATGATCTCCGGCCGTTTCGCCGGGCTTCGGGGAAGTCTCCTTGGCCACGGGGGTGGTATTCGCGTAGTCGTTCGAGGAGGGCTTCCCGCTCTCCAGTTGAATCAGGCGCTCTCTCAAAAAGTCCATGAAAGCGCACACGTCCAACTCCTCTCCCTCCTCGGACATCTGGTAATACAAGTAGAAATACTGTTCGCCGGGGGCGCTGCCGGAGCGAATGTCTATGTCGGACAAGGTGACAATCCGGTTTTTCCAGACCACATAGGTCCTGTCGCCCCGCAATTCCTTGTGGCGGATCTTCTGGGGCACGTAGGCCAGAATATCCAGGTGGAAATTCTTTTTGATTTCCGCCCAGAGCTGGTTTGCCTGTCCGTAACGCTTGACGTACTCGTCGGAGAAATACACGTAAAGGATATCGCCGTTTTTGGGATCTTGAGGCGCGTCCTGCACGTTAAAAAGCCGCTGCACCAGAGAAAGCGCGCCCTCCTCCCTCTCCAGCCAGCTCCGTTTCCAACCGTGGATGTAGAAATGAAACTCCGCGTGGGACTTCCACATGGTCTTGAGATAGCGGCGGGACTCCGCCTGGTGAATGGCCGCCATAAGGTCCCGGTGGTTTTCCCTGTCCTCCTCCGTGGCGTTTTGCTCCAGGTTGTGGTACATACTGCGCAAGGTGGAATCGCTGGTGCGGAAGAAGCGCTGGCCGTTGATCACCTGCCACTCCGGCATACCCAGCAGGGCCTTCATGGTCTCCATGCCCATGGTGCAGTCGTTGAACTCGACCACCCAGCGCCGGTTCTCGTCAAAGGCCTCCCGCTCCCAGGGCTGAGGGGGCTTTCCCTGGCGGAACTCCGTGGGAAGCCTTCGAAGGGCCCGGACAATCTCCACCAGCGTGGCACAGGGCCGGTTCCGCATCCGCTGGTGAAATTCGCTCTCGTTTTCGCTCAGGGGCATGGGGCGGCACAGCTTGCACACCGCCTCCAACAAAAGACTGTAGATCTCCAGGTTGCTTGTGGAGGAAAAATGCGGAAGCGTGTCCGGAAGTTCGGGGTTTTTCAGGTCCGGGTAATCGTCCACCCCGCTCTCCAGCTTTCTGCAAACAGTGTTCAGCTCCTTTTTCGCCCTGGCCAGCTGGAGCCCCACAATCTGAGGATTCACACTTCCCGCCGGACCGCCCAGAAACCTGGGATACGCCATCAAAATCTGATCCAGCCGTTTCAGCAGATTTTCATAGCTCTTTTCAAAATAGTATTCCGCGCACATCTCCAGCAAAAACACGCTGAGGAAATTATTGTTGTACGTGGTCACGTGGTGGGAGTAAATCCACCTGGACTCGAAATTCGTGGCGTCCAACGCCCCCTGGATCACGCTCAGGGCGCTTTTGTGGAGAGCGGGGGAAATGCGCAACTTTCCCCGCCGGATCCGGGTGTCCAGATCCTCCCCTCCTCCGCCGGGGCTTTGGGCGGGGCGGTTGCCGGTAAAGACAAACCCGTGAATGACGCCGCTGAGTTTTTCACTTCGGATGTAGACCTGAGCGCCCTCCTCTTCGTCGGAGTCCCGGGGAGTGATGCGCAAAACGCCGCTGCACAAAAGCAGATGGGCGCTGCTTCCAGGTTGGAGGTGGAGCACCCGCTGGTACTCCCGGTCGCCGAAGTTCTCGCCGTCTTCCAGCATGACGCCTGTTACAGAGAACCCCGCCTGGGACTCTTCGCCGTCTCCGTCCCACTCCACCAGCAACGTGGCACTGCCGCTGAGAACCAGCTCCAGCTTGCCGTCTTCAACCTGATCTGAGACAAAGCTGGTAAGGAGAAGAGAGTGGTCAAAGGGCTCTTGCCGCAGCGCCAGCCCCTCTTCCCGGTGGTCATAGGACAAGGCGATAGTCTCCGCCTTCAAAAGCCGCTCATAGTCCACCTGGGCGCTTTTGTATCCGGAGGAGGAGGCGTCTCGAATGCTGTAGTCAATATTGTCCACGTCAATGGTTCCGTGGAGGAGATTGATGATGCAGTTGCGCAGTTGATAGACCGTCTCCCGGTGGGCCTCCTCCTCGCCCCAGAAATGGGAGTCTTCGTCATAGGGGCAGCCGATGATGGCCCGGACCATGAACTCCAGGTCCGAGAAGAACGCGGCCTCTCCGTACTCCGGCGCGGCGCCCTCCAGCTCCGGGTGAACGGCGTCAAAGTGAAGCAGCTGGTCGCGAATCAACTCCCCCAGCGCGGCCCGGTAGCCGTCCTGATGCACCAGGAAATAGGCGCTCATCCGCTCATGGGGAGCGCCACAGGCCTTTTGAAGGTCCTGCCCGGTCTCTCCCTTTTTCCGGCGGTAAAAGTTGTCCTGAAAATTGGGGCTCCCCTGGAAGAGGTCGTAGAGCAGCCGGTCACAGGACTTGGCCGGGTAGTTGACGTCATAGAGAAACTCCAGGCTGTGGGACAGGGGCGAGTGGCCGCAGTCATGCAAAAGCGCCGCGGTCTCAAACAAAAAGCACCAGCGGTTCCACACCCGCTCACAGGAGGCGTGGTTACCAGCCACCTGCTCGTAGATCTCCGCCCCATGTTGCCGCTGGACATTTTTCTGGAAGCAGCGAAAGGCCATCTTGGCCAAATGGTATACGCCCACCGAGTGGCAAAAGCGGTTGTGGGTCGCGCCGGGATACAGGGTTTCCATTCCGGTTTGCGCCACATCCTGCAACCGCTGAAAAATTTTGTGGTCAATCAGTTTGTCCACCACGGCCTTAGGCACATTGATATAGCCCAGCACCACGTCCTTGAACACGGTCTGATTTTCCCAATCCAGCATCGCATTTTTTCTCACACACATGACGCCTTCTCCTTCTCTCTATTTGTGCACATCGCACAATAATTCGCTTTTATATTCCTCGTTTTACCGTGCTTTTTTCCCGAAAAAGCCCTTGAAAGACCCGCTATGATTCTGTAGAATAAGAACTATCTTCAGGGGGACCGGCTTTTGATCCCAGCCCCTTTCTATTTCTTACATATGAAAAAGGAGTGTCGAAATCATGTGCTGCAACAGAATCAACACAGATGTTCTGCTGGCGAACCTGTTCGCCGTGTCTCCGCGAAGGTACACAGAGACGGACATCCGCAGCTATCTGGACTTTTTGACCGAATGTTTCCCCACTTACGTAACCAGCGATTACTCTCCTCAACGTATTCGGGAATGCGTGGCACAATACCCGGAACTCTACCATGCCACGGAGCAAGACGGCATTATGGCGGTATCCCCCGGTGAGCTCACGCCAAAGCTGTCCTATTTCAACGACATCTATCCGGAGAGCATCTCCTCTTACATTACCCGCTCTACAGAATCATTTTTAAACGCCGTCCCGGCAGTGTAAATTAATTATACGGTTCTTCTCCCCCATTTTCAAGGGGAACCCTTCAAAACTTGGAAAATTTGGAACGGACTTCAAGGTCCTTCATACAGCGCGCCACAACATAGAGGGTGCCGGACAAACTGGGAGCTGTCGAACAGACAGCCCCATTTTTTTGTATCCCGAGCGGAGAAAGAGGAAGACTTTTATGAAACGAATGAAAGCTTTTTCCGTCTTTGCTCCGGCCCTTGCCCTCACGCCCTTTGCCGCTAAGAGCATCTCCTTTTCCGGCGTGGACACCGCCGCCCCTTACGCCAACCGTCCGGAGCACCCCGGAAAGGCAAACGGGTCTTTCAAGCAATTTACACAAAATTCCACCTTTTTTTCCAGAATTTTGTCTATTGACCCTTTGGGGATTTTGGTGTAATCTGTAAATATATTTAAGATATATTTAAAATATATTAATCAAGGGAAGAATGAGGCGACACTATGGATGAGAGAATCCACGAAATCATCTCCTACTATCAAAAGCAATCTTTTCGAACCCAGGCTCACAGAACCTATAATATGCTTCTGGAAATCATCGCCCTGGATGTTCTCCCTGAAAAGAACATCTACACGGAACTGGAGCTGGCGCAAATGCTCCAAATCGGGCGGACTCCCTTGCGGGACGCGCTGAAGCTCCTGGAATTTGACTCCATCATCCAGACCATTCCCCGGCTGGGCATTCAGGTGTGCGAGGTCCGGATTGAGGATTACTATCTCCAGGCCGAGGCCCGCACGGTTTTGGAGATCCTGGTGATCAAGCGGGCCTGTCAACTGGCTCCCGTGGAACTTCGGGAATATCTGGGCCGCCTGAACAGGGATTTTATCTCCACCGCCGCCCACGGAGACCGGCTGGCCCTTTACCGGCTGGACCGGACTATCCACGAGGTCATCGACAAGTGCAGCAAAAATCCCTATGCCGTTCACGCTCTGGAGCCGCTGCGCTTTTTCGAGCAGCGGGTGCACTACCTCCTGAGCCGGGTTTATCCCGAAACCGACGACATACTCAACCGGGAACACATTGCCTACGTAAACGGAATCATCGCCGGAGACTGCGACGTCGCCTGCGCCCACTTCAAAAATATGGTGGACAGCACCACCAAACTAAACTGATCAAACTCCAGGTAGACGCCCATATGGGTTTACCCTTTTCCACAACCGATTAAATCTAACAGAAAGGAGCATCACCATGCCGCTGGAACACATCACCTTTGCGCCGGAAGGCGAAAAAAGCCCCTATTCCGACCTTGTCATTCTGGACAACCGGGAGCTTCACCTGTCCGGCCTCATCGCCATGGACCTGGACACGGAGGAACTGCGCTACGGTACGGTTACCGAGGAAACCCGGCTGATACTGAACAACCTCTCAACCCTTCTGGAGCGCCACGGTTCCGACATGGATCACGTGGTCCGGGCCACCGTTCTACTGTCCGATTTCTCAGAGCGGGACGAGATGAACGCCGAATACGTCCGCCACTTCCATCCCCGCCGCCTCCCCGCCCGGCTCTGCTTCGGCAACGTCGGACTTCACGGCAAATGCAAGGTGGAGATTGCCGTCACCGCCGTAAAGCGCTGAGAGGCCGCATCCACAGGCAAAGCGGCAAAAGAGCAACCGCCCCGGCGCCGCTTTGAACCCGTTCGGACCCCGACACCCCCCCACAACGTCACATTTTGAAGGGAGTATTTTGAGATGAAAAAGAATTGCCTGCCTGCGCTGTTGGCCGCCCTCGCCATGCTTTTGACCCTGGCCGCCTGCGGCGGTCCCTCCGATTCCCCCTCCAATTCCGGCGGCGCGTCCTCCGCCGACAGCGGAAAAACCTATAACCTGCGAATGTCCATCATGTACACAGCGGGCACCCCGGGTTTTGACTACTGCAACTGGTTTGCCGACCGGGTGGCCCAGCTCACCGACAACCACGTGACGGTTCAGGTCTTCCCCGGTTCCCAGCTGGGCGACTACACCGCCACCTTCGGCGAATTGATCACCGGCTCTCTGGACCTGACCTGGGAGAGTGTGGCCATCGAATACAATCCCAAACTGAATCTGGTGGGCGCGCCCTATGTGGTGGCCAACTGGGAGGAGGTGCAGTACGCCTTCAACACCGAATCCTGGCTGGGTGAGTTTGTAAACAGCGTCATGGCGGAACAGAACGTCCGGCAAATCGGCGTGGCCCCCGGCGGCTTCTACGGCATCGGCGGAAAGAACGTGGGCAATCTGGACACCCTCTTCGACCTGGACACTCCGCAAAACGTACTCTGCCGGGTCCCCGCCGCCACCTCCGCCATCAAAACCATGGAGGCCCTGAACTTCACCCCCACCACCATCAATTACTCCGATTTGTACAGCGCCCTTCAAACCGGCGTGGCCGACTGCTGGTACGGAGGCAGCGTGGACCTGAACTATGACAACTTCCGGGATGTAATCTCCTACTATGTGGCCTATAACTACCTCAACGAATACTATCCCCTGTGCATCAGCGAGCAGACCATGGCCAAACTGCCTGCCGAGTATCAGGACGCGATTGTCCAGGCCGGCAAAGAGGCCACAGAAAACGCCTATACCACCATGTACGAATCCTACTACGACTACTTCGACAAACTGACCGACTACGGCATTACCGTCATCGAGCCCTCCGACCAGGAGCTGTCCACCATGGCCGCCCGGGTCAGCGAGAAGGTCTGGGTGGACCTGGAGGAACTGGCAGGCGCCGATAACATAAACGCCCTGCGGGAGTTTACCGAGCAAATGCACACGGACCTGGCCAAATAAGCCCACCGCCCCATACCGGCTGTAAAGGAGAGGTATATGAGAAAAGAAACCAGTGTTTTTGACCGGCTCCGTTCCACTAGAGGGTGGAAAGCGGTCATCCAATTCTTGCGGATTGTGGAAGCTGTGGACGTGTTGGTGGTCGTGCTTTTGATCTTTGCCAACACGGTCAGCCGCTACGTCTTTAAAACCAGCTTCATCTGGGTGGAGGAAATCCTGACCATCTGCGCTCTTTGGATGTATTTCATCGGCGCCGTCCTGGGTGCGGAGGAGGAAAGCCACATCAAAGGCGACCTGGTCAGCTCCTCGATTAAAAATCCAAGGCTCAAAAAGTGGTTCATCGTGGCGGTGTCCCTCATCACCTTCGTAAGCTGCGGGTTCTTCGTCTATTGGGCCCTGATTTACTGCAAGACCCAGGCACAGCTGCATATGACCACTCAATATTTGCACCTGCCCAAGATCACGTCGCAATTTGCCGTAGGCTTCGGCATGGCGGGCATGGCTTTCTACTGGCTGTTCCACCTGTTGCGCTACGCCGTCCGGAAACCCTCCGACTTCCTTCCCGACGGCGGCGCGTCCGATGAAGGGGGAGGGGAAAACGAATGAGCACCATGGTTTCTTTGCTGATTTCCATCGCCGTCTTGACCGTCCTCATGGTCTGCGGCGTCCCGATGCCCATGGCGTTTGGCAGCGCCGTGGTGTGGATCATCACCACCTTGGGCATCAACTCCGCCACCGTCTGTCAGGCCGGCTACTCCAGCATCACCAGCTACGTGCTGCTGGCCATCCCCCTGTTCACCATCGGAGGCGCCCTCATGTCCAACTCCCGCATCGGCAGCAGCATCGTGGACTGGTTTGAAACCATCCTCGGCCGTCTGAGAGCCTGCCTCATCCCCGTCTCCTCCTGCGCCTTCGCCCTGTTTGGCGCGGTGTCCGGTTCCGGCATGGCCGTCATGAGCTGCCTGACCCCCATCCTGTTTCCCAGGATGAAGGAGAAAGACTACCCCGTGGAAACCGTGGCCGCCGTCATGTGCTGCGCCGCCCCCCTGGGCCTTCTGATTCCCCCCAGCGTCATCCAGATCATGTACGCCTGGTCGGCGAACTGCTCGGTGCTCACCTGCTTTTTGTCCATCGTAACGCCGGGGTTGACCTGTACGATACTCCTTTGCATCGTGGGCCGGATTCTGGCCCTGAGAAAACGGCCCAACCTGCCCAGCGCGCCCAGGCAGCCCGCAAGTCAATACGCCCGCTCCCTGGTGCGGACCACCGGGAAGTCCCTGCCCGGTCTGTTTATGCCCATCATCGTTCTGGGCGGCATCTACTCCGGTCTGATGACCACCACCGAGTCTGCCGCCACCGCCGCCGTGTATACCCTGATCCTGGCGGTCTTCATCTTCCGGGAGGTCAAGGGAAAGCACTTCATCAACTTTATGGCCGATGCCGGCGTCACCTCCGGCGTGGTGATGTGCAATGTGTTTTTCATCATGGTGTTCAGCCGCCTGTTGCTGCAAGAGGGGCTTCCCAATTACATCTTGAACATTTTGCTGTCCATCTCTGACAACCGCTGGGTCATCATGATCATGATCAATCTCTTCATGGTCCTGCTGGGGATGCTGATGGACGACACCTGCGCCTGTTTGCTGGTAGCCACCATCTTGGCGCCTGTGGTGGTGGAGCTGGGCTTCAGCCCCTATCAGTTCGCCGCCATTGTGGGCGTCAACCTCGGAATGGGCTGCATCACGCCTCCCACCGCGCCTTTTTTGTATATGTCCTCCCGCCTGACCGGCGTGCCGGTAAAGGACATGATGAAGGACGTCTTAATCCTTCTGGCCACGGTCTACCTCCCCGTTTTGATCATCACGGTGGCCTTCCCCAACTTCTCTTTGTGGCTGCCGAAGCTGGTTCTCGGGTCCAAGTTCTCCATGTTCTGATCTCCTCCGCAGGCCGTGTTCGGATGTGCGTTGGATGCGCACATCCGAATGCGCTATTGTCAATGCTCAAGTTTTCCTTCCCGGGCCGCTCCGAATTTAAGAAAGAAGGTTTCAACTATGGTGGAATTATATCCCGAGTTTTATAACGACGTCTTCGGCCCTCTGATGCAGCCCGGTTCCAGCTCCCACATGGCCGCCCCCTGCCGGGCCGGTTTTCTGTGCAACTCCCTTCTTGGGGAGGACGTGGCCGGAATTCTGGTGGAGATGGACCAGGAGGGCTCTTTCACCGGCACCTTCGGCCAGATGAACGAGGATCTGGGTATGCTCAACGGGGCTATGGGCCGTATGCCCGACGACGCCGGTTTCTTCTCCATCAAGCCCTACCTCCGGGAACAGGGCATCCCCTTCCGGTTTGACTTTTGCTCCATGAAGGAAAGCCCCCATATCAACGCCCTGAAATTCACCCTCACCGGCGTCTCCGGAAAAACGGCCACTCTGGTGGCGAACTCCACCGGCGGGGGCATGATTGAAACCGTCTATGTCAACGGCTACGCCTTTTCCGGCAAGGGGGACACGTATGTCCTCTGCGTTTTTGACCCGGAGCAGAGCCTGAATGAACGGGAGGTACAAGACCTGGTCGCCCGGCGCCAGACCGTCATGGAGCAGGGCTCCGGACAGGGCCGTCAAGGCGGCGTAATGCACTGGTTCAAGCTGGACGGCCCTCCCAACGGCGAGCTCTCCGCCGCCCTGACGGAGCTCTCCTGGGCCGTGATGAAGCCGGTTCTCCCCGTTCCCACCACCACCGCCAAGCGGCCCCAGCTCTTTGACACCATGGCGGCGTGGCGGCAGCTGGCAAGCGAACAGGGCAAATCCCTGCCGGACGTGGCCATTGACTATGAAGTCGCCGCTTCCGGCTGGTCCCGGGAACAGGTGGTCTCCTATATGCGGGACGTTTTGAAGCCCGCGATGCACCGCCGTACCCACGCCCTTTATGAGGAGCCTGTGACGCCCCTTTGCACCCCCTTCACAGAGCTCCACTATCAAAAATGGGACTCCTCCATGTCCACGCTGCCCCTGGATCTGGGCGTCATCTCCAAATCCATCCGGTATGTAATGGCCGGTCAGCCTCCGGTCCCCGGCGTTTTAAACGTCCCCGGTCCCATGGGCACCGGCGGCGGGTTTCTCTACGGCGCTGTTTCCGCCGTTCAGGAGGAGCTGGGGCTTAGCGAGGACGACGTGCTCCGGGGGCTCTTTGTAGGGGCCGGTGTGGGAGCCATCTGTTACACCCGCACCAGCCCCACCGGAGAGGTCATCGGCTGTACCGGAGAGTGCGGCTGTTGCGCCGCCATGACCGCCGCCGCCATTACGGAAATGCTCCACGGCACGCCTGAGCAGGTGGAGGCCGCCGCCTCCTTCGCACTTCAGTCCGCCGTAGGTTGGCCCTGCGATCCCATTCCCGGGGGGAAGGATATGCCCTGCATGGCCCGCGTGCTGTTCATCGCCAGTATGTCCATTGTCTTTTCCCAGTGGGCCCTGGCGGGCCAGGACCCGGTCCTCCCCTTCCACGAGGTGGTGGACGTGGCCGACAAAATCGGCCGCGGACTTTCCGGCGACCTTCTTTGTACCGCCCGGGGCGGCCATTGCGACACGCCCACCGCCCGTTGCGTCACGGCCCGGTTCCGGGCCTGGCATCACCAGCAATAGCCGCCCTCTCCACCGCCTCCCTGCGGCGTCCCTCACCCCGGGCAAAACGCTCCTTTTTTCCGCGTTTCTCCACGCCGCAAGCCACCCGCCCCCCGGTCTGTCCGGGGGGCCTTTTAGCGCCGCCAACGCCGTCCATGGTCTCCGGTCACCCCGGCAGGCCTTTTCTTTTTACCGCCAACAAACCGGAACTCCATCTTGGACCGCGGCGGCACGTTTTTTAACGGTTGAGCTCTTGGCTCAACCGTTAAAAAATATCTATGGGAGTCTTTTCAACTTCGCCGGTGGCTTTTCTCCCTCTTTTTAAATGCTTCGGACAGCCCGGGAACGGTATGGACCAGGCCGCTAAAAATGCGCGGAATTTACCCATCCAGGCCAGCGAAATTTGAAGCGGGTCCCCATGTCCCGGCAGTCTTTCCCCCGGATTTTATAAAAACGGCGTTGATGACAAATAAGAATCACATTCTGACATGACCACCGGGCACGCTTTCTCTGTGCAAAATAGATAAAATCTGCATTTTATTTCCGGTTTCCATAGTGCAACCCTATGGCAGGTTATAGGTTTTTGGGTACTTCAAAAGTAGGCGAACATATGCTAAATCTTATGGTAACATTCTTATCAGTATGTCCTTCTTTAAAAAGTGAGAAAATTAGAGGCGCGCCGCCGGCTCCTGTTCTCCTCCCATTCGTGAGATGCCGGTTGTGGCGGCGCGGGGTTCCGGCGCAGCGAAAATTCCCCTTAACATTGGAAACCACAAGCGGAAGATCCCCCAGGCGGCAGGGCGCGAGGCAGGTTCTTCCGGGTCAAAGAGCCGTGTCTCACAAAAATATGACGGATAGGTCTACAAACAGAAAACAAACTTGGTCGATTAGAACCAGCCGTTCACCGCCACCCTCCGGCCATGAACTCCGGTCATGTTTTTAAGCGCAGGTTTTTTGACCCATTATCCCGGCAAAACAAAACGATGCCTGAGAAAGCCCTGCTTTTCAGGTGAGGAGGAAGTTGACTGGACGTAGGACACCACGGGGATAGGAAGGGTTCAATCAATGACGTTACAACAGTTAAAGTATTTTATAGAAATTACAAAAAGCGGGTCGATCAGCAAGGCGGCAAAATGCCTGCACATCGCGCAGCCAAGTCTTTCCATCGCGTTGCGGGATCTGGAGGCGGAAATTGAATGCAGCCTCTTCTCCCGCACATCCACGGGAACGTACCTGACCCGGGAGGGAGAGGAGTTCTTTCGCTACGCCAAGCAGATCATCGAGCAGATGGATCTTCTGGAAATGCGCTGGTCCACCGGAAAGCGCGGAAGGCCCAGGCTGCACATTATGTCCAACCACTACGCTTTCGCCGTAAAAGCCTTCGTCTCCTTGATCAAGAAAGACGACTCCATGCAGTACGACTACAGTTTCCGGGAGGGAAGAACCTTTGACATCATCGAAGATGTCAAAACCATGCGCAGCGACATCGGCGTTTTGTACAAGGACCGTTGGAGCCAGGGAGTCATTGAAAAAGTCCTTTTGGAAAACAACCTGGAGTTCCATATGCTGTTTACGGCCAAGATCTATGTGTTGATCGGCGCCCAACATCCCCTGGCCGAAAAAGAGTATCTGACCGTGGAAGACCTGGCAGGACTACCCAGAATCTCCTTTGAAAAAAGCGACTACAACGTGCTGTACGCGACGGAAAACGAGACCATTGCCAAGGAGTATCCCAACGCCAAGGACCACCGCCCCCCTGTGAGAAAAAACATCTCCGTGGGCGACCGGGACACAATGGTGCGCATTTTGCGAAATATCAACGCCTATACCATCGCCACCGGCCACCAGGGTCTGGACTTGTACGGGGACGGCTTACGCGTCCTCCCGTTTCGAAGCAAGGACCCCAACTTCATCATTGAGGTGGGGTGGATTTCACAGAAGAACCGTCTGCTGGAGGGACAGGCCCTGCGCTACATAGAAGAGCTGGAAGCCGTCTCCAAAGAGTGCGGCACGGAGCTTTGATTCTCTCCCGGACAAAAGAAACCGGGAGCGGGCTGCCGCCAAAATCCGATTTTTAAAATCCCGCAAACGCTTTGCAAAACTTGTCCCGGGCCTGCCGGAAAAGCCAATCCTGGAAGAGGAGGCTTAGATGGCAGGCTCAAACTATATTTCCACGCGGTTACGCCTTTGCCGCTCTGTGCAAAATAAATAAATTTTACCCCCCATTTCAGGAGTCCATAGTGCACCACTATGGGAATGTATAGTTTTTTGGGTACTTCGAAAGCGCACCGATATATGCTAAATTCTATATCAAGAAATGCGTTACTTCTGGACCGCACAAATTCCCAAAAAGGTGGTGGTATTGGAAAAAACCGGCGCTCCGTCTCTGCCTACGCGCCTTTGGGGGCGGGGCAAATCTTTTGCAAACCTTTCGATTTCAACACTTCAATACATAAGGAGCGGCTCATGAATAAAGTAACCGATATTGTGACTGCCGTCAAACAGGTAAAAAGCGGCGACACCTTGATGCTGGGGGGATTCTGCCATTCCGGAAGTCCCTACAATCTGCTCTATGAGCTGGAGAAACACCCGGAAATCAACAACCTGACTCTCGTCTCCGAGGACATGGGATACGGTTTGGCGGGCTTTCCCCAGGGGCAGGAAGTGCTTGTTTTCAACAAGCAGGTGAAGGAGCTGATCATCTCCTTCCTGGGAAAAAACAAGCGGATTAACGAGGCCATTGAAAGCAAGGAGCTCAAGCTGACGCTGGTACCCCAGGGCACGCTGATCGAGCGCATTCGCGCAGGCGGAGCCGGCATCGGCGGCTTCTATACCCCCACCGGCGTGGGAACCGTTGTGGAAGAGGGAAAAGAGACCAAAACCATCGACGGAAGAAAGTACCTTCTGGAATACCCCTTGCGGGCCAACGTCGCTTTCATCAAAGCCCACAAGGCCGACCGGATGGGAAATGCGATCTTCCGGTACTCCACCAGCAATTTCAATATCGCCATGGCGACAGCGGCGGACATTGTTGTTTTGGAAACGGAAGAGCTGATGGAATGCGGAGAAATTGAGCCGGATCAGGTGGGTCTTCCCGGTGTGTTTGTGGATTACATCGTCCCGGCGGAAAAGGTGGTGTTTTAATGGCGACCAAAAAGGAAATCGTCGCGAGAAACATCGCGACCATGCTGCATGACGGCGACTTCGTGAACCTGGGTGTCGGCTTGCCCGCCATGGCCAGCAATTACCTGTCCAAGGATATCACCATCTGGTTCCACGGCGAGAACGGCGCCATTGGACAAAAGGAAGAGCTTCCCTTTGAGTGGGACTGGAACGACCGGGACAGCTGCATCTCCTGGCTGGAAAAGCACGGGGACGGCGACGGAGACTGGCGGACCGGACACCGGGATCTGACCAATGCCAACGACGCGTTTATTACGCTGATTCCAGGCGGATGCTGCTTTGACACGGTGATGTCCTTCACCATGGCCAGAGGCGGCCACCTGGACGCCACCGTCCTGGGCGGTTTGCAAGTGGACGAAGAGGGAAACCTGGCCAACTGGATGGTTCCCGGAAAAACCATCAGCGGCATGGGCGGCGCAATGGACCTGGTAGCCGGGTCCAAAAAAGTCATCGTCGCCATGGAGCACTGCTCTAAGGACGGCGCGCCGAAGCTGCTGAAAAAATGCACTATGCCCCTGACGGGCGTCCACTGTGTGGACGTGGTGGTGACGGACCTTTGCATTATCGAGTTTATCAAGGGCAAGCCGGTGGTAACCGCCATGGCCCCCGGAACCACCAAAGAGTCCATCATCGCCCAGACCGAGATGACCCTCACGTTCTCGGAAAATCCCGCGACCATGCTGATTCCCGACTGAGACGGGAAGGCCTGAGACATCGGTATAAGCAGGGAAGGCACCGTTTTTCCTTGCTCATATAAATAAAAATAATGGAGGTTTGCACATGAATTTCGCACTGAGTGAAGAGCTGGAGATGATAAGGAAGTCAGCCCTGGACTTTGCCACCAACGAGCTGCTGCCCTACGAGAAAGAGAACGAGGAAAACGACGGTCTTCCCGAGGAAACCGTTAAAAAGATCTACGCGAAGGCCAAGGACGCCGGTTTCGTGGCGGTCAGTATGCCCGAGGAAGTGGGCGGCGGCGGCTTCGGCACTTTGGCTGAGGTTCTGACTATCGAGGCGATTACCTCCGTCGTTTCCGGCGCCATGTACTGGCTGCTCCCCAACCCCTCCGCCATCCTGCTGGCCTGCAATGAAGAGCAGAAAAAGCGTTACCTGACCCCCGCCATCAACTGCGAAAAGCACGAGTGCTTCGCCCTCACCGAGCCCGAGGCCGGTTCCGACGCGGGTAACATCAAAACCACCGCTGTGAAAAAGGGCAACAAATGGGTCCTGAACGGAACCAAGCGCTTTATCAGCCACGCCGACACTGCGGACTTTGCCATCGTCTTCGCTATCTCCGATCCCGAGAACCGTCTTGCCACCGCTTTCCTGGTGGATAAGGGCACTCCCGGCTTCCGGGTGGGCCAGACCCACAAGACCATGGGTTACATGGGCTATCATCAGGCCGAGCTGGTGTTCGAGGACTGCGAGGTCCCCGAGGAGAACATCCTGGGCGAAGTCCACAAGGGCTGGGATCTGAGCAACAAGTGGCTCCGCGCCGGCCGTCTGCTGACCGCAGCCGAGAGCCTGGGCCAGTCCGCCCGCGCCATCAAGCTGGCCCGTGACTACTCCATCCAGAGAGTCCAGTTCGGTCAGCCCGTGGGTGACTTCCAGGCCGTTCAGTTCATGCTGGCCGAGTGCGCCGCCGAGCTGTATGCCGCCCGCTGGATGGTGTACAAGACCGCTTGGGAAGAAGAGCGCAACCCCGATGGCCGCGCCATGAACGAAATGATTGCCTACTGCAAATACTTTGCCACCGAGGCCCACGGCCGTATCGTGGACAAGTGCCTCCAGATCCATGGCGGCATGGGCTACATGAAGGAATCCCCCATCGAGATGCTGTACCGCGACGCCCGCATCGAGCGCATTTGGGAGGGCACCTCTCAGATTCAGCTGCGCATCATCGGCAACGGTCTGCGTAAAAGAGGCGTTCTGCACTTCTAATAAGACTCCTGTTTTCATTTGGGTGTTGCTTCCGTTGATTCATCTAAAAATAAGGAGAAATTATGTATAACAACTATAAAACCATCAAGGTTGAAATGGATGAGCCCGTAGCAATCCTCACCCTGAACCGCCCGGACAAGTACAACGCCGTGAACATGGACATGGCGCTGGAGCTTGGTGATTTCTACAAAAAGGCTACCGAAGATCCCAGCATCCGCTGCATCCTCCTGACCGGCGCGGGCAAGGGCTTTTGCTCCGGCGCGGACCTTGGCGACTGGGACAATATGAACGACGCGGCGGCCTCCGACGCCATCGCGGCCTGGAACGAAGCGGACCACGCCATGATCGAGGCGATGCAAGGCATGGTCAAGCCGGTAGTGGTCGCCGTCAACGGCGCGGCCGCCGGAGCAGGCTGCGACATGACCCTGACCGGCGACGTCCGGTTTGCCTCCAGCAAGGCCAAGTTTGTGGAGGCGTACATCAACGTGGGATATCCCCCCGATGTCGGCGGCTCCTGGCTGCTGCCCCGGGTGGTGGGTCTCCCTAAGGCGACGCAGATGATCTTGACTGGCGACAAGGTTCCCGCCGACGAAGCCCTGAAAATCGGCCTGGTGGACTTTGTGTGCGAGCCTGAGAATCTGATGGCCGAGGCGCTGGCCTATGCAAAGAAGCTGGCGAATGGTCCGACGGTTGCGATTATGGAAGCGAAAAAACTGCTGAAGAACAGCGCGTTCATCAGTTTCCACGAGGCGTTGGCAGCGGAAATGGCCGCCGGTAATGTCTGCGAGAAGACAGAGGACAGCATCGAGGCAGTCAAGGCGTTCAACGAAGGCAGAAAACCCGTCTATAAGGGCCGTTGAGTTTTATTTCCGCAGGCGGGGGAGAAAAGCAATTGTCCATTCTCTTCCGCCTGCGGGCATTTTTATGCAAAAAGAGCGGCAAATCTTCCGCACTGTCCGCACTGCTTGCTATGATTATACGAGAGGAGAAAGCCCATGTCATTAGATGGAATTATTGTTATTGCATTTTGTGTCTTAATGATCGCAATCGGCTATTTTTACTCCAAGAGGGCTCAGAAAAGTACGGAAGATTTTTATTTGGCAGGACGCAAAAACACCGCGCTGATGATCGCTGCCGGCAACGTGATGGGTTGGGTTGGTTCCGGAACCCTGATTGGCGCTTACGGTAACTCCTATTTTGGCGGTTTGTCCGCGGGTATCTGGTACATCATTGGTTTTGGTTGTTCGTTCATCCTGTTTGCAGTGGTGTTCGCCGCGCGTTCCAAGCGCTTAGGCGACGCCCGTGGAACGACCACCTTTGTTGAGATTTGGCGGAATCGCTTCAGCCCGAAGTTCAGCGCGGTGTGGGCGGTGTTCCAGACCATTCAGGACTGCGCCTATTGCGCAGGCCAGGTGATCGCTATTGCGTTGATTCTGGATATGTTCGTTGGCGTCCCCTATCAGTTCGGTTGCTTTGGCGCCGCGTTCGTCATTTTGATTTACGTCTCCATGGGCGGCATGGAAGGTTCTTTGAAAAACACCCTTCTCCAGATGGGCCTGACCTTTATCGGCATTGTTATTGCCGTTATCGTCGGCTTCCGGGCCGGCGGCGGACTGACCAATATGCTGGATAACCAGTTACCGGTGGGTTGGGAACCGGGCGTCTTCGCGGGCCAGAGTGTTGGCAGCATCATCAAGCTGTGGGTCCCCGTGGTTCTCGTGGCGGTTACCTACAACGCCGAGTATATGCGTACCTTCGCCGCTAAGGACCGGAAAACCGCCGTTGCCGGCGGGTGGCTCTCCGCTGCCATCACGGTCTTCGTGGTGATCTTCACGGCTTGCGGTATCATCGTGTGCGTAACCCAGGCCCCCGGTCTGGAAAGCGGCGATTACGCTTTGATCTATATGCTGAAGAAGCTGCTTCCCTGGGGCGCTCCCTTCTTTGTGGCCGCGATTTTGTCCGCGTGTATGTCCACGTGTAGCGAGGCGTATCTCGGCAACTCCGCGATTTTCTCTCAGGATGTGTATAAGCCCCTGCTCCGTCCCAACGCTTCGGACCAGGAGTGCTTGAAGGTTGGCCGGATTTACATGGTCTTCTTCGCAATCCTCTCCTGCCTGATCGCGCTTCAGTCCGGTTCCGTGCTGGATCTTATGTACTTCGCCTGCGAGATGCTCTCTGTTTGCGTGCCCGTGTTCATCTGCGGCTTCTGGTGGAACCGCACAACCACTCAGGGCGGTATTGCCGGTGTTATCGGCGGCTGCTTGAGCTATTTCGCCTGGAGCTTCATCCCCGGCTTGAACGATATCATTGCGGCGCTCTATGTGGGATTGATCGTGAGCGCGATTGTGGTTGTGGCGGTTTCTCTGGCGACCCCCGCTCCCACCAAGGAACAGCTCGACTATATCCGGCCCTTCCAGAGAGAGGACTGGGAGAAGTTTGAAACCGAAAAGACCTCCGTCGATCCGTAAACGGCGGCAAGAGGACATTTCTTCGATTACGCTATATCAAGTAAAGGATGGTTATAAATTATGAGCAAACGCGATAGCTTGCCAGTACCTGTTATTGTAGGCTATGCCCGGACTCCGGTAGGCGATATGCTGGGAAGCCTGTCCACCGTCACGGCTGTGGAGCTGGGCACGATCGCCGGCGGCGCCGCCCTGGAGCGGGCCGGCGTAAAGAGCGAGCAGGTGGAAGAGGTCGTCTGCGGCGCGGTGTACAAAGCGGGTCTAAAGGGAAATCCTGCCCGTCAGATCCAGTTGAAGCTGGGTTGTCCCTCCGACGGAACCGCTTCCACGGTGGATCAGCAGTGCGCGTCCGCCATGCGGGCTTTCCAGCTGGCTTGCGATTCCATCCAACTTGGACGCTCGGAGATTGTTCTCGCTGTCGGCACGGAGAGTATGTCCAACGTTCCTCACCTGCTGATGAACAGCAGAAAGGGAACCAAGATGGGTCAGATCGTGATGGAGGACTCTTTGCTGCACGACGCGCTGCACGACGCCATGTTGGGCTATCACATGGGCGTAACGGCTGAAAATGTGGCGGAAAAATACAACGTTACCAGAGAAGAGCAGGATGAGCTGGCGCTGATGAGCCATCAGCGCGCCGCAGAGGCCAGAGCTTCCGGGATCTTCCAGGAGGAAATCGTCCCTATCAAGGTCAAAACCCGCAAGGGCGAAGTGATCATCGACAAGGATGAACACCCCAAGGACGGTCAGACGCTGGAGGCGCTGCAAAAGCTGCGTCCCGTGTTTAAAAAGGAAAACGGCACGGTTACCGCGGGTAACGCCTCCGGCGTAAACGACGGAGCGGCGGCCATGGTGATCATGTCCGAAGAGAAAGCCAAGGAACTGGGGCTAAAGCCCATTGCCCGGGTGCTGAACACGGTGTCCGCCGGCGTGGAACCGGCGTATATGGGCATCGGCCCCGCCTACGCCATCCCCAAGGTTCTGGAGCCTTTGAACAAGAAAGTGGAGGACGTGGATTACTTCGAGATCAATGAAGCTTTCGCGGCCCAGTTCATCGCCGTTGGACGTATGTTGAATCTGTCCATGGATAAGGTGAACGCCCACGGTTCCGGTATCGCCATCGGTCACCCGGTGGGATGCACGGGCATCCGGATCATCATCGCCCTGTTGCAGGAGCTTCGCCGCAGAGGTCAGAAACTCGGCGTCGCCAGCCTGTGCGTGGGCGGCGGCCCGTCCATGGCGACGGCGCTGGAGCTGGTGGACGAATAAGTCCCCTTTGGGAAAACAAACCATAAAACAAGAAAGGCGGTAAGGTTTTTATGAAAATTCTAGTCTGTACCAAATTGGTACCTGACACTTCCGAGTCGGACGTCTCCATTGACAAGACCGGAAAAGATATCGCAACCAACGGTCTGAAATTTGACATCAACGAGGCGGATAACTACGCCGTTGAAGAAGCCATTTTGACCCGAGAGGCCAAGGAAGGCGAAGTCGACGTTTTGTGCATGGCTCCCCAGAGCGCAGACGTGGTTATCCGCATGGCCCTGGCCAAGGGCTGTGAGCGGGCCCTGCGAATCGAAGATCCCCGGGTGAACGTCCGCAATCCTCTCCAGGCGGCGAAGGTGCTGGCGGCTGCGGCGAAGGATCAGGCCTACGATCTGATCTTCACAGGCTGTATGTCCAGTGACGACAAAAATATGTCCGTCGGCGCGGCGCTGGCGGAAGAGCTGGGCATGAACCACGCGGCCATGGTGAAGCACGTGGAAATCGGCGACGGCAAGGTAACCGTGCAGCGCGAGTTGGAGGGCGGATTGCTGGAGGTCTCCGAGGTGGCGCTTCCCGCGGTTTTGAGCGTGCAGACCGGTATCAACACCCCCCGTTACGCCCCGGTGCGTGAGCTGCGCAAGGCCATGAAAAAGGAACTGAAGGTTGTAAATCTGGATGACATTGGCGTGGATGAAAACCAGGTGAACGAGGCCGGTTCCAAGGTGGAGCTTTTGAAACTGTATTATCCCGAGGTCATCTCCAACGCTGAGATGATCGAGGGCACGCCGGAAGAAAAGGCGGAGCAGATTGCGTTTAAATTGGTGAAAGGAGGACTGCTGTAATGAGCGGAATTTTAGTTTTTGCGGAACATCGCCGTGGAGAACTGCGGGATGTGAGCCTGGAAATGCTGGTCGCGGCGGCGAATGTCGCGCCCCAGGCCGGCGGGGAAGTCACGGCGGTCCTGATGGGCAGCCACGTGGACGGCATGGCCGAAAAGCTGGCCGGCTACTGCGACAAAGTCCTCTATGTGGACGACGCCAAGTTTGAAAACTTCAACGCCAAGGCGTATCAGATGGCCATGTCCGCCCTGATCAAGGAGCGTCAGCCCCAGCTGGTCTTTGTGCCTCACACCGCCCAGGGCGTGGACGTGGCGCCTGCGCTGGCGGTAGAGCTGGATATGCCCTACGTGACGGATGTAATGGGTCTGAGCGTGGTGGACGGCGCTTTGCGTCCCGTGCGCTCCTATTACCAGGGCAAGCTGAACGCGGATTACGCTCTGAAGGGCGAGGGTCCCTGCCTCCTCACCATTCGCGAGTCCTCCTTCGTGGTGGGCGCTCCCGAGAAGAAGGGCGCCATTGAGAAGATCGCTTCCCCCGTGGCGGAAGACGTGGTGGGCCGCCGCTTCATCGAGTACCTGGAAGCCGCCGTGGGCGATGTGGACATTACTCAGGCGGACATCCTGGTCTCTGTGGGCCGTGGCATCAAGGAACCCGCCAACCTGGCGATGATCCAGGAGCTGGCGGACGCTCTGGGCGCGACGATTTCCGCCTCCCGCGCGGTGGTGGACGCCGGCTGGCTGCCCCACGAGCGTCAGGTGGGCACCTCCGGCAAGACCGTGAAACCCAAGGTGTATCTGGCCATTGGCATCTCCGGCGCCTTCGAGCACGTGGCCGGAATGAAGGGCTCGAAAAACATCATTGCCATCAACAAAGACCCCAACGCCCCCATTTTCACGGTGGCGACCTATGGTATTGTGGACGATCTGTTCAAGGTTGTTCCCAAGCTCATTGAGGAAATCAAGAACCTGAAAGCCAGCTGAAATTGAGAAAAGTTGAAATTAAGAAAAGAGGAGATTCAACATGATTTTTGAACTGAACGAAGAGCAAGCTCTGATTCAAAAAATGGTTCGGGAGATGGCGGAGACCTGCATCGAGCCCCTGGGCAAGCAGATCGACGAGGAAAACAACATCCCCGACGAAATCATTGAAAAGCTGAAAGAGATCGAGCTCTTCGGCCTTCCCTATCCCGAGGAGCTGGGCGGCTCCGGCGCGGGCTACACCGCTTATCCCCCGGTGATTGAGCAGCTTGCCAAAGCCTCTTCCGGCGTGGCTCTGATGATGTCCGTGCACTTCCTGGGCTTGAGCGCCATTGACAAATTCGGCACCCAGGCGCAAAAAGAGAAGTACATCATCCCCGCTTGCAGCGGCGAGAGCATTTTGTCCTTCGCCTTCACGGAGCCCGGCACCGGTTCCGACCCCAAGCAGGTGGCCACCGTCGCCAAAAAAGAAGGGGACCACTATGTCCTCAACGGCGTGAAGCGCTTTATCTCCAACGCGGACCTGAAAGGTCCCATTGTGATCTTCGCCAACGAGGAAGAGCACGGAACCACCGCCTTTATCGTGGACAAAATGTGCGAGGGCTACTCTTTGTCCGAGCCCTGGCACAAGATCGGTCTCCGGGGCAGCCGCGCCTATGACATTTTCCTGAACGATGTGAAGGTCCCCGCCGAAAATGTCCTGGGCGAAGTTGGCAAGGGCTTCCCCATTTTGCAGCACGGCATCGCCTGCGGCAAGTGCGGCATGAGCTCCTTGTTCCTCGGCGTGATGCAGGCCTCTTTGGAAGAGGCGGTCAAGTACGCCCAGGGCAAGCCCTACCGGGATAAGACCATCAGCAAGTTCCAGGCCATCCAGCTGAAGATTGCGGACATGGCCTCCAAGGTGGAAGCCGCCCGCTGGCTGGTTTACCGTCTGGGCTACCTGCTGGAGCACATGACCAGCATGGAGGCCTTCAACCGCGAGTCCGCCCTGACGAAGCTCTTTGTCACCGACACCGCGATGGACGTTGTTCGCAAGGCCGTGGCGGTCCATGGCTCCTATGGCGTAATGGACGAGTTCAAGGTGGAGCGGCTGTATCGTGACGTGGTCATTGGCGAGCAGATTGAAGGCGCCAACGACCTCCAGCGGATCATGGTTTGCAAGGGGTTGCTCTTCTAATCACAGCGGCATATCCCTGACGATTCTTCTCAAATGATGGAGCGGCGGGAAAACCGGCCGTGAACCTCCAGCATCATGGGCGGGAGAGGGAGTGATCCTATTCCCTCCCCCGCCCTTTCATTATGAAACGGCTACGTTTTGTATGTTTTGGGCCTGCTCACAAAACCCCGACGGCGTGGCTTCCTGGCAAATTCACCAGCTTGGGAACAGGCCCTGGAGAAAAGGAGAAAGATATGGATTTTTCGTTCACGAGCGAGCAGTTGGCGCTGCAAAAAATGGTGGCGGATTTCACGAAGAAGGAGATCGCGCCCATTGCCCAGGAATGCGATAAGAGCGGCGAGTTCCCCATGGAGATCTATAAGAAATACGCGGAGATGGGACTGCACTGTCCCCTGGTTCCGGAGGAGTACGACGGAGCGGGTCTGGACATGGTTTCCACCGTCATCGTGACCGAGGAGATTTCCAAGGGCTGCGCCGGCTTCGCCTCGGCCATTGCCGCGCTGGAACTGGCCTGCTCGCCGGTAATCGCGGCGGGCACCCCTCAGCAAAAAGAGGACTATTTCGCGCCCCTGGCCGCCGGAGGCATGGCCAGCTTCTGCCTGACGGAGCCCAATGCGGGTTCCGACGCGGGCTCGGTGCAGACCCGCGCTGTGCGGGAGGGTGACGAATACATCATCAGCGGAAACAAGCGTTTTATCACAAACGCCCGCTTTGCAGACCGCTACACGGTCATTGCCAAGGTAAATGAAGAGAAGGGAACCCGGGGACTGGCAGCCTTCATCGTCGAGGGAGACCGTCCCGGAATCACCGTTGGCAAGGCGGAGGATAAGTTGGGAATCCGGTGCTCGGACACCAGCGAAATCTCCTTTGACAATGTGCGGATTCCCGTAAGCAATCTTCTGGGAGCGGAGGGCGACGGCTTCAAGCTGGCTATGGGCGCTTTGGACGCCGGCCGGGTTCTCTGCGCCGCCATGTCCCTGGGCGTGGCCCAGTGCGCGCTGGATCACGCTGTGGAGTACAGCCAGCAGCGCGTGCAGTTTGGAAAGCCTATCTGCGCCAACCAGAGTATGCAGTTCACCCTGGCGGACATGGCCACGGAAATCGAGGCTGCCCGGCAGCTGACCTATTACTCGGCCTATCTGATGGATCAACACGCCCCCAACGCCGTGAAGGTGGCCTCCATGGCCAAGACCTTTGCCTCCGACGTGGCCATGAAGGTGACTGTGGACGCCGTACAGGTCTATGGCGGCTGCGGATACGTCCGGGATTATCCCATGGAGAAGCTGATGCGGGACGCGAAGATCATGCAGATCATCGAGGGAACCAACCAGGTTCAGCGCATTGTTATCGCGAAAAACCTCCTGGCCGGTGTGTAAAAAAGAGGAGCAAAATGATCGAACAAGTTGGCTCCAATATTTTCAGGATTGAAATTCCCCTGCCCAAAAGTCCGCTGAAGGCAACCAACTCCTATTTTATTCGCGGAAACGAGCGCAATCTTTTGATCGACACAGGATTCAATCAGACGGAGTGCCGGGAGGCCATGGACGAGGCCCGGAACAAACTGGGCTTCCAAATGGAAAATACAGACCTGTTTCTGACCCACATCCACTCAGACCACACAGGGATGGCGGGTTATCTCTACCGCCCGGAGATGACGGTCTACGCGGGCAGCCATTACGAGAGCTATCTGCGGGACCCGCAAACCGCGAAAACATACCGGAATGCGGATTACCGCACCATGGTGCTGCAAAGCGGACTGGACGAGATGGGGCTGTGCCCCGAGGATTCCTCCGTCCACCCGGGGTACAAATACGCCTCCGTGCCGGTGCCGAAAATCCACACCATTCAAGACGGCGACATTTTGCACGTGGGCGATCTGCATTTGCAGTGCATTGAGACGGCGGGCCATGCGCCGGATCACTTCTGCCTCTATGACGCCCAGCGCCGGGTCCTCTTCAGCGGCGACCACATCCTGGGAACCATCACCCCCAACAATACGCTGTGGGAAGAGCCTTGGACGGTGCGAAACGACTATTTGGGAATGTACCTGAAGAACCTGGATAAGCTGCGCTCTCTTCCCATAGAGCTGGGGCTTCCGGGCCACCGGGCTTTGATCCTGGACTGCCACAAGCGCATTGACGAGCTCAAGGAACACCACAAGCGGCGGCTGGACCTTGTGCTGAAAATTCTGGAAGACGGCGGCCGCTACAACGCCGCCCAGGTCGCCAAACAGATGCGCTGGGACATCCGCGCAAAATCCTGGGAGGATTTCCCCCCGGCGCAAAAATACTTTGCCGCCGGAGAGGCCCTCTCCCATTTGACCCACCTGGTTTTCCAGGGAATCGTACAAAAGGAGTGGAAAGACGGCAAGGTCTTGTATTCCAGGATTCGTTAAACAGCAGAGAAAACGCCGGAGTGCGCCTCGGTCAGGAGGCTCCGGATTTGAGATGCCGGCGTTATGCCCTGGGCATACCGCTGGCTTCTCTGTGCTGCAACCGCAAAACGAAACGCTTTGACATTTTTAGAGGTGAAACATGAAAATCGCAATTTTCGGAGCCGGAACCATGGGTAGCGGCATCGCGCAGACCTTCGCGGCAAAGGGGCACACGGCCCTTTTATACGCCAGTTCCACCGCCTCGGCGCAAAAGCACAAGGACAAATTGGCGGCAACGCTGCAACGGCAGGTGGAAAGGGGCCGGATGACCCAGGAGAGTGTGGAGGCGCTGCTCTCACGCATCCTGGTGGAGGAAAAGGAGGCCTGCGCCGACGCGGACCTGGTCATTGAGTGCGTAAAAGAGGAGATGGAGACAAAGAAAACGCTCCTGAAGGAGTTGGACGCTCTTTGCAAGGACAGCACCGTCTTCGCCTCCAACACCTCCTCCCTCTCCATCACGGAGATGGGTCTGGGCCTGAAGCACCCCGTCATTGGTATGCACTTTTTCAACCCCGTGCCCACCATGAAGCTGGTGGAGATCATCCGGGGGGCCAGAACCACCCAGGAGACCTTCGATTTTGTTTTCCAGCTCTGCAAGGAAGTGGACAAGGACCCGGTGGAGGTAAACGAGGCTCCCGGATTCCTGGTGAACAAAATTCTGGTCCCCATGGTCAACGAGGCGGTGGGCATCCTGGAAACCGGCGTGGCTTCCGCAGAGGATATCGACAAGGCCATGCGCCTGGGCGCCAACCATCCCATGGGCCCCCTGGCTCTTGGCGATTTCATCGGCCTGGACGTGTGTCTGGCCATTATGGAGACTCTGTACAGCGAGACCGGGGACCCCAAATACCGTCCCGCCATGCTCTTGAGAAAACAGGTGCGCGCCGGTATGTTAGGCAGAAAAAGCGGAAAGGGCTTTTTCGATTACAGCAAGTGAAACCAGAGGAAAAGGAGTAAACAAGTATGTTCAATCTCTCCAATGAGCACCAGATGCTCCGCAAAATGTATCGGGAGTTTGCGGAAAACGAGGTAAAACCCCTCGCGGCCGAAATTGACGAGGAAGAGCGTTTCCCCAGGGAAACCGTCGAGAAGCTGGGCCGCTATGGGTTCATGGGCATTCCCTTTGAAAAGAAATACGGCGGCGCCGGCGGCGACGGTCTGGCCTATGCCATGGCCATTGAGGAAATCGCCAAATTCTGCGGCACCACCTCCGTCGTTGTCATCGCCCACACCTCCTTGTGCTGCAACCCGATTTATCAGTTTGGCACCGAGGAACAGAAGATGAAATACCTGCCGGATCTGCTGTCCGGGCGAAAAATCGGAGCCTTTGGCCTCACGGAACCAAACGCCGGCTCCGACGCTGCGGCCCAGCAGACCACCGCCGAACTGGTGGGGGATCACTACGTGTTGAACGGAGCCAAGTGCTTCATCACCAACGCGTCGGAGGCCTCCACATTTGTCGTGTTCGCGGTAACGGACATCGGCAAGGGTGTCAACGGCATCTCCGCTTTCATTGTGGAGCGGGACTTCCCGGGCTTTTCCATCGGCAAGCATGAGAAAAAGATGGGCATTCGCGGAAGCGCCACCAGCGATTTGATCTTCGAAGACTGCCTGGTTCCCAAGGAAAATCTGCTGGGCAAGGAGAACATGGGCTTCAAATACGCCATGAAGAACTTTGACGCGGCCCGGATCGGCGTGGCGGCTCAGGCTCTCGGCATTGGCGAGGGCGCTTTGGACGAGGTTGTGAAATACAGCAAAGAACGGATGCAGTTCGGCAAACGCCTGAGCCAGTTCCAAAACACTCAGTTCCAGATCGCGGACATGAAGGCCAAGGCGGACGCCGCTCAGCTTCTGGTGTACCGCGCGGCGGTGGCCAAGGACAGCAAGGACGAGCATCTGGGTATGTACGCCTCCATGGCGAAGCTCTACGCCTCCGAAATGGCCAGCGATGTGACGCGGCGGGTTGTGCAGCTCTTTGGCGGCTATGGCTATATCCGCGAATATCCCGTGGAGCGCATGATGCGGGACGCCAAGATCACGGAGATTTACGAGGGAACCTCCGAGGTCCAGCGGATTGTCATTGCCAAACATATGGGGATTGGTTGATGGTGGACTATCAGGCCTTATATAACGAAAAGCGCATGAGCGTGGAGGAGGCGGCGGCGCTGATTCCCAGCGGCGCGGTCTGCGCCTCCGACACCGCGCTGGCGCACACGGAATCCTTCTACCAGGCCCTGGCAAACCGGGTCCTCCGTGGGGAAGTGAAGGACATCACCCACCACTCCATTCTGGAATTTGGAGACCGGCCTTTCTTTACCAAAGAGGTCTCCGAGGAATATCACGCCATCAGCTGGTTTTCCGGCGTGTCCGCCCGGAAGGGAATCAACCAGGGTTATGGAGACGTGATGCCCGCCTATTTCCGGGATTTCCCCCGCCTGTTCCGGGAATTTTCCAAGCCGGAAATTCTGATTGCGGCTGTGGCGCCCATGGACAAGCACGGGTATTTCAGCGTGGGCTGCGTGGGCGGCGCCACTCCGGCGCTGTTGGACACCGCGAAAACGGTTCTCCTGGAAGTCAACCGTCATATGCCAAGAAGCCTCGCCTCTCCGCAAATCCACATCTCTCAAGTTGCTGCGCTGTGGGAGGACGACCATCCCCTGAGAACCTCCACGCCGGTGAAAATCGACGAGGTAAGCGCCCGAATCGGCGAGCTCATCACCGATGAGATCCCCAACGGGGCGACGCTGCAACTGGGCGTGGGCGCGATTCCGGAGGCGGTGGGCATGGCCCTGAAGAGCAAGCGAAATCTGGGCATTCACACGGAACTTTTCACGGACAGCATGATGGCGCTCATCGACTGCGGTGCGGTGGACAACAGCCTCAAGCCCATTCACCGGGGAAAGACGGTGGCAACCTTCGCCTTTGGCTCTCAGCGGATGTATGATTACATCGACGACAATCCCATGATGGAAATTTTGCCGGTGGACTACGTGAACGACCCGGCCGTGATTGCCCAGCACCCCAACTTTATCTCCATCAACGCGGCTCTGGAAGTGGACTTCTTCGGCCAGGTGTGCGCCGAGTCCCTGGGAACCTATCACATCTCCGGCACCGGCGGACAGTCGGACTACGTCCGGGGAGCGGTACAATCCAAGGGCGGCAAGAGCTTCATCGCCTTCACCTCCACGGCCAACGGCGGACAGAGCAGCCGGATTACCTCCACCCTGACCCCCGGCGCCGTGGTGAGCACCAGCAAAAACGATGTGGATTACATTGTCACGGAATACGGCATCGCCCACCTGCGGGGAGCGAGCCTGAGCCAGCGGACTAAGGCCCTGATTTCAATTGCCCATCCCAAGTTCAGGGAGGAACTGACGTTCCAGGCGAAGAAACGAAACATCATCATCTGACTCACTCGAAAAAGGGAGGCGGCGGAAACGTTTGCCGCGTCCGTTTCAGGACGCCGCGTTTCAAGCGGCGCTTCAACAAAACACGATAATAAGGAATGGTCAAAATGAAAATCATAGTATCCATCAAGCAGGTTCCGGATACCTCCGGCAAGGTGGCGG
>CAJUCO010000016.1 GCA_910585245.1 uncultured Oscillibacter sp.
ACTTCTTCACCGCCAGCGATTTCAGCGGCCTGCTGACCCGCCGGGCCATGCTGCCTTTGATCGTCTTCTCCCTGCTTTTCGGTTTCGCCGTGAATCTCAACGGCGGCAAGGAGACCCCCGTGGGGCGGTTCCTGGACGATCTGGCCGGGGTCATGCTGAAATTCGTGAAGATCATCACCTACTACGCCCCCATTGCCTTCTTCGGCTTTTTCGCCGATCTCGTGGCCACCTATGGCCCCCAGATTACGGAGAACTACGCCCGGGCCCTGGCGGTATACTATCCCCTCTGCTTTGTTTACATCTTCACCGCCTGGCCCCTCTTCGCCTGGTTCGGCGGGGGCAAGGGCGCCATCGGCGTCATGTTCCGGCACATCACCAAGCCCGCCGTGGTGTCTCTCGGTACCTGTTCCTCTGTGGCGACCATCCCCACGAATATGGAGGAGGCCGCGGACACCGGCATCCGCAAGGACGTGGCGGACATGGTGCTCCCCCTGGGGGCCACCATGCACATGGACGGGTCCTGCTTCTCCTGCGTTTTGAAAATCGCCTTCGTGCTGGGGGTCTTCGGCCAGCGGCTGGACTTTGGGATGCTGATTCCCGTGGTGCTGGTGGCGGTGCTCAGCTCCGTGGGCATGAGCGGCGTCCCCGGCGGCGGGTACATCGGTGAGTACATCATCTGCTCCATCTTCTTCCCCGCACAGATGGAGATTGCTTTCCCCATCCTGGTGATCATCGGCAACCTGGTGGACCCTCCGGCGACGATGATCAACGCCGCCGGCGACTACGTGACCTGCTTCCTCGTCTCCCGGTTTGTGGACGGGAAGGACTGGCTCCAAAAGCAGCTGAAAAAGTAAAGGAACAGGTCTCAGGGCCGGGGGAAAAATTATCCCCCGGCCCCTTTTCCACAGAGGCCTGTTTCTGAGCAAAGCAGCGTCCCCGCCGGGTACCCGACGGGGACGCTGAGAAGCTTGTCAAAAAAGTGCTGTTTAAAAGGGAGCGGAAAGGAAAAGAGCTACGAGAGAAACCCCTGATGGGTTTCTCTCGTTTTCAATCAAAAGTGTTTCAGACCTTTTGAAAGGTCTGAAACACTTGCTCCGGCTGGCGAAAACCCATTTTCGCCAGCCGGAGCGGCGTCCCCGCCGGGTACCCGGCGGGGACTTATCTCCGGTAAACCAACTCGGCAATTTCCCCTATGGCCCCACAGCGTTCCAGACGGAGGCCGGTCTTTGGAAACCCTGGAGGAAACAGCGGAATTCCGCCGCCAAGCGCCGTTGGCATCATGTAAAGGTAATAGCGGTCAATCAGGTTTTCTTCCATAAAGCGGCGGACGGTTTCCCCGCCGCCCATAAGCCAGACATTCCCTGGGTGCTCTTTGAAAACCAGCTCCAGCAGCTGCCTCGGCGGCAGAGAGGTGAAGCGGACGTTCGGGTCGTCCTGATCCTGCCGGCGGGTGCAAACGTAGCAGGGCATTCCTTCATAAGGCCATTTGCCGGGGGACAGCTCGTTTTTTACCTGGCGGTAAGTGGTTCCACCCATGATGACTGCCTGCAACGAGCCGTAGAATTCCTCATAGCCCAAGTCGGGGGAGGGGCCTGGGGTTTCCTCCAGAAAGCGGATGCCGCCGTCCGCCTCGGCGATATACCCGTCCAGGGACATGGCGATATACAAAATCAGCTTGCCTTCCATGTTGCGCCTTCCGTCCTTCCCGCTATTTCCCGGACTCAGGCGTCATTGTGGTGCCGGGCGTAGAACTGGTCGTAATCCTTCAGCATCTCCACCAGCAGGTTCGGCGTGTCCAGCCCATAGGGGCAGCGGCTCTTGCAGGCGTCGCAGTGGACGCAGTCTTCAATCTGGTGCATCTTCTGATACCACTCATCGGTCATGTACCGCTGATAGGGTGAGCGGCGGAGAAGGGCGGACATCCGGGCCGCCTGGGGAATGTCAATCCCGGCGGCACAGGGGAGGCAATAGCCGCAGGAGCGGCAAAAACTCCCCGCCAGGTCCTTCCGGTCCGCCTCGATGACGGCCCGGAGCTCCGGCGTCATATGGGGGTCCCGCTCCGTCAGCTCCAGCCACTGGTCCAGCTCCCACTCGTGCTGAATGCCCCAGATGGGCACCACGCTGGGGTACTCCCGCATGAAGGCGTAGCAGGCCTCGGCGTTATTGAGAAGCCCGCCGGAGAGGCCCTTCATGGCGATATAGCCCATATCGGCCTTCCGGCAGTCCTCCACCAGCCCCAGCTCCTTGTCGGTGGTGAGATAGCAAAAGGGGAACTGGAGGGTCTCAAAGTTCCCGGAGGCAATGGCCTCTTGGGCAATAAACAGCCGGTGGTTCGTAATACCGATGTGGCGAATATAGCCCTTTTCCTTCATCTCCAAAGCGGCGGCATAGGGCCCCTCCGGGTCTTGGGGGTCCGGGAGCTTGGCGGGGTTGTGGAACTGGAAGAGGTCTATGTAATCCGTCCGCAAAGAGCGAAGGCTCTTTTCAATGTGTCCAAGGACGGTCTTTTTGTCCCCGCCGCCGCTCTTGGTGGAAATCACCACATTCTGCCGGACGCCCTCCAGGGCCTCGCCCAGTTTTTCCTCGCTGTCCGTGTAGGAGTTGGCCGTGTCAAAATAGTTGATTCCGGCGTCCACGGCCCGGCGGACCAGCTTCACCGCGTCGGCCTTGGGAATCCGCTGGATGGGCAAGGCGCCAAAGGCCGTCTTGGTCACCATCAGCTCCGTACGGCCCAGTCTGATTTTTTCCATAAATTCCTCCTACGTGTTTTCCAGGTCAGGAACCCAAGGTCCCGGCCCCATGATGATGTCTCGCCGCCGCTTCGTCCCGGTAAATCACCCGGCGCTCCGCGCCAACGGTTTGGTTCTTTTTCACTCAAAAATCCGGACCGCAGCTGTTGGTCAGGGCCTCCAGAATCTGATAGCGGTCCATCTGGAAGGGCTTGGTCATGGCCAGGGCTTCCTCCATATCCAGGTCCGCCAGACGGCCGTCCTGAACGCCGACGATCCGGTTTCCCTCGCCCTCCGCCAGGATTTTCACCGCCTCGTAACCCATGCGGCTGGCGGTCTCCCGGTCCCGGGCGGTGGGGGAGCCGCCCCGCTGGATGTGGCCCAGGACGGTGACCCGGGGGTCGATGCCCAGCTCGTCGTGGATGCGCTGGCTGATTTCAATGGCGCTGCCCGCTCCCTCGGCCACCACCACCATGTAATGGGTGGTGCCCGCCAGACGGGCCCTGCGGATCTTCTCCACAATGTCCCGCTCAAAGTCCGGTTCCCGCTCGGGGATCAACACGGCGGTAGCGCCCACGGAGATGCCCACGTACAAAGCCAGATACCCCGCATGGCGGCCCATGACCTCCACCACGGAGCAGCGCTCGTGGGACTGCATGGTGTCCCGGAGTTTATCGATGCACTCAATGGCCGTATTGCAGGCGGAGTCAAATCCTATGGTATAGTGGGAACAGCCGATGTCGTTGTCTATGGTGGCGGGGACGCCCACCACCCGGAGGCTCATGCCGTCCTTGGCGGCCTGCCGGGAGATGGCCAGAGCCCCCCGGAAGGTGCCGTCACCGCCAATGGCCACAATGCCGTCCAACCCCAAAAGCCGGCAGGTGGCCAGGGCCTTGGCCCGCCCCGCCTCCTCCATAAACTCCAGGCTCCGGGCGGTGTAAAGCATGGTGCCGCCTTTGTTGATGATGTGACTGACGCTGGAGGAGCTCAGAGGCACAAAGTCACTGGTAATCAGGCCGTTCCAACCCCGGCGGATGCCAATACAGCTGATGCCCTTGGAAATGGAGGCCCGAACCACTGCCCGGACCGCCGCGTTCATGCCCGGTGCGTCACCGCCGCTGGTGAGGACGCCGATTCTTTTCATTTTTTTCTCCATAAAAACCCTCCTGACGAATTCCACCGGCGGAACCCGCCTTGAATAGGGTCCGGCCGATTTTTTCCTGTGTAACATGATACCGCCAGAGGGGTGGGATGTCAAGTAGGGCGGGCCTATCGGATAAAAGCTCCGGACAGAATTCACAAATATGCCCCCAAGGCATTTCACCGGTGGAAGGAGCGCGGGGCCGCAATCAAAATTTGTCACCCATTTGTTACCCCTTTCCGCCCCGGAAGCTGGTATACTGGCTCTGTGAAAATTTACACCGAAAGGATGCCAATTCTATGCGCCGTTTGCTGCTTTTGACACTGGCCTTTCTGGTCCTCTCTGCCTGCGCCGCCCCGGCGGAAAAGACGGAGGTCCCTCCGGACCCGCCGTCCCGGGAAGACTCCCTCCCAGTGGAACCGGCCCGGGAGGAGGAAGTCCCTGTGGAGGAGGTCCCCTCGGAAGACCATGTGCTTTTGACCCTGGACGCGCCTCTGGCGGACGGGCGGACTCTCCGGCTGGAGGCCGTGGGGAAGCGGCTGGACGAATACAGCGCCGGCGTCCGGGAGGTCCGGGTGTACGACGGGGACGAGCTCCTTCAGACCATCCTGAGCCGGGAGGCCATCGAGGGCGACTGGGACGCGGGCATGACGGAAGCATTCTATAACTACACGGAGTGCTGGTCCCCGGAGGAGAGCATGGAGGCCCTGGACCTGAATTTCGACGGCAATACGGATTTCGGCCTCTTCGGCTGGATTGCCAACAACACGATTCCCTATTACTGTTGGACTTGGGACCCGGAGACGGAGCAGTATCAATACGCCTTCACCCTCCAAGGGGCGGAGGTCCGCCCGGAGACGGGGGAACTCACCGCCGGGTACAAGGACGGCCCCGCCGGGTCCCGGTATGTCACAGAGGTCTACAGGCCCGACGAAACCGGAGAACTGCTTTTGGACCGGGTGGAGGTCGAAACCTGGGAGAGCACCGGGGACAGCGACCGGCCCGGCCATGAAATCTGGCTTCCCTACGAGGAGGCCGGCCCCATCCGGCCCGGCGGCCCCGGCCTGAACCTTGAGGAGGATTTCCACTACTTCCATGTGGAGTATCCCGTCGCCGAGGTCCGGGAGGACGGCACGGTCTTTCGTTACACGGAAATTCTGGATTGGAATCAGGAATACGGCGAGCTGGTCCTGACCAGCCGGGAGGAGTACGTCGATGAAAACGAATCATGACCTGCGCCTCACCGTCACCCTCCGCCTTTTGGACGGAGAGGGCCACCGGCGTTTCGGCCCCGGCGTGGCCGCCCTGCTTGCCGGGGTCCGGGAACACCGTTCCCTCCGGGCGGCGGCGGCCTCCATGGGTATGGCCTACTCCAAGGCCTGGCGCATTGTCCGCACGGCGGAGGAGGCGCTGGGGTACAAGCTGCTAAGCTCCACCGTCGGGGGCCGGAACGGCGGCGGCGCCGCCCTGACAGCGGAGGCGGAGGCTCTGCTTGCGGCCTATCAGGCCCTTTGGGACCAGGTGTCCGCCTTTGCCCAGGAGCGTTTTCAAGAATGCTTTCGGGACCTTTGACCCCCTTCACGCATAGGATGGAATACATCCTTTGTAATTAGGAGGTCCTCTTATGGAACCTGTTTGTAATGAGTGCGCCCAAGAGCGCCGGGAACCCGTCACCATGAACGCCCGGATTTTGCGGGTGAACTGCTGTGACCTGCTGGTGTGCGACCTGTGCGGCTGCCAGGAGGTGCTGGTCCATACCGACGAAGCCTGCTGCTTTTATCCGGGGGAGTGCGTCTGCATCCAGTATAGCGGCGCCATGACCATGAGCCTCCCGCCCCAGATCAGCGCGGATTGCATTAAACGCATCCCCTGCCGCGGGTGCCGCTGTTAAAAGATAGGAGCGCCGGAGGGGTTCCCTCCGGCGCTCAGGCCGGCGAAAAATTTTTTCGACAGCCTGAGCAAGTGTTTCAGACCTTTTAAAAGGTCTGAAACACTTTTGATTGAAAACGAGAGAAACCCCTGATGGGTTTCTCTCGTAGCTCTTTTCCTTTCCGCTCCATTTTAAACGGCACTTTTTTGACAAGCCGAGCGCCGGAGGGGTTCCCTCCGGCGCGTTCCCTTATGTATTATGTATCCAGTTTCTTCAAGTGCTTCGCCGCCGCTTTCAGCATCAGCTTCTTCTGCCCTCCGCTCTCAAAGTCCACCTGCACCAGGGCGTCGCCGCCCATAGGCTGGACGGAGAGCACCGTCCCCTCTCCAAAGACGCCGTGGGAAATCCGGTCCCCCTTGCTCAGGGCGATGGAGGGAGCCGCCGTCTGGCTGACGGCGGTGCGCCGTGCCTCCTGATAGGAGGGTCTGGCAGGACGGGGAGAGGACGGGGCGGAGCGCTGGAACCCGCTCCCTCCAAAGGAGCCCCCTCCGTAAGACCCGCCCCCATAGGACGACCCTCCATAGGCCCCAAAGCCGCCGCCGGCCTGGAGCTCTTTTCCCTCCCAGTTCAGATTCTCCTCCGGAATCTCCTCCAGGAAGCGGGAGAGGCGGTTGCTGGCGGTTTTGCCGTAGAGCATTCGCTGCCGGGCGTGGGTCAGCGTCAGCCGCTCCTTGGCCCGGGTCATGGCCACATAGCACAGCCGCCGCTCCTCCTCCAGCTCCTCCGCCTCATACTGGGCGGAGCTGCCGGGGAACACCCCCTCCTCCAGACCCACCACATAGACCAGGGGGAATTCCAGGCCCTTGGCCGCGTGAATGGTCATCATGGTCACACAGTCGTCGCTCTTTTCCAGGGCGTCCAAATCCGTGTACAGGGCAATCTCGTTGAGAAAGCCGGAGAGAGTGGCGTCCTCCGGCTGGCGGTCCAGAAAGCCCAGGATGTTGGACTTGAGCTCCTGGACGTTTTCCAGACGGCCCCTGCTCTCCATGTCGTTTTTGTCCTTCAGAGCCTGGGTGTAGCCCGTCTGATCGCACACCGCGTCGTAGAACTCCGGCAGGGCCAGTGTCCCTCCCGCCTTTCGGAGACCGTCGATGAGGTCCGCGAATTTCAAAAGTTTGGCGGAGGCGGTTTTCAGCTCCGAAAACAGGTCGGCGTTGCGGATGATCTCATAGAGAGAGGCCCCCTGTTGCTCCGCCAGAAGCGCCACCTTGTCCATGGTGGTTCCGCCGATGCCCCGGGCGGGGTTGTTGACAATTCGCCGGAGCCGGAGATCGTCCAGGGGGTTATTCAGCACGCAGAGGTAGGCCAGCATATCCTTCACCTCCGCCCGGTCGAAGAACTTCATGCCTCCCACCACCTTGTACGGTACGCCGCTGCGCTTCATGGCGTACTCCAGGGCGTTGGACTGGGCGTTCATCCGGTAGAGCACGGCGGCGTCCCGGAAATGGGCCCCTTTGCCCACCGCCGAGAGGATGTCTCCCACCACAAAGGCGGCCTCGTCGCTTTCGTTCAGCACGGTGCGAACCCCGACTTTTTCGCCGCCGCCGTTTTCCGTCCAGAGGGTCTTTCCCTTCCGGCCCCGGTTGTTTTCAATGACGGCATTCGCCGCGTCCAGAATATTTTGGGTGGATCGGTAGTTCTGTTCCAGGCGGATGACCCGGGCGTCCTTATAGTGCTGCTCAAAGTTCAAAATATTTTCGATGTTGGCCCCCCGGAAGCGGTAAATAGACTGGTCGTCGTCGCCCACCACGCAAAGGTTCCGGCGTCCCCCCGCCAAAAGCCCCGTCAGGAGGTACTGGAGGTGGTTTGTGTCCTGGTACTCGTCCACCAGAACATAGCGGAACTTCTCCTGGTAGTACTCCAGCACCGGCCGCTCCTGTTGCAGCAAGGTGACGGTGTGGAAAATGATGTCGTCAAAGTCCAGGGCGTTGGCGGAGGCCAGCTTTTTCTGGTAGGCGGCGTAGATTTTGGCGATGCGGCTCATTCTCCAGTCGGTTTCCGCGTTGTACTTTTTGGCGAAGTCCTCCGGGCCCAGGTACTGGTCCTTGGCGGCGCTGATGACGGAGAGAACGGTCTTGGGGGGGAAGGTCTTGTCGTCCAGATTCAGCTCTTTCAAAACGTCCTTCACCACCCGGCGGGAGTCGTCGGTGTCGTAGATGGTGAAATCCTTTTGAAAGCCCAGGCGGTCAATGTCCCGCCGGAGAATCCGGACGCAGGCGGAGTGGAACGTGGAGGCCCAGACGTCCTTCGCCATGGGGCCCAGGCGGGTCTCCAGGCGGTCTTTCAGCTCTCCGGCGGCCTTGTTGGTAAAGGTGATGGCCAGAATCTCCCAGGGCCGGGGGACGTCCACGGCGCAAAGCCTCCGGGCCCGGTCCACCTCCGGGGGAGAGGGCTGGGGGGGAAAGGTCTCCAGAAAGGCAAGATCCTCCTCCGTGGCGGTCTCCGGGACCGTGCTGCAATCGCTCCCCCGGCCATAGGTCAAAAGGTTATAGACCCGCTGAATAAGGACGGTAGTCTTTCCGCTGCCCGCCCCGGCCAGAAGGAGAAGGGGCCCCTCGGTGGTCATGGCGGCTATGCGCTGCATGGGGTTGAGCCGCCGGAGATCCCCGGCGATGACCGCCCGCCGGGCGGCGATGTAACGTTGATGAAACTCGTTCATAACTCCTCCGCTCTCTTTTCTTATGTTGAAGCCTATTTTAAGGCAAGTGGGGCCGCAAATCAACATAATTTTTTGTTGACACCTTTCGCGCCCGTATGGTATACTATCCCATGCGTCCTCCGTGACGCTTGAAGATCGTCTGCCGCGCCGCCTCCTTCGCCGGGGCGGTGTTGGGAAAGCGCCGCCCCCGGTTTTCCGGCGGAGCGGACGGAATACGGACAGGAGGTGTCTTAAGCATGGCAACGAAACGTACCTATCAGCCCAAGAAGCTCCACGGCCAGAAGGTTCATGGCTTCCGCAAGCGCATGGCCACCGCCAACGGCCGCAAGGTCCTGGCCCGCCGCCGCGCCAAGGGCCGCGCCCGCCTCTCCTATTGAGCGGCAGGAGACACTTGAACACGAGTCCTGACAGGGGCGGCTGGAATTGTTTGGATTCCTCCGTCCCTTGTACTGGTTTTCCGGCCCGGGGGGATGGGATATGAAACCCGCAGTGACGTTGAAAAAAAATCACGAGTTTCGCCGGTTGTACCAAAAGGGGGCCTCGGCGGTGACAGGGAGCATGGTGCTCTACTGCCGGAAAAACCGCCTGGGTCACAACCGCCTGGGGATCACCGTGTCCGTGAAACTGGGAAACGCCGTGAAACGGAACCGGGCCCGCCGCCGCCTGCGGGAGGTCTACCGGCTGGGCTCCCCCCGCCTCCGGCAGGGGTGGGACCTGATTCTGGTGGCCCGGGGGCGGACGCTGACCGCCTCTTGGAAGGAGCTTAACGACAGCTTCTTTCGCCTGAGCCGGAAGCTGGGCCTTTTGGAGGACAAGCCGTGAAGCGCCTTCTCGTCTTTTTGGTGCGGTTCTATCAGAAAAACATCTCCCCCTGCCGCCCCCGGTGCTGCAACTACATTCCCACCTGCTCCCAGTACGCGCTGGAGGCTTTGGAGAAGTACGGGGCGGTAAAGGGAAGCTGGCTCGCGTTCAAGAGAATCCTCCGGTGCAACCCCTTTCACAAAGGCGGTTACGATCCCGTGCCGTAAAATTTAAGAGGGGATCTCTTTCCTTCGAGGGGCTCCGCGTCCAAAAGGCGGCGGAGCCGCCAGTTTTGCAATCCGCCTCCCTGGGCCGCCGCTTTTACCGCTTGCAAATACCGCACCCCTTTGGGCGCGGAGGGCGACCCGGGTATTTTCCTGAACGGCGCGTCAGGAACATGGCGCCTACGGTTCCGCCCCGGCAAAAAGCAAAAGCCCCGGGTTTCCCGGCCCCTTTTCCCGAACGCGCCCGGGAGCGAACCGGCGGCGTTTGGGCAGCGCCACTTTACTTTGAGAGGAACAAATTATGTTTTCAACCATCGGATACCTGATCTGTATCCCCTTTGCATGGCTGGTGCGGCTGTTTTACAACCTGACCAACTCCTATGCCATGGCCATCATCCTCTTCACTCTGGTCTCCAAGCTGATTATGTTCCCCTTCCAGATGAAGTCCAAAAAGAGCATGATGCGCATGAGCCGTATGTCCGGACGGCTTCAGGAAATCCAGAAGAAATACGCCAACAACCAGGCCAAGCAGACCGAGGAGATGCAAAAGCTCTACGCCGAAGAGGGCGTGAACCCCATGTCCGGGTGTTTGTGGAGTCTTTTGCCCTTCCCCATTTTGCTGGCCCTGTACTCCATCATCCGCCAGCCCATCACCCATTTCATGATGCTGAGCCAGGATGTGGTGCAGCAGATGGTGGACGCCGTCACCGCAGCCGGACTGGACGTCACCAGCATCGTCCAGATGAAAGACGGCGCAGCCGTTGTCAAAGACGGATTCACCCAGCTGCTGCCCTATGGGCAGATCAACCTGGTCAAGACCATCGCCTCCCAGATGCCGGAGCTTGGCAGCAATGTGGACGGATGGATCAACATGAACTACACCTCCTTCGGTCTGGACATGGCGGCCAACCCCTGGAGCATGGTGACCCATTTCAGCCTCACCTGGGCCGCCATCGGTTTGATCCTCATTCCCATTCTGGCCGGCGCCAGCCAGTGGATCACCACCAAGATCACCATGAAGCACCAGCCTCAAACCGACCCCTCCGCCGCCAGCGCCAACCGTATGTTGGCCTTCATGCCCCTGTTCTCCGTCTATATCGCCTTCACCATGCCTGCGGCTCTTGGCATCTACTGGATTGCGCAAAGCGCCTTCCTGGCCGTGCAGGAATACTTCATGGGCAAGTTCTTCAACAAGAAGTTGGAGGAGGAGGAGAACGCCCGGTATGAGGCCCGTCAGGCCGAGCGGAAGAAAAAAATGGAAGAGGCCAAGGTTCTCCAGGAGCAACAGCGCCAACAGGCCGCGCAAAAGCAGACTCTGAAGGAAAAGCAAAAGGCCGCCCGGGAGGCCAAGGCCGCCAAAGCCGCCAAGGCCGGTTCCGCCACCACGGAGGCCGGCCGGGTGGGGGAGCGGCCCTATGCCAGGGGCCGGGCCTATAAGCCGGACCGCTATGACGAAACGTAAAGGTGGAAGCCGTTATGAGAGACTATATTGATGTAACGGGGAAGAACGAGGACGAGGCCATCTCCAAGGCCCTGAGCCAGCTGGGTCTGGACCGGGACGATGTGTCCGTGGAGGTTCTGGAACGGGCCAAGTCCGGTTTCCTGGGCCTTGGAGCCTGCCCCGCGAAAATTCGCGTGTACTACGGGCCGGAGGAAGAGGAGGAGATCCTTTCCCCAGCCCCCCAGCCCCCCGTTCCGGAAAAGCCCGTCCGTCCCGCCGCCCCGGAGAAACGGGAGCGGCCCGAGCACAAAGAACGGCGGAAGGAGCAGAAAAAAGAGCGGGAACCCCGCCGGGAAGAACCGGAGCCCCGCCGGGAGGAGAGGGAAGAGCCCGCCTCCTTCCAGCCCGCCCCCATGGGAGAGGAAGTGGACGACGAGAAAGCCGCGGCCATCAAAGGTTTCCTCTCCGGGCTGCTGGAGCACATGGGCAGCGCCGCTGAGATCAAGGTCTATCTCCCGGAAAAGGGCCGGTACAAGGTCATTCTGGAGGGGCAGGGCCTGGGGGCCCTCATCGGCCGCCGGGGCGAGACCCTGGACGCTATCCAGCAGCTGACCAGCTACGCCGTGAACCGGGACGGCGGTCCCCGGGTCCGGGTCCATCTGGACGCGGAGAATTACCGGGCCAAACGGGAACAAAGCCTTCAGCACCTGGCCCGGAAGGTGGCGGGAAAAGTGATCCGTTTCCGCCGCAGCGTCACCCTGGAGCCTATGAACGCCTATGAGCGGCACGTGATTCACACCGCTTTGCAGGACTTCGAGGGTGTGACCACCTACTCCACCGGCATGGACCCCAACCGCCGGGTGGTGGTGGCCTATAACCGGGGCGGCGAGCGGCACTAAACTGAGAAGAAAAGAGAGACCCGGGGCGGAAATCCCGGGCCTCTCTTTTTTCTTTTTTTCCGGCGAACGGACCGCCCGGACGGGGGCGATGACCTGTTGGAGCGAACATGGAGTTTGCTTCTCCCCCGCCCGTCGGACGCCCGCCGAAAACACAGAGCGGCGCTGAGCCGTCGACCCAACACCGCTTAAATCGCGAACGCACAACCAAAACACCCTTGCAAAAGCAGGTGGAAGAAGGTATAATGGGCTTGTGGTGCAGTCAAAACTGCTGTGCTGAGTGTCCGTGCACTCGTACAGGGCCGTCGGGTGCTGCTGACACCTGGCGGCCTGCCGCCTTATGTTTTCAAGTTCTATTGTACTCTGTTCCGACGGAAATTGCAAGAGGATTTTGAAGCCGGACGGCGCGTATTTCCATAGGGAACTCAGGGGCGGACAGCTGATGTCCGCCCCTTTTAATACGGAGGCTACCTATCGCCCCTCTTATTTTACCCGCAGCGCCTTCACCACCGCCGCCTCCGGGGTGACGTTGACGGTGCGGCAGGTGGTGTAGATCACCATGCCCGGACGGCCTCCGGCGGGCTTTTTCACGTTTCGAACCTCCGTGTAATCCACCGGCACATTTCCGCTCTCCCTGGCCTGGGAGAACCAGGCCGCAAGCATGGCCGCCTGGGCCACGTCCTCCATGGAGGGGGCCTGTCCGGCGCAGCGGAGAATGACGTGAGAGCCGTGAATCTTCTGGGTGTGAAACCACAGGTCCCGGCGGTCCGCGTCCTTCAAGGTCAGCTTGTCGTTTTGCCGGTTGTTCCGGCCCACCAACACCCGGAGGCCCCCCGCCGTGCGGAACTCCCAGGGGGCGGCGGGGCGGGACTTCTCCTTCTTGCCCTGCTTTTTGAGAAAGCCCCCTTCCCGAAGCTCGGAGCGAATGTCCAAAAAGTCCTGCTCCGTCTCCGCCTGCTGAATCTCCGCCAGGACGCTCTCCAGATACTCCAGGTCCCGTTTCGCCAGGTCCATCTGCTCACGGAGATACCGCTCCGCCGTCTTGGCCTTGGCGTAGCGCTTATAGTATTTGGCTGCATTTTGCTGGGGGGTCAGCAGGGGGTCCAGCGGCACCGTGGCCAGGGCGTTCTCCTCATAGTAGTTCTCGCACTCCAGTTTCGACTGGCCCCGTTCCATCCGGTAGAGGTTGGCGGTGATCAGATCCCCCTGAATCCGGAGCTTGTCCCGCTCCTGCGTGGCGGCGTACTCCTTCTCCTGAAGGGCCAGCTTTCGCCGGAGGCGGTCCCTGGCCGTGGAGGCCGCCCGGAGAAGGTCCGCTCCCCGTTGGCGGGTCCGCTCCTGCCGTTCCCGGGCGTCGTAAAAGGCGTCCAGCAGGGCGGAGAAGCTCTCATACCGGAGGGTTTCCACCGCGCCGCCGTACTGTCCGACGGAAACGCAGGCAAAGTCCAGGGGCTTGCCCTCCCGCAAGAGGCAGACGGGGGTGAACCGGCCCTCCCGGACCTGGACCTGGAACGCCGCCAGAGCCTGCCAGAGGGCGGCGGGCCCTTTTAGCTGGAACATCCGCGTGTCCACGTCTCCCGCGGCCCGAAAGCCGATTTCACGGGCCATGAGGGGGGAGAGGCCAAAGTAGTTGTCCAGCAAGAAGGCGTCCAGCTTCTTCTCCGCCGGGGCGGCGGCGAACCGGGCGGAAAAGCCCTCCTCCGTCTCCTCCAGAAAGGGCAGGCGGCCTGTGGAGGCGGGGGGCTGGTAGAAAAGGCCGGGGAGAACCTGCCGGGCGGCGGACATATCCGCGTCCACCCGCCGGAGGCTGTCGATGACCCGGCCCTCCTCATCCAGAAGAATCAGGTTGGACCGCCGGCCCATGGCCTCCAGCACCAGGGTCCGTTTTCCGGAGCGGCCCAACTCGTCGGAGGCGTCCAGTTCCATGTATACCAGCCGCTCCAGGGGGGGCTGTCTGATTTCCGCCACCCGGGCCCCGGAGAGGTGCTTTCGCAGCAGCATACAAAACATGGGGGGCTCCGCCGGGTTGTCCCGGAGGATCTCCGTCAGCTGGAGGCGGGGGGCCCCCGCCCCGGCGTTTAAAAGAAGCCGCTTCCCCCGAAAGAGAAGGACCACCTGATCCCGGGCGGGCTGCTGCACCTTGTCAACGCGCAGGCCCACAAGCTGGGGCCGCAGCTCCGCCACCAGGGCCGTGAGGCAAATGGCGTCAATGGACATGGGGTTCTTCCTCCTCCATCATCTTGTAAAACAGTTCGTTGATCCGCTCCAGCTTCCCCTGGAGGTAGAGCCAGCCCAAAAGGGCCTCCAGGGCCGTGGCCTCGCCGTACTGGGCGCGGCTGGCGTGGTGGGGGACGGTGTGGACCTGGGCGTTTCGCCCCCGGCGGAAGACGGAGCGCTCCTCCTCCGTCAAAAGAGGGAGGATTTTTTCCGCCTTCTCCGCCTGAGACTCGGCGCAGACCAGAGCCACAGCGGCCCGGTGCATCCCCCGGCCCGTGGCCCCGCCGTGGGCACAGAGCCAGGAGCGGACCAAAAGCTCAAACACCGCGTCCCCCATGTGGGCCAGACCGATGGAGCTGATCTCCAGAATGCTCCCCCGGGGGAGGCTGGGCTGAAAGTAGTTTTCCATAGTACGCTCCTTTTTCAAATCCCGCCGCCGGTCAATACTTCAGGATGTAATAAACGACGTACAGCCAGCTCATCAGACCGTGAACAATGGCCCAGCCCACAGAATGCCAGTTGGTATAACTGATCACCATTGCCAGGGCGCTTCCGAATGTAATACCCGTTTTCACGGACTTTTCCACAATCTCAATCCTGTTGTTTTCTTGCATAGCTTAAACGCTCCGTTCCATCAGTTTCGCAGGGCCGCCGCCAATCGGGCGAAGTCCTCCAGGGTCAGTTTCTCCCCCCGGACGGTGGGGGACAGGCCGCAACCTTCCATGGCCGATTGTATCCGCTCTTTCCCCCATTCCGGCAGGGCGGCGGAGAGACTGTTCACCAGGGTTTTCCGCCGGAGCAGAAAGGCCCCCCGGACACAGCGGAAGAAAAAGGCCTCGTCCTCCACCTCCACGGCGGGACGCTCCCGCCGGACGCAGCGGAGGACGGCGGAGTCCACCTTGGGGGCGGGGAAGAACTTCTCCGCCGGAACGTCAAAGAGGACCTCCGTCTCCATATGGTACTGAAGCCAGAGGGTAAAGGACCCGCCGCCGGAAGAGCCCTGCCGGGCCGCCAGCCGCTGGGCCACCTCCTTTTGAAGGAGGACGGTGACGCTGGCAAAGCAGGTGGCCTCCACCAGCTTCGTCAGCACCGGAGTGGTGATGTTATAGGGGAGGTTGGCGCAGACCAGGGGCCGGAGGCCGGGGAACTTCTCCGCCGCCAGGGCCTGGAGATCCAGCTTCAGCGCGTCCCCGGGGACGATTTCCACGTTTTCAAAGGGCTCCAGGGTCTCCGCCAGCACAGGGAGGAGCTTTTTGTCCAGCTCGATGGAAACCACCCTCCCGGCCCGCTCCGCCAGCTCCGCCGTGAGGCACCCCACGCCGGGGCCAATTTCCAGCACGCCGCAGCTTCGGTCCGCCTGAGAGGCGGCGGCGATCTCCGCCGGGACGGCGGGGTCGATGAGGAAGTTTTGTCCCATGGACTTGGAGAAATGGAAGCCGTGCCGCCCCAACAGGGCGCGGAGGGCTTCCCGGTCGCAGAGATTCATGGCCTGTCCGCCTTTCGGTTCGTTTTTCATGGGGGTCAGCCGTTTTTAACGGGGTAAGAGGTGAAGGACTGAATCAGCCAACGTTCCCCTTCCTTCCGGAAGGCTGCTTCCCGGACCGATTGATCCTCCGCGTAGGGGGCGGGTTCGGCCCACAGGAGGAGGGTATCGCCGTCCCGAGCGCCCTTTGTTGCCTGAAAGGAACCGGGGCCGAAGTCGCTGGTAAAATTATAGAACGCGTCGTAGCCCGGGAGGTACAACACGCCCTCCGTGTCCGTCAAATCCGCCGTGGTAATTCCGGCGTAAGTCTCCAGGGTGTTGTCTACCGCAGCCCGGGGGATGCGGTGGATGGGCACCGGCGCGCCGCTGGGGACATTCCCCCACAGCTCCAAATCCTCCTCGTCCCAGGGAAAGTCCGGGAGCGCCGCCAGGGCCCGGAACTCCTTCAAATCCCCATCCTCTACAAAGCCGCCTTCACCGGGGAAGTAGCGGAGGAACTCCGCTAGATTCAGCTTCGTTACATCGTTGTATTCACTGGTGAAAAAACAGTTGAGCCTCTGAGCTTGGGCATCGTAGGGATCGTTGTGGTTCAGCGCCTTGTTTGCCTGGGCCAGCTCCTCCGCCGTCAGGGGCGTTCCCTCCAGCGGGGGAAGCGCCTCCGGCGAATCAGTCTCCGCCGGGTCCGTCTCCGGCGGGGTTTCCTCCGGCCGGGCGGTTTCCGGCGGGTCCGTCTCCGGTGGGTTCTCGGGAATCGTTTCCGCCCCGCAGGCGGCGAGGGCCAGGGCTATTGCCAGCAGCATCGGTATTAAAAACCGGGTTTTCACGGTGCAGACCTCCTGTCCGTCAATGTCACAGGAGAGTATAACACAAGCCCACCGGCGATTCAATTCTTTTTCGGGAACAAAACCCGGGGGTCTTGCAAATTTTCCCCCTTCTGTTATACTTGTTTCATCAGAAAGGAGGGCCTTCCATGACCCAGATTGTTGACCGGGCCTCGTGGCCCCGGCGAGAGGCATTTGAGTTTTTCTCCCAGATGTCCCAGCCCTTTTTCTCCGTCACCTTCAAGCAGGACGTGACGCGGCTTTATCAGTACGCCAAAGAAAACCGGATCTCCTTCTATTATTCCCTGGTCTACCTTTGCACCCAGGCCATCAATCAGGTGGAGCCTTTCCGGTACGCCATCCAAGGAGAGGACCTGATTCTCTTTGACCGCCGGGTCCCCAGTTTCACGGACCTGAAACCCGGTTCAAATCAGTTCCACATCGTCACCCTGCCCTGTGAGGGAAGCGTACAGGACTTTTGCGCCGCCGCCAAGGCGAAGAGCGCGGCTCAGACCACCTTCCTGGACCAGGAGGACAGTCTGGATTTGATTTACTTCACCTGCCTTCCCTGGGTGGAACTGACGGCCCTGACCAACGAGCGAAACTTCGACCCGGACGACGCCGTACCCCGGATTGCCTGGGGGAAGTACGCCCAGGAGGGGGAGCGGAAGGTGCTCCACATCTCCCTGGAGCTGAACCACCGCTTTGTGGACGGTCTTCATGTGGGCCGGTTTTATGAGGAGCTGACCAAGCTCATGGAGGCGCTGTAAAAGAGGACCGGGAACGTTTGTTCCCGGTCCTCCTTGCCCTCAAGGTCCCTCGCCCAGATAACGGATGCTCCAGAGCCACACATCCGACCGGAGGGAGAAAATTTGAAGCCTTCCCTCCATCCGTCCAAACCACATGGACTCACTGAGGGCCGAGGCCAGACCGCCGCCGCTGTCCAAAACCGGCTCCGGGTCTGCCCGGAGGTCCGCCGAAAGCGTGCTTCCGCCGGTTCCAAAGGTCTCGTCGTAACACTCCAGGAATTCCTCCGGCGTATTTGCCATCCACTCGCCGCCGGGGGCCTTCACCTGGGCGGGGTAGGTCAGAAGGCCCGCGATTTCCTCCCGCTCCCCCTGGTCGATGAGGTCCGCCAGATTCAAAAGAAATTCCCGCCCCTCGTCCAGGGAGAGGGCTTCGTACAGATCCCCCCCGCCGTCCTGGGTGATGGTTCCGCTTCCCGCCCGGATGCTCCACTGATCTGTTTGGAGGGTGAAAATTCGAATTACGCCGTCCTCCACCAGTCCGAACCACACTGCGCCGTTGGCCGCCGAGGCCAGCCCGCTGCCGTCGCTGAACACCTCCGAGGGAGCAGGCTCCCAGGCCATGTCCGCCGCCAGGGACAGGGCGCTTTGCCCCACGGTCCCGTCATAGTACCGCAAAAATTCCTCCGGCGAGTGCACCGTATAACTCCCCCCGGCGGTCTCCACCTGGGCGGGGTAAACCAGAAGGTCCGCGATTTCCTCCCGCCGTCCATCCTCCATGCGCTCCGCCAGCAGGAGAACAAAGTCCCGAGCCACGTCGCTTCGGATCCCCGTCCGGGTATACAGCGGGTCCTCGGACTCCGAGGGCAGTGTTCCTGCGGGCTGGTTTTCCAGAGTCTCCATATACCGGGCGTTGGCGTTCAGGAGGGCTTCCCGGTCCGGCTCCCTCACCGGCGTCAAGGCGGAATAGAAGAAGCTGTCCGCCAGGGCCTCCAGCTCCTCCCGGCCAATGGGGCCGGAGGAGAAAGTGTCGTCCCCCTGCCGTCCCGTCAGTACGTTCACCAGCACAAAGCTGTCCCCCAGGTCCGCCAGAATCAAGGAGCGGTTCCGGTCCCCCAGACCCAGAGTCACGGGGGTTCCGTCCGCCGCGATGTGGCCCCACTCCTCAAAGTCGCCAATGTCCCCGATGTTCAGCGTCACGTCGTCAAAGGTCCCCTTGACGGAGCGGCTGAACTGGTACTCAATGGTCCCATAGCCTTTTAACTCCCCGGCCCCCAGCTCCGCGTCGCCGTCGAAGCGGAAGGTGCCGTTTTCGTAGATATAGCCGGTGTAGGGTGTGACGTTCTCCCCGAAGAAGTCCCCCGCCGCGATGGGCCAGGTCTCCGGGAGAATGTCCTCCATCCAGCTGTGGAGCTTCAAATTGTACTTGTCAACCACCTCTTCCAGCTTATCCGCCATCTCCTGGGTGTAGACCAGGTAGAGGCCGTAGTCCTCCTCAAAGCCCGTGGGACTGTTGCCAATCTTGCGGACTATGGCCCCGTCCTGGTCATAGCTGTCCGCAAACGCCCGCCATTCCGACAGCGCCCTGCTCTCCGGCGTGTCCATCCAGCCGGAGAGGCTGACAAAATCTGTATACGCGAATTCCCCGGGAACCACCACGCCCTGTTCGTCCGTCACGTGTACCCGTCCCTGCTCCGGAAGCAGCACATCCCGGAGGCCGAAGAAGTTGGCCGCCACCGCCAGGGCAGACAGGGCCGCCAGCAGGGCGACGGATGCCGCCAGCGTTATAAACCACCTCAGGCTCTTTCCGCGCCTTCTCATCTCATAGTCCTCCCATCGAATTTTCGCCGTCCCCTGAACCTGGGAGAAGGTTTCCTGGTAAAATTCCCGGTTACTCATCCTGCCAGTCCTCCCCCAATCGTTCTTTCAGCCGCCGCCGGGCCCGGGCCAGCCGGGTGGTTACCGTGGAGGTTTCAAGACCCAGCAATTCCCCGATCTCCCGGACGCTAAACTCCTCGTAGTAGAAGAGGTTCAAAACCGTCCGGTCCCTCTCCGGCAAGGCCATGACCTCCCGATACAGCGTTTGCTGTTCCGGGCGGTCAAACACCGGCGTTTCCGGCAGCTCCGCCATGGACACCCGCCGCCTGCGCCAGGGGCTTTTCAGAACATCCCGGCAATAGTTCACCGTCACCCGCAGCAACCAGCGCCGCAGGTGCTCCTCTCCGTCAAAGGTTTTCTCACAGCGAAACAGCCGCAAGAAGACCTCCTGCACGGCGTCATCGGCCTCCTGGGTGTTTCCCAGGGCGTGAAGGGCCGCCCGATAGACCGTATTCTGATAGTGCCGGACAGCGGCGGTGAAAGTGGCCTTGTCCATATCTCATCCTCATTTACTGCTTGGTTGGGAGCGCTCCTACTTCCTGTACGAGAGGGGAAGGGGCTTTGTCTCAGGGGTTTTTAAAATTTTTAAAAAATTCACCATGCCCCGGGAGATTCTGGTAAAATGGGTTTATCTTAGAACCTGTATTCATACGTATGGCAAGGGAAATCAACGCAGTATGGCGGGAAAAAGACCGCCCAGACGGCGTGCAACGGTTGTGAATACAGGTTCTTAAACTTGGAGGCACGCTTATGACGACCCAAGAGGCCATAAAAACCCGCCATACCGTTCGCCGTTACAGGGACCGTTCCATTTCCGGTGAGATCCGGGAACTGCTTTTAAAGCGGATGGAACAACACAACCGGGAACGGAACCTTGCCTTGTGTCTGGTCACGGAAAACGGGGAGGCCTTCGGTCCCCTTCTCAAGTTATTTCTCGCAAAGGGCGTGCGAAATTATGTCATTCTGGCGGGACCAAACCGGCCGGGATTGGACGAGGACCTGGGATATTACGGAGCGGACGTGATGCTCCTGGCACAAACTCTGGGACTGAATTCCTGGTGGGTAGGGGAAACCTTCCACCGGAAGGGACTTCAAAAAAACGCCCCTCCGGAGGCGGAAACTATTCTGGGGCTCATCGCCCTGGGTTACGGCGCCACTCAGGGCGTCCCTCACAAGTCCAAGCGGCCGGAGGAAGTGGCTTTCTATCAGGGGGAATCTCCGGAGTGGTTCACAAAGGGAGTGGAAGCCGTCCTTCTGGCTCCCACGGCGCTGAATAAGCAGGCCTTCACCATACGGGGACAGGGACGGAGGGTTTCCATGACCTGTGACAACGGCGTCTTTTCCGGTGTGGACCTCGGCATTGGGAAGTACCACTTCGAAGTGGGAGCGGGAAGGGATCATTTTGACTGGGCATAGACAAAGGGACCGCTTCGCGGTCCCTTGGGTTTTTCTTCATTGGGGCTCCACCTGTCCTGGAACCTTCATAGTTCTCCCCAGACATTTTGCCAGGGACACGCCCAGGATATAGCACACGGCCGCCTCTCCCAGACCCACGGTCAAAGCGCTGAGACCGTATGCGGGCCAGAAGGCCCCTCCCTCCTGAACCGTAAACCAGGCGATTTCCGCTCCCACGATGACGGCGTTACACACAACAGGCGGCAGGGCCGCCAAATAGAGATTCGGCATCCGCCGGGTCCAAAGGGCCGCCAAAAGCGTGGCCAGGGTCCCAAAGATCCAGTCCAGCATGATGGGGGAGCCCAAGAGATTTGCCAGGAAGCAGCCTACCACCAGACCGGGAATCGCCTCTGGAAACAGGAAGGGCAACAGGGTCATGGCCTCCGCCACCCGGAACTGGACGCCCAAATACTGCGGAATGGGCAAGATAAGCGTGGCCACGGTGTAGAGGGCGGCGATGAGACCGGCCAGAGCCAGCCGGCGGGTGGTGAAACGGGTTTTGGACATGATAAAATTCCTCCATTTTTTTAGTCTGCCTTAAGGGCCGGCAGGGTGATGGCACCTGCCGCACATGAGTATAGCACAGAAAGCAGCCAATGACAAGGGAAAATTTCCCTGTCAAAAAGCGTCAAAAACGCTTGACGAAAGTCAAAATCTATCCTATACTTACAAAATAAATGTTTGCGCAAACGCGATTTTTGTTACGTAAAGGATTCGATCAATGAAAGTCACCATCAGCGATGTGGCCCGGTTGGCGGGCGTCTCCACCGCCACTGTCTCACACACCATCAACAATACCCGCTATGTCTCCGGCAACACCAAGGAAAAAGTCTATCAGGCTATCCGCCAGCTGGGTTATACCCCCGACGCCTCCGCCCGGAGTTTTCGCACCGGAAAGAAGAAAACAGTGGGCTTTATTGTCCCCGACATCTCCAATAAATTTTTCGGCACGATCATTGAGTCCGCGGAAAATTACCTCTCCACCCAGGGCTATCACCTCCTTCTGGCCAACACCAAGGAGAACATGGACCGGGAGGAGACAAGTCTCCGCCTCCTGACCGCAGGCCTGGTGGACGGACTTCTGGTAGCCAGCACCATGGACGACTTTGGCCGCCTGGACAGCCTGATTCCCGCCGGATTTCCGGTAGTGCTGGTGGACCGGACCTTCGACACCCAGAAGTATTCCTCTGTCTCCGTCTCCAGTTTTCAGCCCATTTACCGCAGCATCTGCCGTCTGGCGTCCCGGGGAAAGCGCCGGATCGGCATTATCGGCGGATTGCCCCGGCTCTCCACCACCCGGGAGCGAATTGCCGCCTATCGGGCCGCTATGGCGGATTGCGGATTATCTCAGGATGAAAATTTGATTCGCTACGGCGACTCCATGGAAAACAGCGCTCCGCCCTGTTTAGATCAGCTCCTAGAACAAGGATGCGACGCCATTGTGGTGTGCCAGGGCCTCATGGCCTCCGTCACCATCGCCTACCTCCGGAGAAAGGGCATTCAGCCCCGGCAGGATCTGGAACTTGTGAGCTTTGTGGATTACGACACCAGCGCTTACGAGTTTTATTACGATCAGGTGGATCGCATTGTCCAGCCGGTGGAGGAACTGGGAAAAATCGCCGGGGAACAGATTCTGCTTCGGGTGGAAAAGCCCGACGCGCCGGTGGTGGAGCGGGTATTGACCTCCGTTTACCGGCCCTGTGGAGAAGTGGAATAATATAGTCGACACACTCGAAAATCGGTAAAGTTCGGCGGCTAAAATGGGGCGTGGACTGCGTTGTCGTCCTTGGCTGGCGTCAGCCCGCCTGCGTCCTCTGCCTTGCCACACCACATTTTCCCTCGCCTCCTTTTTACCGATTCTCAAGCGCGTCGACTATATAAAAAATTTTGCGGAACGGCACGTTGGTTCAGACCCTTGAGGAGGCATATTCAACCAGCCTTAGCAGGGGTTTTTGAACTTCAAAAGGCCCTGAAACACTGCCAGTTGACATCCGGTGAAACTGAAGGTTTTCATGAAAAAAAGGGCGAAGCTTCTCAGCTCCGCCCTCTTTTTTTATTCTTTCTCGAATACGTCCTTACCCATCTCACAGACGGGGCAAACCCAGCTCTCGGGAACCTGTTCCCAGGGAGTGCCGGGGGCCACGCCGTTGTCAGGATCACCCACGGCGGGGTCATAGACGTACCCGCAGGGGCATACGTACTTATCCATAAACCGTACCTCTTCCTCAAAACATTTCAACCGGCTGTTCTATGCCCTGCCCTCAGCGGCTTCGAAACCGCCTTCAAAGGGACCAGGCCGCCAGTTTTACGAAATCTTATTTGAAGTACCGCTCCAGCAGGCCCTTGAACGCCTTGCCGTGACGGGCCTCGTCACGGGCCATCTCGTGGACGGTGTCGTGGATAGCGTCCAGACCCAGCTCCTTGGCCTTCTTGGCAATGGCCATTTTGCCGGCGGTGGCGCCGTTTTCGGCCTCAACCCGCATCTCCAGGTTTTTCTTGGTGGAGTCGGTGACGACCTCGCCCAGGAGCTCGGCGAACTTGGCGGCGTGCTCGGCCTCCTCATAGGCGGCTTTCTCCCAGTACAGGCCAATCTCGGGATAACCCTCCCGGTGCGCCACGCGGGCCATGGCCAGATACATACCAACCTCGGTGCACTCACCGGCAAAGTTGGCCCGGAGGCCCTCCAAAATCTCGGCGTCCACACCGGCGGCCACGCCCACCACGTGCTCGGCGGCCCAGGTCATCTCAGCGCCCTGCTCCTTAAACTTCTCGCCGGAGACATGGCACTGGGGGCACTCGGTAGGGGGGACGTCACCCTCGTGAACATAACCGCAGACAGGGCAAACCCATTTCTTCATAACTGTATCCTCCTTAGATTTAAAAGTGTTTTATCAGGCAGTGACATGAGTATATCAGGTTCCGGCCAATACTGCTAGTTGCAAATGCGACAAATTAGAAATTTGATGGAAATTAACGGTTTATTTAAATTTCAGGGGATCCGCTGACTCCGGAAAATTTCTCCTTTTCCAAAAAGCGGCTTTTGGGTCTTGCTTTTCCAGAAAAAGACCGCCGGGTTTGAAAACCGGCGGTTTTTTTACAAATCCCCTTGCAATTTCAGCAGAGGCAGGGTAAAATAGGAAGTGGAAACATAATTGCGGCAGGCCGCCAGGTGGTTCCAGCACCCAGCGGCCCTGTACGAGTGAGGCAACCACTCAGCACAGCAGTCTAACTGCACCACAAACCTATTATACTCATTCTCCACGTTTTTTCAAGGGCGGAGTATGGGTTTCCTGGTTGTGCGTACGCATGATCTTATGCGGTGTTGAGTTTTTGAAGCTCGACACCGCTTTTATGTTTCCGGCGGACGCCCTTTCGGCGGGAAGATTTCTCTTACCTCCTCCCCCGTCGGAAGGGGGCGCCGTCCGCTGGAAATTTTGTAGAAAAGAGGAGAACCACATGAAGAAAAAAGTCCTATCCCTCGCGCTGGCCCTGGCGCTCTGCCTGGGCCTCACCGTCCACGCCTCTGCGGCAGAGACTCTGAAAACTGTGGATTTCAGTCCCGCGAAAGTTACCAATGTGTTGTACTATGGCAATTACCTGGATGCCATAGCTTTGAACACCCCGGGATTACCAATTGTCTGCCGGGGTTCCACTGAGATCAGCCTTTTGGAGCCCGCCGAGCAGTTCAGTGGACAAACAAGACAGTCTTATTATGAGGATGAAAGGGATTACCTACAGGTTCAGAGTATAAATGGAACTCCTCTGAATGAAGAAGCGATCTATGGTGTGGGTTCAAAAATCGTATTGGAAGAGCGGGGAGTTTATGTAATTGATATTTTACTTCCTGAGGCTGAGGAAATCGATCCTGATCCCGGAGTCGATGCCCACGGTTCTTTCCCGTCCTCCTATTGTATCCAAATACTTGGCCCGCAAGATGAAGCTCCGTCCAAGGACCCTTTTAATCCCTTCTTCGACGTTCCCGCCACCTCTCCTTACTCGGACGGCGTAAAGTGGGCGACCAAAACCAAGGTTACCACCGGAAAAACCGTTGACAACTTTGGCCCTAACGATATCTGCACCGTTTCCCATATTCTCACCTTCCTTTACCGCGCCTATACCATGTATGACAAAACAGAAGTAACCGTTTCCGAGCGTGAGGCCGTCCTCGCCTGGGCCAAGGAAAATGGCCTGATTAAAGACGGGCAGGGTCTGGATTCCCCCTGCACCCGTGCCATGGCGGTCACTTTTATGTGGAAGGCCGCCGGTTGTCCCGAAACCCACGGCAATTCCACCTTTGTTGATGTCCCCGCCGGCGCCGAGTACAAACAAGCGGTTGACTGGGCTGTGGAAAGAGAAATCACTTCCGGCACTGGCGACGGTACTACCTTCTCTCCCAACAATACCTGCACCCGCGGACAAATCGTCACGTTTCTGTTCAGAGATTTTTTTGACGGCGGATTCTAAGGAAAACGAGGGGGTGTCTGTTCCAAACCATCTATAAAAGCCCCCGCTCCAAAAGGAGCGGGGGCTTTTATATCCCAATCAAAAACCGTTACGCTTCCGCCATAGCCTTCGCCTCGGCGATGGCCTTTTCCTGGGCGGCAGGGGGACAATCCTGGTAGCGGATGAAATGGAAGGTGAAGCTGCCCCGGCTCTGGGTCATGGCCCGGAGATCAATGGCATAAGTCCCCATTTCCGCCATAGGCACCTCGGCGGTGATAATCTGAGTGCCGTCCCCCACAGGGTCCATGCCCATGGGCGTACCCCGGCGCTTGGAGATGTCACCCATGACATCGCCGGTGTAGTTCTCGGGCACCGTTACCTTCAGCTCGCCGATGGGCTCCAGCAAAACGGGGTTGGCCTCGGGCATGGCGGCCTTGTAAGAAAGCTGCGCCGCCGTCTTGAAAGCGATTTCGGAGGAGTCCACCGGGTGATAGGAGCCGTCATACAAAACCGCTTTCAAATTCACCAGGGGATATCCCGCCAAAGGACCGTGGAGGCAGGCCTCCCGAAGTCCCTTTTCCACCGCCGGGAAGAAGTTCCGGGGCACGGAGCCGCCGAAGACCTCCTCGGCAAAGACCATCTCCTCCTCGTCGGGATTGTACTCAAAGCGAATCCACACGTCGCCAAACTGACCGGAGCCGCCGGTTTGCTTCTTGTGCCGGCCCTGCTTTTGGACGGTCTTGCGGATCTTCTCCCGATAGGGAACCCGGGTGGGCTTCAACTCCGCTTCCACGTTAAAGCGGCTCTTGAGCTTGCTGACCAGCACGTCCATCTGCATATCGCCCGCGCCGGAGACCACCATCTGGTGGGTTTCGGCGTTGTTCACCACAGTGAAGGTGGGGTCCTCTTCGTTAAGGCGGTTCAGACCCTGGGCAATCTTATCCTCCTGGCCCCGGGTCTTGGGCAAAATCGCCACGGAGTAGCAGGGCTCGGCAAAGGGAATGTTTTTCAGACTCACCACTTTCCGCTCGTCGCAGAGGGTGTCGCCGGTTTTGATGTCCATTTTGGCAATGGCCCCGATATCGCCGCAGACCAGTTCCTTGACCTCGCTGTTCTTCTTTCCCCGGAAGCTGTACAGACGGCCCAGCTTTACCTTCTCGCCGGTGCGGGCGTTGATCATGGGCATATCCGGCGTAATGGCGCCGGAGAGAACCTTGACAAAAGAGTACTTACCGTATTGATCGGAGATTGTTTTAAACACAAAGGCAGTGGGCACGCCTCCGGGAGAGACCACAAATTCCTCGGTCTCGCCGTCGGACTTGGTGGCCTTGTGATAATTCCCCTCTACGGGATTGGGCAGCAACTCCACGATGTTGTCCATCAACATCAAAGAGCCCAGGCACCCCACGGCGGAGCCGCAGAGAACGGGGAACAGGCTCAAATCCCGCACGCCCTGGCGCAGGCCCTGGATCATCTCGGCGTAGGTGAAGTCCTCGCCGCCGAAGAATTTCTCCATTAGTTCCTCGCTGGTTTCCGCCACGGATTCTTTCAGCGCGTCGTTAAATTCGCCAATTACGTCAACCTTATCGGCGGGGACCTCGATTTCCACCCGCTTGAGCTTTTGCATCTCATAGGCCCGTTTATTCAAAACGTCAATGATGCCGGTGACCCGCTTGTCACCGTCCCAGATGGGCACCACCACCGGGGCAATCTTCTTGCCAAAGCGCTGGCGCAGGGCCTCGAAGGTGGCGTTGTAATCCGAGTTGTCCTCGTCGGTTTTGGAGATGTAGATGAAGCGGGGCATATTCCGCTCTTCACAGTATTTCCAGGCCTTTTCCAGACCCACGGACACGCCGTCTTTGGCGGAGCAGACGATAATGGCGGCATCGGCGGCCCGGAGGGCGGCCATAGCCTCTCCGGCAAAGTCGAAGGCGCCGGGGGTATCCATCAGGTTGATCCGGCTGCCCTTGTAATCCAGAGGAGCCATGGAGAGGGACAGGGAGATTTGCCGTTTGATCTCCTCGGGGTCGTAGTCGCAAACGGTATTTCCGTCGGCGGCCCGGCCCATTCTATCAATGACGCCGGTCACGTAGAGCAGGCTCTCGGCCAGGGCGGTCTTGCCGCTGCCGCTGTGCCCAAGCAGACAGACGTTGCGGATGTTCTGTACAGAATAGCTCATGATTCGTTCCACTCCTTATCTTTGCTGTCCATGCGGCCGGGGCCGCAAGCGTCCAATATATGAATTATACAACATCTACCGGCGTATTACAACAAAAATTTTGGTCAAAATCACATTTATGCTTCCCCTCCAAATTGTTGGTTAAAAATTCGTCAATTTACATATGGATAAAGATGGAAGAGCCCGGCGGTCGTTTGCCGGACTCTTCCATCTTTTCTATTTTCGGGGAGATCGCCTTTTATTTCTGCAACCCTTTCACCCAAGCGCCGTATTTATCCACGTTGGCCTTGGCATCTTCCGCGTCCTTGCCCTGGGTGAGGATGTAAACCTTGATCTTGGGTTCCGTGCCGGAGGGCCGGACGATGACCGAGGTGCCGTCAGCCATCTCAAAGCGCAAGACATTGGAGCCGGAGAGCTCCATAGAGGTCTTTTTGCCGGTGGCGCAGTCGGTAACGGACCCGTCGGAATAGTCCTTGAACTGGACCACCTTCACACCGGAGATCTCCGCCGGGGGATTTTCCCGGAGGTCCTTCATCAACTTCGCCATGTCCTTGAGGCCGTCCAGACCCGGCATGACCAGATTGTAAGTATGCTCGGCATAGTGGCCGTATTTCTCATACAGAGCCTCCAGGGCGTCCGCCAGAGTCATTCCCTGATCGGCGTACCAAGCGGCCATTTCCGTCAGCAGCAGGGCGGCGGTGACGGCGTCCTTATCCCGGACGTAGTCCCCCAGCATATAGCCGTAACTCTCCTCATAGGAGAAGATGACCTTGCCCTCGCCGGCGGACTCCAGCTTGTCCTTCTTTTCCGCCAGGAACTTGAAGCCCGTAAAGGTGTCAAAGCACAAAAGTCCGTTGACCTCGGCCACTTTCCGGGCCATCTCCGTGGTGACGATGGTCTTTTGAGCCACGGCCTTCTCCGGCAGGGTGCCCGCCCGTTTCTTCGCGCCAATGAGATAGTCCAGCAGCAGTACGCCGGTTTGATTGCCGGTGATCACCTTAAACTCCCCATCTTTGGTGCGGACCATAATTCCCACCCGGTCGGCGTCGGGGTCGGAGCCCAAAATGAAATCCGCGCCCTCTTTCTTGGCAAGGTCCACCGCCAGATAGAAGCCCTCGGGATTTTCCGGGTTGGGGGAGACCACCGTGGGGAAGTCCCCGTCAATGACCATCTGCTGGGGAACGCAGATCAGGTGCTTGACGCCCAGACGCTTCAAGGCCTCGGGAATCAGCTTGTGGCCGGTGCCGTGGAAGGGGGTGTACACCATCTTGAAGCGGTCCGCCACCTTGGCAACCGTCTCTTTGTCGTTGACCTGGGCCATGACGTTGAAGAGGAATTTCTCGTCGGTCTCCTCTCCCAGTACTTCGATAATCCCGGCTTTGACGGCTTCTTCATAATCCATCCGTTTGATGTCTTTGAAGATGTCGATTTCCCCCAGCCGTTTGGCTATGGCGTCGGCATGGTGGGGGGGCAACTGGGCGCCGTCCTGCCAATAGACCTTGTAGCCGTTGTATTCCTTGGGGTTGTGGCTGGCGGTCACATTGATTCCCGCCTGACAGCGGTACTCCCGGACGGCGAAGCTCAACTCGGGAGTGGGGCGGAGGGACTCAAAAATCCGCACATGGATGCCGTTGGCGGCGCAAACCTCCGCGGCGGCCCGGGCGAATTCCAGGGAGTGATTCCGGCAGTCCATGCAGATGGCCACGCCCCGGCGCTTTCCCTCCTCGCCCTCGGCGGCGATGACGTCGGCAAACCCCTGTGTGGCCCAACGGATGACATGGATATTCATGTTATGAAGTCCGGTGTACATGGTGCCCCGGAGACCGGCGGTACCAAATTCCAGGGGACCATAAAATCTGGACTCGATTTCCTTGGGATCGTTTCGGATGGCCTCCAGCTCATCCCGCTCCGCCGCGCTCAGGGCGGGGCTGGACAGCCATTTTTCATATTCTTTCATGAAGTCCATAGCGATGCTCCTCCTTTTATGAACGCTGTCCGCGCTTTTGATAGATTTTGACAACGTTTGATTCCTGGCGGACGGCAAAATTATCCATGCCGTACAAAAACATTATAAGGGCTTCTCCCGTTGATGTCAAGAAGCGGCTTTCTTCAAATAATGCCTCCCTCTCTTCCCCTCAACGCCTCCATTTTCCACGGATATGTTTAAAACCGGTCCTTTATAATTAGAATAAGTATTGCCATATGTTCCTTTTTCTGTTATAATAAAGAAATGTTTTTAGGCCCTTTGACACGCGATACGAAATAGAAAAGAGAGGTGTTTCCTTTTTGAACTCCGTCACCGATATTTGGGAGAATGTCCTGCGCCAGCTCCGGGGGACGCTCTCCGAGACTACCATTGCCACCTGGTTCGACGAGCTGCTCATTGTGGACATCAAGGGCAATACCTGCTATCTCCACTGCGCCAGCGACTTTAAAAGGGGATATCTGGAATCCCTCTTCCTGAACAACATCAAAGCCGCCCTGCACGATCTTTTCTCCACCGACTTTGAGGTGAAGATCCTGGACGACCCGGGCCTTGTGGAGTTTCAGGGAGGCGCCACGCCAAAACGCCAGTCCGAGCGGTTCACCTACGCGGAGTTCACCTTCGAGAACTTTGTCGTCGGCCCCTCCAACAAGCTGGCTCACGCCGCCTCCATGGCCGTGGCGGAACACCCCGCTCAAAACTACAATCCCCTGCTTATCTACGGGGACTCAGGCCTTGGAAAGACCCACCTTCTCTACGCCATTGCCAACGTCATTCGAAAAAACGACCCCTCTTCCAAAATCGTCTACATCAAGGGAGACGAGTTCATCAACGAATTCGTGGAACTGGTCCGGGCCAACCGGGGCAGCGAATTCCGGGCCAAGTACCGGGAGGCGGACCTTCTGCTGGTGGACGACGTGCAGTTTGTGGCGGGAAAAGAACAGGTGCAAAACGAATTCTTCCACACCTTCAACACCCTCTACGAGTCCGGCCGGCAGATCGTTCTCACCTCCGACCGGCCCCCCTCCGAGATGACCCTTCTGGACGACCGGCTCCGCACCCGGTTCGAGTGGGGCCTCCTGGCCGACGTGACGCCGCCGGACTTTGAAACCCGTTTGGCCATTGTCAAAAACAAAGCGGCCCTTCTCGGAATGGACCTGCCGGACAAAATCGCCGTCATGATCGCCCAGAAGGTCACCGCCAACGTCCGGCAACTGGAGGGCACCGTGAACAAAGTGCTGGCCTATAAAGAACTTCTGGACAGGGAAACCGACGAGGCCACCGTCAACCGGGCCATGCAAGACATTCTCAAAGGCAGCAACGAGTATATCCCCACTCCCGAGGGGATCTTGTCCTATGTCAGCCGGTACTATCAGCTGGAGGAATCCGTGGTGAAGGGACAACAGCGGGTCCGGGCCGCCGTGGAGGCCCGGCAGATCTCCATGTACCTCATAAGAGTCATGACCAATCTCTCCCAGGACAACATTGGCCAGCTCTTTGACAACCGGGATCACTCCACCGTCATTCACTCCATTCGCCAAGTGGAGCAGAAAATGAAAAAAGACCCCGCCTTTGCCGAAACGGTGAAGGAGCTGAAAAGCAACATCACCTCCCGGCACTGAGAGGGCTTTTTTCCACAAGTCTCAGTGGAAAAGGAAAACTTTTCTGTTGATAACACCCTCTTCGACAAAGGGCGTGGAGAACCCCTTCCTTTTTCAACAAAGGCCGTGAAAGCGGAAACCCTTGGAAATAGAGGGAATTTTCTCTTTTTCCACAAAGCGGCCTCCTACGACTACTTCCCCTAAAATAAATACTTTTCTTTTTAAAAAAAGCGGACTTCGCTCCGAAAAGACGAAGGCTCCGGTCCAAGGAGGAACCTCTATGAAATTTAGCTGCGAAAAAGCCCTGCTGCAAAACGCCATTGCCGTTACCAGCCGCGCCGTGGCGCAAAAAAGCTCCATACCCGCCCTGGAGGGACTCCTGCTCCACGGGGGAGAGGAGGGTCTGACGGTCTCCGGCTACAATATGCAAACCGGAATCCGGGCCAAAGTCTCCGCCGGGGTGGAGGAGGCGGGGGAGATCGTACTCAACGCCCGTCTCTTTGGCGACATCATCCGGCGAATGCCCGACGACGTTGTTACATTCACCGCCAACGAAAAATTGCAGGTGCGTCTTCTTTGCGGAGACGCTGACTTTGAAATCCCCTGCCTTTCCGCCGCGGACTATCCGGATCTTCCGGAGGTGGAGGACGAGTATGCCGTTTCCCTTCAAAGAAAAGTCCTCCGGTCTATGATTGAAGAGGTGGCCTTTGCGGTCTCCACCAACGAAAGCCGCCCGGTTCACACCGGGGCCCTCTTTGAAATTGGAGAAGGGGGGCTGACCATGGCCGCTGTGGACGGTTTCCGTCTTGCGGTGCGGAAAGAGCCCCTGGAAAAGCTGGAGGGAGGCGCTTTTTCCTTTGTGGCGCCGGGTACGGCCCTCAACGAGGTGAAGAGCATCTGCGGCGACGTGGAGGATCTGGCGGAAATCACCCTGGGCAAGCGTCATATCCTCTTTACCGTAGGGGATGTGGAGCTTATCTGCCGCCGGCTGGAGGGGGAATTTCTGGACTACCAAAACGCCATTCCCAAGAAAAACCCTATCTCCGTCACTGTGGAGGCCAAGGCGCTTATTGAGAGCATCGACCGGGTGTCTGTGGTGATTTCCGACAAGCTGAAAAGCCCGGTGCGCTGCCGCTTTGAGGCGGGAAAGGTTCTTCTCTCCGCCAAAACCGGAAACGGGGAGGCAAAGGACATCTGCCGCCTGGAGGGCGACGGCGACGGACTGGAAATCGGCTTTAACAACCGCTATTTGATGGAGGCCTTGCGCTACGCCCCGGCGGAGACTGTGCGGATTGAACTGAATACCGGAGTTTCCCCGGCCATCATTGTTCCGGCGGATGAAAAGGATCATTTCCTCTACATGGTTCTTCCGGTGCGGCTGAAAAGCTCTGAGTGAGAGGGAGGGCAATATGAGAGAGGTTGTCATCACCACAGAGTTTATCAAGCTCCAGGATCTTTTGAAATTCGCAGGTCTGGTGGAGACCGGCGGCGAGGCCAAGGAGCGTATCCAGGCCGGGGAGGCCCTGGTCAACGGGGAGCCCTGCCTTCAAAGGGGAAAGAAAGTCCGGCCCGGGGACCAGGTACACTTCGCCGGAGAAACGCTGGGCGTCAAATATGCGGATTGACCGCCTGGAGCTGGAGGGATTTCGAAACTACATTCAGGAGACTGCGGTTTTTGATCCCCGGTGCAACGTTGTCTGTGGGGAGAACGCCCAGGGAAAGACCAATCTTCTGGAATCCCTTGTCTATCTCTCCCGGGGAAAGTCCCCCAGAGCCAGAACGGACCGGGAGATGATAGGATTTGAGAGGGAGTTTGCCCGGGTGACGGCAGCGGTAGAATCCCGGGAGCGGGAGTTTAGGGTCCAGGCGGACCTGTTCCGGGGCAGGCGGCGAAAGATCACCGTGAATCAGGTTCCCATCAAGACCAACGCGGCCTTGGGAGATGTGTATCACACGGTGCTGTTCCAGCCGGAGGATTTGTATATTATCCGGGAGGGGGCCGCCGTCCGGCGGCGTTTTATGGATACCGCCCTCTGTCAGCTCCGTCCCCGGTACGGTGCGGCTCTTGCGGGCTATGAGCGGGCCAGGGACCACAAGACCCGGATTCTCCGGGAGTTTGATCACCGGCCGGATCTCCTCTCGGCCCTGCCGGAGTTCAGCGAGCAGATGGTCCGCCTGGGAGCGGTGTTGATTCACTACCGGTATCAATTTTGTCTCCGTCTGGGGGAGTATGCGGCTCTTCACCATCGGGAGTGCTCCGGGGGAAGGGAAACGCTGGAGCTTCGATACCAGACGGTCTCCTCCGTAGAGGACCCCGGGGCGGAAATCGAAACCCTGACGGAACGGCTGCGGCGTCATATGGAGAGTCACCGGGAGGCGGAGCTCAGTTCCCGGCTGTGCCTGTCCGGGCCCCATAAGGACGACCTGCTTGTCAGCATCGACGGCCGGGAGGCGAAGCAGTACGCCTCTCAGGGCCAGACCAGAACCGCGGCTCTGGCCTTAAAGCTGGCGGAGCGGGAGATCTATAAAAACGCGGCGGGGGAGTACCCGGTGCTGCTGCTGGACGACGTACTCTCGGAGCTGGACCCCCGGCGGCAGGAGTTCGTTCTAAACCGCATTGCGGGAGGGCAGGTGTTTATCACCTGCTGCGAGGAGGACCGGCTTCCCAGCCTCCTGGGGGGGAAGGTGTTTCACGTGGAACAGGGGAGGATTCTATAAAAAAGGGAGCACGCCATGTACCTGCACTTAGGACAAAACGAAATTATTCCCCAGCGCCGGGTCATCGGCATCTTCGACCTGGACAAATGCAGCTATGAGAAGCGGACCCGGGACTATCTGGCCGCCGCCGAGAAGGAGGGGGTGGTGCTGGACATCTCCGGGGATTTGCCCCGGTCCTTTGTGGTCTGCGACCACCCGTATCATGAGCAGATTGTGTACCTGAGCTCCCTGAGCCCCGGAGCCTTGCGGAAACGGGCGGAGAGCGGACGGCTGGAGTGAGAAAGGAGAACCTGATGACCATGACGGCGCCGGAGGTCCTTTTGTGTAGATTGAGGAATCTATGGTCCTTCTATGCCTATCCGGTTGCCTGCTTCGACATCAGCCCCATGGCAACAGCCTTGGCGGCGGGCCTTTTCCTGTTGGGGATGGGGGTGCAGTGCGTTTTGCTCCACAGGAGGAAAGGGTCCGTCTGGTTTCCGGCTCTGTGCGCTTTGGCGGCGGGGGTTCCGTTTTCTCTACTTTATCTGTCGGACGTGCTGGACAATTTGATCGACCGAAGAGAGGTCTATATTCCCTTCATCCATCAAAACCCCTTGATTCACAGTGATCTGGGAGTGTATGTCATTGTTTTCGGCGTCGCGGCGGCGTATCTCCTGCTGGGGGTGCTGGCCGGGCGGCTTGGTTACCGGATCTGGAACAAGTTCCGCCTTCAAAGCGGGAGAAAGACTTGATGGGACAGCCTATGCGGCTTGAAAGAAAAGTATTCCAATAATTTATCTGGAGCGGGGAAAGGCGGGCTGGAGGAAAACCCTTGCAGAGTCTGGTCCCCTGATTAGGCCCTGGGAAATGGCTGGAAAAAATGGACTGACCAGGGGGTCAGGCCCCATAAAGGGGTGTTTCCAGTCCGGCTTTTTCCGCTCTAAAAAATAAATTCTGTGAAGCAGTTCTGCGTTGCCGTGTGACAAGCTGACACAAACACCGCGCCGCAGAGCGGGATAAAATTCTTTTTGGCAGGCTGTCGAAAAAGTATTTTCGCCAGCCTGAGCAAGTTTTCAAAACCTTTGAAAAGGTTTTGAAAACTTAAGATTAAAAACGAAAGGAACCCTTCCTGGGTTCCTCTCGTAACTCTCTTCCTTCCCGTCGGGGATGGTTTTTACGGTTTTTCGACACTCTGAACAGCAAAGGAGAAGTATATGGCAGACAACGAGATGTTAAATTCCACCGCCGTCGACGCGTCCAACGAATACGACGCGTCGGAAATCCAAGTCCTGGAGGGTCTGGAGGCCGTGCGAAAGCGGCCCGGTATGTATATCGGCTCCACCTCCGCCTCGGGCCTGCACCACCTGGTCTATGAAATCGTGGACAACGCCATTGACGAGGCCCTGGCGGGCTTTTGCACGGAAATCCTGGTCCAGATCAACCCCGGGGACACCATTACCGTGGTGGACAACGGCCGGGGCATCCCCGTGGACATTCAGGCCCAGACCGGCAAGCCCGCTCTGGAAGTGGTCTATACCATCCTCCACGCCGGAGGCAAGTTCGGCGGCGGGGGCTATAAGGTCTCCGGCGGCCTCCACGGCGTGGGCGCGTCGGTGGTCAACGCCCTGAGCGAGTGGCTGACGGTCCAGGTCCATAAAAACGGCGAGATTTACGAGATGAAGTTCTCCCGGGGGCAGATTACCCAGGAGATGAAAATTGTGGGCAAAACGGACCACACCGGCACCACCGTCACCTTCAAGCCGGACCCGGAGATGTTCGAGGATACCGTCTACAACTATGATACCCTGCACACCCGGATGCGGGAGGAGGCGTTTTTAAACGCGGGTCTTCGCATTCGAACTGTGGACCTTCGCCCCGGGAAGGAGCAGGAGGATTCCATGTATTACGAGGGGGGCATCCGGGAGTTTGTCACCTGGCTCAATAAGAGCAAGGACGCCCTCCACCCCGGCGTGATTTATATGTCCGGCCAGCGGGAGGACTCGGTGGCGGAAGTGGCCTTGCAGTACAACGACGGCTACAGCGAAACCATTCTCTCCTTCGCCAACAACGTCCATACCCCGGAAGGGGGAATGCACGAGGAGGGCTTCAAGCGGGCTCTGACTACCGTGCTGAACAGCTACGGCCGGAAAGTCAAGATGCTCAAGGACGACGAAAAGGTCTCCGGCGAGGACTGCCGGGAGGGACTCACCTGTGTCATCTCCGTGAAGCTCACCGACGCCCAGTTTGAGGGCCAGACCAAGGCCAAACTTGGAAACAGCGAAATCCGCACCCTGGTGAACAACATCGTGGCGGAGAGGCTGGACACCTTCCTGGAGGAAAACCCCCAGGTGGGGCGGATGATTCTGGACAAGGCCCTCACCGCCAGCCGTGCCCGGGAGGCCGCCAAAAAGGCCCGGGAGTCCATCCGCCGCAAGACCGCCCTGGGGGGCGCCGCCATGCCCGACAAGCTTCGGGACTGCAACGAAAATAACCCGGAGCTCACCGAGCTCTATATCGTCGAGGGCGACTCCGCCGGAGGTTCCGCCACCCAGGGCCGGGACTCCCGCTTCCAGGCTATCCTGCCCCTTTGGGGAAAGATGCTGAACGTGGAGAAGGCCCGGGCGGACAAGGTCTATGGAAACGACAAGCTCCAACCCGTCATCACCGCCCTGGGGGCGGGCATCGGGGAGGAGTTCGACGCCAATAAGCTCCGGTATCATAAAGTGATTATCATGGCGGATGCCGACGTGGACGGAAGCCATATCCGCACGTTGCTTTTGACCTTCTTTTTTCGCTTCATGCGGCCTCTCATTGAGCAGGGCTACGTCTATTCCGCCGTACCCCCCCTCTTTAAGATCACCCGGGGCAAGACCACGCGGGTTGCCTACGACGACCCGGAGCGGGAGCGCATCGCCGCAGAGCTGCGGGGGGACAATCCCAATGCCAAGGTGGAAATCAGCCGCTTCAAGGGCCTTGGCGAGATGAACCCCCACGAGCTGTGGGAGACCACCATGGACCCCGCCACCCGGACCCTACGGCGGATTACCCTGGACGACGCGGTGAAGGCGGACGAGACGTTTACGATTCTCATGGGGGAAAAGGTGGAGCCCCGGAAGGAGTTCATTGAGAGAAACGCCCAGTACGTGGTGAACCTGGACTACTGAGGAGGCGCTATGAAACAAATTGGAAGCCTTCTTTTGCTCCTGGCCCTGCTGCTGTCCGGCTGCGGCGGCGTTTCAAAAGAGGAATATGACGCGGTGGTCCGGGAGCGGGACGCCCTGCGGGAGGAGCTTCAGAAACAGCAGGAGAAGTCCCCCGGCACGGTGACGGTCAAGGTAACGGGCGAATTTACGGCCACGGTGCGGTCTCTGATTCCCGACTATGAGACGGACGATGAAACGCCGTACATGACGGTGGCCACCCTGTTCCAGAGCACGCCCTTTACGATTTATACCGGAGAGCTTACGAAACATTTGGAAGAAGGGGAGACCTACGTCTTTGAGGTCGAAATGTCCCGTTACGATATCATCACCAGGCAGGAATACGAATCCGGTACGCTTCTCATTAATCCCGAGGTGGCGTTTTCCATGTACCCCTCCCTCTATATATCCACCTTCCGCCCGGCGGAGGAAAGCGACTGGGGACTGGATTCCGTCCACCTGGCGTACGAAGCGTGTGAAACCTGATTTAAGGAAAGGCTGGGTAACAGCAGATGAGTAAGAAACCCCAATACGACCCCGAGGAAATCCGCTTCCCGGACCAGAAGATCGTGGAGTCCCCCCTGGTCCCGGAGATGGAGAAATCCTATATCGACTACGCCATGAGCGTTATTGTGGGCCGGGCTCTGCCGGACGCGCGGGACGGCCTCAAGCCCGTCCACCGCCGCATTCTATACGCCATGTACGAGGATAACCTCACCCACGACAAGCCCTTCCGCAAGTGCGCCACCGCCGTGGGCGACGTGCTGGGCCGCTACCATCCCCACGGCGACCAGTCGGTATACGACGCCCTGGTCCGTTTGGCCCAGGACTTCTCCATGCGCTATATGCTCATTGACGGCCACGGTAACTTCGGCTCGGTAGACGGTGACCCCCCGGCAGCCTATCGTTACACCGAGGCCCGCCTCGCCAGAATCTCCGAGGAGATGCTGCGGGAAATCGAGAAGGACACCGTGGACTGGGACCCCAACTTCGACGAGACCCGGAAGGAGCCCAAGGTCCTGCCCTCCCGGTTCCCCAACCTCCTGGTGAACGGCTCTTCCGGCATTGCCGTGGGCATGGCCACCAACATCCCGCCCCACAACCTCCGGGAGGTCATCGGGGCCGTGATCTGCGTGCTGGACGACCCCAACGCCACGTTGACGGATTTGATGCAGCACATGGAGGGCCCGGATTTCCCCACCAAAGGCATCATCATGGGCCGGTCCGGCATCCGGGCGGCCTACGCCACGGGAAGGGGCCGGGTGACTATCCGGGCAAGGCACGAGTTTGAGGAGTTCGGCCAGAACCGGACAAGAATCATCATCACGGAAATCCCCTACCAGGTCAACAAGCGGATGCTGATTAAAAACATGGCGGACCAGGTGGAGGACAAGCGGCTGGAGGGTATCTCCAACATTCAGGACGAATCCGACCGGAACGGTATGCGCATCGTCATCGAGCTGAAACGGGACGCCAACCCCCAGGTGGTCTTAAACCGCCTCTTCGCTCAGACCCAGCTCCAAACTACTTTCGCCATTAATATGCTGGCCCTGGTGGAGGTGAACGGGAAGTTACAGCCCAAGATTCTCTCCCTGCGGCACATCCTGGACGAGTACATCCAGCACCAGGAGCAGGTTATCGTCCGCCGCACCCGGTTCGACCTGAAAAAGGCCCAGGAGCGGGCCCATCTGTTGGAGGGCCTGCTGATTGCCCAGGACCACATTGACGAGGTCATCAAAATTATCCGCACCAGCTACGACAACGCGAAAGAAAACCTCATGGCCCGGTTCGGACTGGACGACGTGCAGGCCCAGGCAATCTGTGATATGCGGTTAATTGCCCTCCAGGGCTTAAACCGGGAGAAGCTGGAAAACGAGTACAAGGAGCTGGAGGAGCGTATCGCCTACTTCCAGAAAATCCTCTCCGACGAGACCCTGGTCCGGCAGATTCTCAAGGAGGAACTCACCGCCATCGCGGAGAAATACGGCGACGGACGGGTGACGGAAATCCAGGACGTGGAAGATGAAATCGACATCGAGGACCTGATCGAGGAGGAGCAGTGCGTCTTCACCCTGACCCAGGCGGGGTATATCAAGCGGACCCCCGTCAGCGAGTACACCGTCCAGTCCAAGGGAGGCATGGGGAAGAAGGGCATTACCACCCGGGAGGAAGACGCGGTGGCGGACGTGTTTACCGCCTCCACCCACGACTATATCCTCTTCTTCACGGACACCGGAAAGGTCTACCGGAAAAAGGGCTATCAGATTCCCGTCTCCGGAAAGACCGCCAAGGGAACCAACATTGTCAACATTCTCCAGGTGGAACAGGGGGAGAAGGTCCAGGCTATGGTCCACACCCGCTCCATTGAGGACGACGGGCGCTTCCTCTTCATGGTCACCCGGAACGGCGTTGTGAAGCGCCTTCCGGCGGACAGCTTGAGAAATCTCCGCAACAACGGCATTCGGGCTTTGAACATGACGGAGGACGATCAGCTCATTACCGTTCGGGAGACCGACGGGAAACAAAAAATCCTCATTGCCACCCGGGACGGCTGCGCCGTCTGCTTCGACGAGAACGAAGTCCGGCCCATGGGCCGGGCCGCCGTGGGCGTCCTAGGCATCAAGCTCCGGGAGGGGGACTATGTGGTGGGGGCCGCCCGGGCAAAACCCGGAAAGGCTGTTCTCACCATCACAGAGAAGGGCTATGGCAAGCGGACTCCGGTGGAGGAGTACCGGATTACAAAACGAAACGCCTACGGCATCCGAAACTATATGCTGACGGAGAAGACCGGACAAGTGGTAGGCATCAAGGTGGTGGACGGGTCCGAGGACCTGCTGCTGGTGACGGAGGCGGGCATTTTGATCCGCACGCCGGTGGAGGCCATCAAACAGTGTAGCCGGGCTACTCAGGGGGTAATTGTCATGCGCTTTAAAGAGGAGGGAGACCGGGTGATCTCCATGGCCCTGGCGGAGCGGGAGGAAGTCCCCGCCTCCGAGGAGACGGAGTAAGTATGAAAACCGTCACCATTTACACCGACGGGGCCTGTTCCGGCAATCCGGGCCCCGGGGGCTGGGGGGCCATACTTTTGTACGGAGAGCATAGAAAAGAACTCTCCGGCGGCGCGGCGGAGACCACCAACAACCGCATGGAGCTCACCGCCGTCATCCAGGCGCTCAGCTGTTTAAAAGAGCCCTGTGCCGTGGAGCTGTGGTCCGATTCCAAGTATGTGATTGACGCTTTGGAAAAGGGCTGGGCCGTGGGCTGGCGGAAGCGGGGCTGGGTGAAGGCGGACAAAAAGCCCGCCTTGAACCCGGACCTTTGGGAGAAGCTCCTGGATCTTTTGGAGATTCACGATCTCCGCTGCCACTGGGTCAAGGGCCACGCGGAAAACGTCTTTAACAACCGCTGCGACGAGATGGCCGTGGCAGAGAGCCGAAAGTTTAAGTGAATCTGTGAGAAAAACTCTGGCCTCTCCCGGCGCCATAGCGCTTGTGTTTGCCGCAGGAAGGAACATTCATAAACTGTTTACAAGGCTCTCATAATTTTGCAAAATCTTTCGGGTACAGTAAGAATCAAGCAGAGGGTACTCCCAGCCCGATGCGTTTTCTCCCTCCTAAAATAAACACACACGAAAAACGGACTGCAAAAGCGGTCCGTTTTTCGTGTTCCTGGGCCCTTGCGAAACCGGGGCAAACAGTATAAAATAGACCTGTCAAAAATTCCACGCGGGAGGTTTTAAAGCATATGAAAGACGGATTCATCTCTGTGGCCTGCGGCACGCCGAAGCTGCGCTTGGCGGACTGCGCCTACAATGCCGAGCAGACCTTTACCATGATGCGCTCTGCCGAAAAGGCGGGGGTCAAGGTCCTGGTTCTGCCGGAGCTGGGCCTGACAGGCTACACCTGCGGGGACCTTTTCTATCAGGACGCCTTTCTCCGAGAGGCGGAGGAGGCCCTGAAAACCGTGCTGGAGGCCACGCGGAACCTGGAAGTGGTGACGGCGGTGGGCCTTCCCCTACAGATGGGGGACAAGCTGTATAACTGCGCAGCCATTCTTCAAAAGGGACAAATCCTGGGCCTGGTTCCCAAGACCCATCTTCCCAATTACGGCGAGTTTTCCGAAAAGCGCTGGTTCGCCCCCGCCCCGGAACAGGAGGCCTACGCGGACCTCTGCGGGCATTTGACGGTGCCCTTTGCGGCCAGACAGATTTTCCGCTGCCAGAATGTGCCGGGGTTGACCCTGGGCTTTGAGATCTGCGAGGACCTCTGGTCCCCGGATTCCCCTTCCATTCAGATGGCCAAGGCGGGGGCCTCCATCATCGGAAACCTCTCCGCCAGCAACGATGTGGTGGGAAAGGACGCCTACCGCCGCCAGCTGGTGACCATGCAGAGCGCCAAGCTCCAGTGCGGCTATGTCTATTCCAGCGCAGGGACGGGAGAATCCACCTCCGATTTGGTCTTTGGGGCCCACCAGCTCATAGCGGAAAACGGGACGCTTTTGGAGGAGCGCCGCTTCGACGGCGGCTTGCTGGTATCCGAGATAGACGTTCAGCGCCTGCGCTATGAGCGCCGCCGGACCCAGGCCATGGAGGAGGAGACGGACCGGCGGGATTACACCGTCTTCTTCCTGCCCCAGAGCGAAACCAAGCTCACCCGCTACGTCTCCCCCATGCCCTTTGTCCCCGAGGGGAAGGAGGATAGAGACACGCGCTGCCGGGAAATTCTCCTCTTGGCCTCCCTGGGTCTCAAGCGGCGGCTGGAGCACACCGGGGCCAAAACGGCGGTGGTGGGGCTCTCCGGCGGGCTGGATTCCACCTTGGCCGTTTTGATCACCGGCCTTGCTATGAAAATGATGGACCGCCCACTGTCGGATATCGTCGCCGTCACCATGCCCTGTTTCGGCACCACCGACCGGACCCGGAACAACGCCATGGTTCTGGCGGAACGGATGGGGGCCACCCTCCGGACGGTGGATATTGCCCAGTCTGTCCGGAGCCATTTCCGGGATATCGGCCATGATCCGGAAGATCACTCCGTCACTTACGAAAACGCCCAGGCTCGGGAGCGGACCCAGGTGCTGATGGACATTGCCAACGGAAGCGGCGGTTTGGTCATCGGCACCGGAGACCTCAGTGAATTGGCTCTGGGCTGGTGCACCTATAATGGAGACCACATGAGTATGTACGGTGTCAACGCCTCTATTCCCAAGACCCTGGTCCGGCATCTGGTGGGCTATCTCTCCCAGGACAAAGAGGAACCGGAGCTTCACGATGTGCTGGAGGATATTTTGGATACGCCGGTTTCCCCGGAGCTGTTGCCTGCAATCAAGGGGGAGATCAGCCAGCGGACGGAAGATCTGGTGGGCCCGTATGAGCTTCACGACTTCTTCTTGTATTATATTCTCCGCTGGGGATTCGCTCCGGGCAAGGTCTTTCGTCTGGCCCAGCACGCCCTGGGGCGCAAGTACAGCCGGGATGTCATTTTGAAATGGCTGAAAGCCTTTTACCGCCGCTTTTTCTCCCAGCAGTTCAAGCGGAACTGCCTTCCGGATGGGCCGAAGATTGGCACCGTGTCCCTGTCTCCCCGAGGCGACTGGCGGATGCCTAGCGACGCGCAAGCTGCCGTGTGGCTGGCAGAAGTGGAGGCGCTGAAGTGAAGGGAAAGGAAAAGCCAGTCGCCCATATGGGGTCCCCGCTGGAACCCAGCGAAGCGGTTCGAGTGGGGAGAGGAGGAAGGAATGGAGCGGGCGGAGTCTGCGCCGTAAGGCGTGGACGGAGCAGAGCGGAATTTCTTCCGACGAGGCGGATGCCTAGCGACGCGCAAGCCGCCGTGTGGCTGGGGGAAGTGGAGAGGTTAAGATGAAATTGAGGCGAATAATTTTCCCCCTGCTTTTGCTCCTTCTCCTCGCCGCCTGCGGCAGCGAGATGGTGCCCCCGCCCCCGGAGGAGCCGGACATCCCCCCGGCGGAGACCCCGGTGGCCCCGCCGGAAGAGCCCGAGGAGCCGGAACCTCCGGAGGACCCCGAGGAGGCCGCCCTGCTTGCCCTCTTGGAGAGCTTGACCCTGGAGGAGAAAGCGGGACAGCTCTTCTTCGTACGGGTCCCGGCGGAAAACGCTGTGGAGGATATTATAACTTACCACCTGGGGGGCTACCTCCTCTTTGGCCGGGACACCCAGAACAAGACGGCCAACGAGCTTATTCAGACCATCGCCTCCTATCAGGCGGCGGCAGAGCTTCCCCTGCTCATCGGCGTGGACGAGGAGGGGGGGACTGTGGTCCGGGTCAGCTCCAACCCCCACCTGCGGAGCAAGAAATTTTCCAGCCCCGGCAAGCTCTGGAAGGAGGGCTTGGACGCCCTGCTCCGAGAGACCCGGGAGAAGTCCATCCTTTTGAAGAGCTTGGGTTTTAATGTGAACCTGGCCCCGGTGGCGGACGTGTCCACCAACTCCGGCGACTTCATCTATGATCGGACCACCGGCATGGACGCGGAGGAGACTGCGGATTATACCGCTCGGGTGACGGAGGCCCAGTCTTTCTATGGCCTGGGCAGCGTCTTGAAGCACTTCCCCGGCTATGGGAACAACAAAGATACTCACATCGGCGTAGCCGTAGATGAACGGTCTATGGAGACGTTCCTGGAGCAGGATTTTCTCCCCTTTCAGGCGGGCATCGCTGTGGAGGAGACGGTCTGGCCCTCCGGTGAGCTCCGCCGCCTCCGGCCCGCCGTACTGGTGAGCCACAACATTGTCAACTGTATGGACCCGGAGCTTCCCGCGTCGTTGTCTCCCGAGGTCCACCGCATCCTCCGGGAGGACCTGGGCTTTGACGGTGTGGTGATGACCGACGATTTGGCCATGGACGCGGTGAAAGCCTATGCGGTGGACGGGAACGTGGCGGTGATGTCTATTCAGGCGGGAAACGACCTGGTGGTAACCACGGATTACCGCACCCAGATTCCCCGGGTCATCCAGGCTGTGAAGGACGGGACGCTGGAAGAAGAGGCCATTGACGGGGCCTGCCTCCGGGTGCTCCGGTGGAAGCTGGAGCTGGGCCTTTTGGAGCTGACGGAGGAGGGAATCCTGGGATCCGCCCTCTGACTCGGAGGGGAGTGCGTTTATGAAAATGAAAGAGAGGAGTGCGTTCCTAAAGCGCGGACCGCTCCTGTTTCTGCTGGCGGCGGCGCTGTTGACGGTCCCGGTGTTCGGGGATATGGGCCCCAAGCCCCAGCTCACCGTCCGGGTGGAGAACGGCCCGGAGGAGCTTTACTATCTGGACCTCCTGGAGGAGGGGGACCCCTGTAAATACCCGGATATGGCTCCGGGCGGCCTGAAGGGCAATTACGGGGAGGAGCTGGAGATCCTGGACCAGGACCTTCTGGCGTCGTTCACCGCCGCCGTGCCGGAGGGCTGGCACGCTTGTGTGGCCCAGGGCGATTTGGTGTGGGGCAGGATTGACAGCCGGGACGGCTGCTTTGCGTTCGGTTATATGCTGCCAATCACCTTTCGAATTCTGCTGGTGACGAAATCCGGGGAGACCTTCCTCTCAGAGCCCATGGAGCGCCAAGCCCTCCAGTGCTCCGTCACTGTGGACTGGGCGGCGGGGACCGTCGGCGCTCCGCCCCTCTGGTGGGGATACGCCACCCAGTTTCTGGCGACGTTCCTGCCCACTCTGGCCATAGAGGGGCTGCTGCTTTTGCTGTTTCGGCTGTGGTCCAGGCGGAACGTCCTGGTGTTCCTGGGGGTGAATCTGCTGACCCAAGGGGGCCTGACCCTTTGGATGAGCGTGGAGACCGTCCGCGGGGGCGTGAATGGAATCTCTATGCTCTCCTCCGACTACTTCTCTCTTTTTACCAGAATTCAGAGTTTGTTGGATTCCCTTTGCTATGAGGCCGAGGGTATCTCCCCCCGGCTGCTCCCGGCGGAGCTCCTCATCCTCCTGGCGGAGGCGGCGCTGTACACGAAACTGTTCCGGGACTGCTCCAAAAGAAAGGCGGCCCTCTACGCTCTGGCGGCCAACCTCGCTTCCTTCCTGCTGGGGCTGTATCTGGCGGAACCGGTGTGGAGGGTTGTCGTGGACACGATGTTATAAAGAAAGGCGAATGCGAATATGGAAACCCAAAAGCTCTACTATCAGGACCCCACTCTCCGGGAATTCCCCGCCAAGGTTCTCTCCTGCGAGGCTGCCGGGGAGGCCTGGAAGGTGGTTCTGGACCGAACGGCCTTCTACCCCGAGGGGGGCGGCCAGCCCGCCGATCACGGTCTTTTGCGGACCGCCTCTGGAGAAGAGATCTCTGTGACGGACGTTCACGAAAGAGACGGCGCCGTGGTCCACACCTGCACCGCCCCGGTGGAAGTGGGAGCAGCCGTCACCGGTCTTCTGGACTGGGGCCGCAGGTTTGACCATATGCAGCAGCACTCCGGGGAGCATATCATCAGCGGCATCCTCTGCCGCCTGTATGACTGTGACAACGTGGGGTTTCACCTGGGGGCGGAGGCCGTCACCATTGACTACAACAGGGAAATCACCTGGGAGCAGGCCCTGGAAGCGGAGCGCCTTGCCAACGAGGCCGTCTGGGCGGACCGGAAGGTGGAAATTTCCTACCCTTCCAAGTTGGAGCTGGCGGAGCTGGAGTACCGAAGCAAGAAGGAACTGACGGGGCAAGTCCGGATTGTGGAGTTTCCCCAGGCGGACCGCTGCGCCTGCTGCGGCACTCATGTGGCCTCGGCGGGGCAGGTGGGGCTGGTGAAGGTGCTCTCCTGCCAGAAATTTCGAGAGGGCGTCCGGATGGAGATTCTCTGCGGAGAGCGGGCTCTCCGGTATCTCTCCGGGACTTATGATCAGGCCAGAGCCATTGGCCAGAGGCTCAGTGTGAAGCCTTTGGAGACTCTGGCGGCAGTGGAGCGGCTGGAGTCGGAACTGGCCGCGGGAAAAGAGCGGCTGGCCGCCTTGGAGCAGACCGCTTTTGCCGCCATTGCCGCTGAAGAGGCGGGAAAGGGGGATACGCTGGTATTTCAGTCCCCTATGCGCCCGGACAGCCTCCGCCGTCTGGCGGATGCCGTGGGAAAGTCCTGCGGCGGTCTGGCGGCGGTCTTTTCCGGAGAGGGGGAGAAATGGGCCTATGCCTTGGTGCGCTCTGACGGGGCGGATATCTCCCCTTTGGTAAAAGCTTTAAATCAGAGTCTCCGGGGCCGGGGCGGCGGCCGGAACGGCTTCGCCCAGGGAAGCGTCCAAGCTGCCCGGGAGGACATAGCGTTGTTTTTTAAGAGGTGAGGAAGCGATGAAATACGTATTGGTGGAGTGGGACCACGATTTGGACGACGAGCCGTATCTGATCTACTCCGAGTTGGATGACCACCGCTATGAGAAGCGGCGGGTGGAATTTTACCGGAATGGAATCACCTTTTCTTATGGTGAGGAGAGGGGAAACGAGGGGGCCTTGGCCAGCGAGCCTTTTCCGGAGGATCTGCGGACCCTCCGGCCGGAGGAGATGGAGGGAGACTTCGTCGCCCAGGAGATTTCTCCCTCTTTGTTCTATGAGATCTGGAACCAGTCCCGGGAGCGGCCCGACGGTTTTATGGGGATGTTCTTTTGAGGATATTCGTTGACGGGGAAAAGGAAAGGGACCACCTCCGGGAACTCCCTTTTCTCCTTGGGCGGAGGGTGAAAAAGACGGGCGGACACACAGGTCCGCCCGTCTTCTCATGCCCCAGGGGGCTCATTCATCTGGTTGGTGATATACCCTTTGCCATACACGGCGTCATAGACCACCGCGTCCCGGAGTTCCAGCAGCTCCAAAGCCTCGGGGGAGAGGCCCGCCTCCTCCCGGGAGAAACTGGCTTTGCCCTCTCCGTCCACAAAGTAGAGGTCCGTCTGGGTCAGGGCAACCTGACTCACCTTTTCCAGCAAGGCCCAGTACCGGCTGACGGGACGGCCCGTCAGCTCCAGCAGCTGGGGCCCCAGGGCGGTGATGCTGCTGTCTCTCCGGCTTCCCGCCAAATCCCCCAGCAGCTCCGGGTCGTTGGCCCAAATCAGGTAGTCTGTGGAGTACAGGTCATTTACCTGCTCCGCAGTCCAATTCATGGTGTCGTTCTCCGGGCACAGGCCCAGAAGCGTATACACCGTGTCCCCTCCGGGCATGAACAGGTTAGGCCGGTGGTCCCCAAAGAAAACCACAATTGTGGGTTCGCCGCTCTTGCGCAAGGCCTCCGTCAACTCTCCCAGTGCCTGGTCCGCCCGGGTGATCCCCTCCAGCATCACCCGGATAATATCCCGCTGAGCGGGGGTAAAGTCCGGGGCGATCAGGGGGATCTGACATTCATAGTTGAATTTTTGAGGCTCGAAGGGCTGGTGGTTTTCCATGGTGATGCCAAAGAGGAAGGCCCGCTTTCCCGTGGCGTTGATGGCCTTCATCCGTTTCAACATCCCCTGAAAGAAATAGCCGTCCCGCATATAGAACCCGCCGTAGGCCCCATCCGCTCGCTCAATGCCCATTTGTTGAATCTCGTCGGAAAAATACAGATCGTTGAAACCTAACAGGGGATAGTTCACCGTTCGGTTATACAGTGTGTTGTCATAGGCGTGGAGCATTTCAGCAGTGTAATCACCGGAGTTGGTATACTGCTCCGCCAGAGCGTCAAAGCACTCGTAAACCTCCGGGTCCTGGAAACAGATATTGGTCCCCGGCGGCAGGTCCAGGGAGTTTAGCCCATAGAGCATGGGAATTTCCAGATACCCGGTGCCATAGCCCAGGTAGTGGCTGTGAAACGTCCCGCTGACGCTCTCTGCCTCCAGGGCGTGGAAGTGCTCCAGGGGGTCCCCCTCGTATTGGAGCACCGGCAGGCGGTTGAGATCGTAAAAGGACTCGGAGAGGATGAACAAAATATTGGGTTTCGTCTCCGGCTCCTTGGCGGGGCTGCCCGGCAAAAGCTGGTCAATTCGCTCCAAGACCTCCAGCATATAGGCCTGGTCATAGCCCTCCGGCGGGGTCTTGGGCTGGGGGAAGGCGTCCCGCCAGAGGCTGAGGGTCAGGCCGTGGAGACTGTGGTTTTCCGCCGGGGGCATCCGGGTGTAAAAATCCACTCCCATCCAGTTCCCCAGAGTCCGGCTTCCCGTCCCGGTGAGCAGGATACCAGCCAGCGTCAGGGAAAAGAGGCAGGAGCGGGCCCGGAGGACCCCCTTCAAAGCGGTGAGCCGCCGGGTGAGAAACAGGAGGACCACACAAAAAAGGAGAGCGGAAGCCGCCAGGTAGAAGTCCTCCGGCGGCGTCAGATCTCCGGCGAGACCCGCTACATTTCCCGCCTGGGCCGCCAGACCAAAATCCGCCAGTTCCAAAGGGGTGCCGTTGATGGCGGTTTTGAAATGGTCCACCAGAGCCAGTATCAGCCCCAGAGTCCCCACTGGAAGGGCCGCCACCCACAGCCGCCCCGTCAGGGTCCCCAGGACCCAGACAGGTGCGGCCCAGAGCAGGGCGGTCATCAGCAAATGGCCGGGGTAGTCCCGGGCCCACTCCACCACACCGGGGAGAGTGCCAATGGAAATCCACTGCATGGCGGCGGTGACCGCCAACCCCATGCAGAACCCGGCGGCGGCGAAGAGGACGCACCGAAGCCAAGGGGGCCCCAGGGGGGCTTTTCGGTTTTTAGAGAGCGTTTGTGTTTTCATAGCAAATGTAGGGGCGGGCCTTTGGGCCCGCCTGCTGTCCTGACGGTTTCGTGTTGCGGTGAGGAGGGACAGAGCCCGGCCCCTAGGCCTTGATTGAAAAATATCGAAACGCCCAAAACGGCGGATCTTTTTCCGCCACTCAGCGTTAAATTTTCTTGCCGGGCGTCAGCCCGCCTGCGAAAACTTGCCTTGATTGGCGAAAAAATCTCTCGCCGTTGGGCATTCCGCCAATTTTCAAACAAGGCCTAGACGAGAAACGTTTTTAATACGCCAGCTTCTCGGCAAGGTAGGCTTTCAACTCATCAATGGAAATGCGGACCTGGGCCATGGAGTCCCGCTCCCGAACGGTGACGCAGCCGTCTCCGGCCTTTTTCTCGTCGCCCACGGTGTCAAAGTCCACGGTGACACAGTAGGGGGTGCCGATCTCGTCTTCCCGGCGGTAACGCTTGCCGATGGAGCCGGTTTCGTCAAAGTCCACCATCCACTCCTTGCTGAGGGTCTGGTAAATCTCCTGGGCCTTGCCGCTGAGCTTTTTGGAAAGGGGCAGGACGGCCACTTTGAAGGGGGCGATGGCAGGGTGGAAACGCATGACGGTGCGCACATCGTTTTTGGCCTCGTCCACCACTTCCTCGTCATAGGCCTCCACCAGCAGAGCCAGAGTCATCCGGTCCGCGCCGAGAGAGGGCTCGATGACGTAGGGCACATAGTGTTCGTTTTTCTCCTGGTCGAAGTAGGTGAGGTCCTGGCCGGAGTGCTTCTGGTGCTGGCTTAAGTCGTAGTCGGTGCGGTCCGCCACGCCCCACAGCTCGCCCCAGCCGAAGGGGAAGAGATACTCGAAGTCCGTGGTGGCCTTGGAGTAGAAGGCCAGCTCCTCCGGCTCGTGGTCCCGGAGACGGAGGTTTTCCTCCTTCACGTTCAGCCCAATCAGCCAGTCGTGGCAGTAGGTCCGCCAGTACTGGAACCACTCCAGGTCCGTATCCGGCTTGCAGAAGAACTCCAGCTCCATCTGCTCAAATTCCCGGATACGGAAGATGAAGTTGCCCGGGGTAATCTCGTTGCGGAAGCTCTTGCCCACCTGGCACACGCCGAAGGGGAGCTTGCGCCGGGTGGTCCGCTGGATGGCGGGGAAGTTTACAAAGATACCCTGAGCGGTCTCGGGCCGGAGATAGACCTCGTTGGCGGTATCCTCGGTGACGCCCTGGTGGGTTTTGAACATCAGGTTGAATTTCCGGATGTCGGTGAAGTCGTGCTTGCCGCAGCCGGGGCAGGGGACTTCCTTTTCCCGGATGAAGGAAACCAGCTCCTCCTGGCTCATGGCCTCCACGTTTACGTCCAGGTTGTTTTCCTGGACGAAGCTCTCCACCAGTTTGTCCGCCCGGTGCCGCATTTTGCAGGCCTTGCAGTCAATCAGGGGATCATTGAAGGTGGACACGTGGCCGGAGGCCACCCAGACCTGGGGATTCATAAGGATGGCGGCGTCCAGTCCCACGTTGTAGGGATTTTCCTGGACGAACTTTTTCCACCAGGCCCGCTTCACATTGTTTTTGAGCTCCACGCCCAAGGGGCCGTAGTCCCAGCTGTTGGCGAGGCCGCCGTAGATTTCGCTGCCGGGGAAGACAAAGCCCCGGCCCTTGCAGAGGGCGACGATTTTCTCCATGGATTTTTGCTTGTTGTCCATTGCGATTCACTCCTTAAATATAAAATGCCCCGAGCCTTCGTTGGCTCAGGGCGAACTTGAAAAAGTCCGTGGTTCCACCTGAATTCCCCCTTGCGGGGGCGCTCTGCCCGGTAACGGCGGGGGACCGGCGGGGCATTGCCTCCCCGCGGCAAAGGGGCGCCAAGCATTTCCCTTCCCGGGAGGGCTTGCACCGAAACGCCCTCTCTCTTTGCCGGGGTGGGGGAGGCTTTTCCCCTTCATGCCTTTGACATAAGTGACACTGTATCATGTTTTGGGTGGGTTGTCAAGGGGGCCCTCTACGAGGGGGGACTCGTCCTGATGGGCGGGGGAATTTCAGCCATCTTTATGGCTGAAATCCGCCCCGCCCGCAAGGGCGAGTACAGGTTTATTCCTCTGGTTTCACCAGGGCAATATGCAGCTCGTCCAGCTGCTTTTGGGTCACCTGGCTGGGGGCGTCCATCATTACATCCATGGCGTTTTTGTTCATGGGGAAGGGAATGATCTCCCGAATGGACTCCTCTCCCGCCAGCAGCATGACCATCCGGTCCACCCCCGGGGCAATGCCCGCGTGGGGCGGCGCGCCGTAGGTGAAGGCGTTGTACATGGCGGGGAACTTGGCCTTTACGTCTTCCTCTCCCAAGCCCACCATCCAGAAGGCTTTTACCATAATCTCCGGGTCGTGGTTCCGCACCGCGCCGGAGCTCAGCTCCACGCCGTTGCACACCAGATCGTACTGGTCGGCGGTGATGCTCAGGGGATCGATCTCTCCCTGGATGGCCTTTTCCACAGTCTCCAGCCCGCCGGAGGGCATGGAGAAGGGGTTGTGGCAGAACTCCAGCTCGCCG
>CAJUCO010000017.1 GCA_910585245.1 uncultured Oscillibacter sp.
CGCCGCCAGTTCTTTTAGTCCTTTCTCATTCATCTAGTTCCCTTCCTTTCCTGCCTGTGATGGAATACTATGGGGCTTACCTCGTGGGATATTCTACTCCTCCTACGCCGCCCCCGTCAATGACAATTATATTTTTAACAAACTTTTTGCGTGCATTTTCCCGGATTTTGCGTGCATTTTCTACATATTGGAAAGCCGGGATTCATCGTCCCGGCTTTCCGCACAAAAGAGTTTATTCGTACTGGGTCCCCACGCCCTCAACCATGGCGTCATAGGCCCGTTTCACCTTGTCATAATTCTTGTCCCGGTCCAGAGCCACGCCCCGGCCCACGCCGTCCACAATGCGGCCCACGCCGATGGCATTTAGCTTCTCGTCGGTCTCCGCCAGAAGAGCAGGAGCGCTGCCGGGATCGGTGGAGCGGCCGTCGAAGATGATGTGGAGGTACACCCGGCTAAGGCCGTTGTCCCGGGCCATCTCGCAGATGTTCAGGGGATAGTCGATACAGCCGTGAGAGGACTTGTAAGTGAGGTAGGCCAGCAGGTGCAAAGCGGTGCCGTTCTTTTTGGCGTGCTCAATGGCCTGGAGGAAAATGGGATTTTCTTTAAAGCTGCCGTCTTTCACGGCGGCGTCCAGACGGACGTCGTCCTGCATCACGCAGCGGCCCGCGCCCAGGTTGGAGTGGCCCGCCTCGGAGTTGCCGGCCTTGCCGGCCCCCAGGCCCACGAACTCGCCGGAGGCGTGGAGTTTAGACCAGGACTGTCCGGCAAGCAGGGAGTCCCAGTAGGGCGTGTCGGCAATGTGGATGGCGTCCCCCTCGTCCCCGGTGCCCAGACCCCAGCCGTCGCAGATGATGAGCAGCATCTTCCGGCCCTTGCCCCAAGACTTGCCCTCACAGAGGGACTTGCCGTCCATCTCGGCAGGCTGGGGGATACCCAGGACGTCCAGCACCGTGGGGGACACGTCGCCCAGGGAGCCGTCCCGCAGGGCAATGGGGCTCTTGTCGGCGGGGTCAATCATGATAAAGGGCACCAGATTGGTGGTGTGGGCCCCGTCGGGTTTTCCCGCGGCGGTGTAGAGCTTTTCAATGTTTCCGTGGTCCGCCGTAATGGCCACCACATAGCCCTTGCCCAGGGCGTCGTTCACCACTTTGTCCAGGTACTGGCTCACATAGCCGCAGGCTTTGATTTTCGCCTCGGTGTTAGAAGTGTGGCCGATGACGTCTCCGTTGGCAAAGTTGGTCACCACAAAGTCATATTTTCCCAGCGCGTCCATAACGGTGTCCGCTACCTTGGGGAGGGACAGCTCCGGCTGCTGGTCAAAGTCGATGCCCTTGGGAGAGGGAATGCAAACGTCGTCCTCCCCGGGGAAGGGGTTGTTTTCTCCACCGTTGAAGAAGAAGGTCACATGGGCGAATTTTTCGCTCTCGGCGCAGTGAAACTGGGTCTTTCCAGCCTCGCTGAGGACCTGGGCCAGGGGCTTCACCACTTTGGCGGGGGCGAAGGCAATGGGCAGGTCCTTGAACTTGTCGTGATACATGGTCATGATGACAAAGTCCAGGTCCGACAGCTTCCGGCGCTCCACTTTGTCGAAGTCCGGCTCCGTGAACATCTCGGTGAGTTCAATCTCCCGCTCGCCCCGGCGGCAGCAGAAGATGGCGGCGTCACCGTCGGAAATCTTGCCCACGGGTTTGCCGTCCTCCACCAGGACCATGGGTTCCAGATGGTAGTCGTCCTGGCCCAGTTCGTATGCCTTTTTGACGGCCTCAGCCAGCTGAGCGCCGCCGCGTTTGATATCTGCCATATAAAAAACCTCCTGAGATCATTGATATTGGTATGGTAGCTTTCTGGGAAAAACCGTCCTATTAAGGAGCGGGAGGCAACACCGCCTTCTCCGCTTCCCGGGATTTCACTGTCCGTCGTTGGGGGCGATCAGCTTGTCAAGCGCCACCTTGCCCCGCTCCGGGAAGATGTCCAGCAGCTGGGGGAAGGTGTAAACCTTGCCGTCGGGCATATTCTCCTCTGTCAGCTTCAGGGGCTTGCTTTGGTCGTATTGCACGGTCACCGTCATGCCGAAGTCCACGGCCTTGGCCCCCACAATGTCCCGGTTCAGGTTGTCGCCCACGTAGCAGCAGTTCTCCGGCTGGGCCCCCACTTCCTCCATGGCGTAGTAGTAGATGGCGGGACCGGGCTTGCGGATGTAGGTGACGGAGGACTGCTGAACGGTCTTGAAATAGGGCCGGAGACCGTCGGCGTCCAGCCACTCGTCCACCTCCCGCTTGCCTACCAGATCGCTGATGATGCCCAGGGTGTATCCCCGGGCGCAGAGCTCCTTGACGGTGTCCGCGCCGCCCTCCACCACCGTGCGGCGGCCCTTGGTCTGGCGGTATTGATAGGTCAGCTCGGAGGCGTTTTTCAAGATGCGCTCTTTGTCCATATCATAGGCCAGCCACCGGGTCCACAGGACCTCCTCCGGCGCCTCGCACATGAATTTCAGGGCCCAGTCCCGGTATTTGTCATACCGTTTGTCAATCACGTCGCTGAACCACTGGTTGGGGTTGTCGGTTTCCACGCCGCAAAGCCGGGCGATTTTCGCCCGGGCGGCGGAGAGGTAGGCGGGATCCTCGTCAATGACCCGGAAGGTGCCCCCCAGGTCCAGGAAGATGTAACGAATATCGGTGTTCATGCCCTATCGGCCTCCTTATTTATATGCACTTGCCCTCTCAAAAACGCGGGATACGCCCGAGGGGCGTTTGCCCCCGGACGTCCTTTGAGCCTTAGTTCAACGGGGGAAGCAGCTCCAAAATCTCCCGGAAATCGCTGATCACCGCGTCCGGCCGGTTGGCCTCGGTGAACTCCACGGCGTGCTTTTTCTCCGGGGAGCGGAAGATGATGTTGCAGCCGATGCCGGCCTCTTTTGCCCCGGTGATGTCCCGTTTCACATTGTCCGCCACGGACACGCAGTCCTCCGGCGCCACGCCGATGTCCTTGCAGGCCACGGCGTAGATCTCGGAGCAGGGCTTGCGCAGGCCGCAGACGGAGGAGAGAATCACACTGTCAAAATACTCCGCCAGACCGTCCTCCTCCAGCCAGTCGGGGACTTCGTTCTCCCCGATGAGGTTGGAGATGATGCCCAGTTTATAGCCCCGGTCATGGAGACCCTTGATGACCTCCACGCCGCCGTCCACAACCACCCGGCGGCCCTTGCACTGGCGGTACTGGAAGCTCAGCTCGTGGCAAACCTGCTTGATTCGGGTCTGATCGTAGTCCGGCAGCAGCCACTTGCACCAAAGCTCCTCGTCATTGGACTCCTTGTCCTCCTCCAGGGCCCACTTGCGGTAGGGCTCGTAGCGCTCTTCAACCAACTGGTAGAACTCCTCGTAGGGCACGGGAGACCCGGCGATCTCCGCCATCTTCCGGCGGGCGTGCCTCATCCAGGGCTCCTCCAAAAGCGCGATGCGCAGCGTGCCCCCCAGGTCGAAAAAGACGGCCTTGTAACGCTTTGTCGTATCCATCGGCGTTCCCTCCTGATTGAATTGAATTTAAGTACGGGCGGGGAAAATATCCAGGAGCTGGCTCAGGGCGGTGATGACGTGGTCCGGGGTAAATTCCTTGCCTGTGGCGTGTTCCATGTTCAGGGTGTCCGGCTCGTCAATGCGGATCATCATGCCAAAGCCCGCAGCCTGGGTGCCCTCCACGTCCCGGACCGGGTTGTCGCCCACGTAGGCGCAGTTGGCCTCCGGGGTGCCGATGCAACGACAGGCCAGGTGGTAAATCTCCGGGTTGGGCTTGCGGAGGCGGACTTTGGAGGAGAGGATGGTGGTCTTGAAGCACTGGGCCACGCCGTCTGTGGCCATCCAGTCGGGGATTTCCGTCTCGGTTACGGTGTTGGCGATGATGCCCAGGGTGTACCCCCGGGCGCAGAGCTCTTTCAGCGTAGCGACGGCGTCGGCCCGGGCCACCCGGCGGCCGTCGTGGTCCCGCCAGAGGCGGGTGAGCTTGGCGGCGTTGGCGAAAATCATGTTGGTGTCGTACTCTGGCAGCATATACTGGGTCCACAGCTCCCCCTCGGAGGCGTCCAGCAGGGTCTCCTTGGACATCTTGCGGTACTTCTTCCACCGCTCCTCCAGCTTGGCAAAGAGCTCGTCATGGCTCTCGGTGGTGTGGATCAGCTCCATCAGTCCCGCCTCGGCCCGGTCGATGAAGTCCTGTTCCTTCAACACAATGCGCAGCGTGTTGCCAACGTCAAAAAAGATCGTTTTGATATCGGGGGTCATAGAAATTCCTCCTTGTAATGTTTTCAGACGTCACGGGTCCCCGAAACCGGGTTCCGGGAGGCTTTGGACCGTCTCCGGCCCAACCGTAAACGTTTGCGGCCTTTTCAGCTTTATTCTAAATGAAACACAGGTCCTTTGTCAATATGCCAAACGCCGAAGACTTTGTTTATTTTTCGTTTTTCTGCCCAAAGATGGGAAAAACACAGATTGTTATTGACATTGCCGCAAAAATCGGATATTCTTTACTTGACAACCTGAACGGGCCGGAGTTTGGCCGGTTCCAAAAAATAAAGCGGAAACGTTTGCGATTTCCAGCGGGGCGGAAAGGATGAAAAGTTATGAAAAGTGTAACCTTGAAAGACGTTGCCAAGGCCGCCGGCGTCTCTTACGCCACCGTGTCCCGCGCCCTCTCCGGCAGCCACCAGATTGGCAGCGACACCAGGGAGCGTATCATCAAGCTCTGCGATGAAATGGGTTATACCACCAACTATGTCGCCCGCTCCATGGTGACCAAGCGCACCGGGCTCATCGGGCTGGTGGTCCCCTCCATCGACAACCAGTTTATGTCGGAGCTTGCCTATTACGCCGAGATGAGCGCCCGGAGCCACGGCTATAACATCATGCTCTGCAACTCCGGGCCGGATTTGAAACAGGAGAAGACCGTGGTAAAGCTCCTGCTCAGCCGGCAGGTGGACGGCATCCTGATCGTCCCCCAAAGTCCCAAGACCTATGAAACCATACGGGCCTACACGGATCAGGTGCCCACGGTCTTCCTCAGTGAAAATCTCCGGGACCAGCCCCAGAGCTATGTAGCCGTGGACAACAGCCGGGGGACCTATATCGGCACCAAATACCTCTATGAGCTGGGCCACCGGGATATCCTTTACTTTGGCCGCCGGCACACCACCACCCACCAGTTCCGGGCGGACGGCTACATCCGGGCCTGCCAGGAACTGGGGCTGACGCCCCGGTTTTTCAACAGCGAGTTCACCCGCTCCTCCATCAACAATGGTTATCAACTGGCCAAGGAGCTGTTCGCAAAGCCCGTGGACTACTCCGCCGTCTTCGCCTCCACGGACTCCAACGCCCTGGGCCTTTTGAAGGCGGCGGATGACGCCCACATCAGCATCCCCGGGCAGCTGAGCCTCATCGGCTTTGACAACATCTCCTCCACCGCCCTTCCCCGGATTGAGCTGACCACCATGGAACAGCCCAAGCGAGACATGGCCGTCCAGGCGGTGGATATGCTCCGGGACAAGATTGAAAACGGCACCCAGGGCTATGTCCACCAGATTCTGATGCCGACGCTTATCAAGCGCAGCACCTGCCGGAACCTGTACGCTTCTTAAATCACGGGAGGCCCCGCCTCCTTCATGAAAGAGGGAAATTTACTATGAACGGCTACCGTTACGACCCCCACACCCACACTGCCGAAACCAGCCACTGCGGCCACCTCTACGCCGCGGACGTGGTGGACCGATATGTCCGAAACGGCTTCACCGGCCTGGTGGTCACAGACCACCTCCACCCGGAGTATCTCTCCCGCATCGACACCGAGCACAACTGGGACCTGGTTTGCGACCATTACCTCAGCGGCTACCACGCCTCCAAGCGCCGGGGCGACGAGGTGGGGCTGGACGTCATCCTGGGGGCGGAGCTCCGTTTTCCGGAAAACGACAACGACTACCTGGTCTACGGCATCGACGAGCAATGGCTCCGCTCCAACCCCTATGTCTGCTGCATGAGCGCCCAGGAGTTTTTTGACAAATACCATCACCAGGTCCTCATCATCCACGCCCACCCCTTCCGCAAGGGCAGCGCCCCGGTCCAGGAGACCGCCGTCCACGGGGCGGAAATCATCAATGGAAACCCCCGCCACGAAAACAACAACGACAAGGCCCTGGAGCTTTGCCGCCGCCACCCGGAGTATTTCCGTCTGGCCGGGTCCGACACCCACCGGGACGGGGACGAGGCCAGAACCGCCGTCCTCCTTCCCGAGCGGGTTCACGACTCCTTCGCCTACAAGCGCATCATTGAAAGCCGCCGGTTCCACCTCTGGAGTCCCGCGTTTCAGGAGTTCGTGGAGGCTGACGAGGCCATTCGCAAGGAGGAAGAAACGAAATGAGCCAGTTTGAATCTCTGATCATCGGTGAAATCGCCCAGGACACCAATGTGGACTATGACGGAACCACGGTGCAGGCCATTGGCGGCGCGGTGTACTACTCCGGTTTTGCCGCCGCCAACATGGGGCACAAAATCGCGGTCCTCCCCAAGGCGGACACCGCCCAGGTGGACTTGAAGGCCGCCTTTACCGCCGCGCCCAATATCACGGTCTTCCCCCTTCACAGCGCCCACTCCTTTGTCACCAAGAACGTCTATCACACCCCGGACCGGGAGCGGCGCACTTCCACCGTGGACAGCAAAATCGACCCCTACCGGCCCCAGGAGGTCCCGGAGGAGATTGACGCCAAGATCTGGCACCTGGCGGGCCTGGTGGGGGGCGACATCCCCAATGAGTTTTTGCCCTTCGCCGCCAAGAAGGCCATGCTGGCCATCGACGTGCAGTGTATGCTCCGCTGGGAGGAGAACGGCGGCATGGTCTACCGGGACTGGGAGGCCAAGAAGGAACTGCTCCCCTATGTCCGCTTCCTGAAAACCGACGCCGCCGAGGCGGAAATTCTCACCGGCCTCACGGACCGGGCGGAGGCCGCCAGAGTTCTCCACAGCTGGGGCGCCAAGGAAATCCTCATCACTCACAACACCGAGGTGCTGGTTTACGACGGCAAGGAAATCTACACCTGCCCCATCAAGGCCCGGAGCCTGGGGGGCCGCACCGGCCGGGGGGACACCACCTTCGCCTGCTACATCAACGAGCGGCTGACCCAGGATATTCCCGCCGCCCTCCAGACCGCCACGGCGCTGGTCTCCCTGAAAATGGAGACCCCGGGCCCCTATATGGGCACCCGGGCGGACGTGGAGGCTTACATCAAGGAATTTTATTGAGGCTGCGCATAACAAGGTCCCCCGGCTTTTCGCCGGGGGACCGCTTTTTTACACCAGTTTCTCGAAGTAGAAAAACGTCTCATCCTCCCCGTGTTTGCGCATACAGGCGGAGAGCATCCTGAAAGACGCCTGATTCTCCTTGAAGCACTTGGCGAAGACCCTTCCCAGGTGGAGCTTGTACAGCCCCCACTCCGCCGCCGCCGTAAACGCCTCCACACCGTAGCCATTCCCGGCATAGGCCTTGTCAATCCGGCAGCCCAGCTCCGCGCCGCCCCGGCAGTCGAAGTTGTAGAGCACTGCCTCGCCAATGAACTTCCCCTCCAGACGGACGGCGAAATTTACCGCGAGATGATTTGCAAAGTCCCGCTCCGCCACATGGAAGAAGCTCCGCTCCTCCACCGACCCCCCCAGGCCCGCCACGTCGTCATAGCCCCACCAGCGGTTCCGCTCCTGGTCCAGAACCAGGGCGTTGTAAGCGGGGATGTCCTTTTCCGTCAGAGCGGAGAGGGTCAGCCGGGCCGTCTCCACCTTGGGAATCTCTTTGATGTGGCGCATCAGCTCGTTCATGGGCTCGAAGCGGTACTTTGGGGCCAGCTTCGCCGGACCGTACTGGAGTTTGGAGGTCCGAAGGCCCTTGTCCGCCGCGTCGTCCTCCCGGTCAATCCACTGGCAGTTGCCCCCAAAGGCCTGGGCGAAGGCCTGGACAAAGGCCGGGTACACGCCGGTGTAAGAATACAGGGCCTTTTCAATGTGGATAATCAAAGTGTCCCCACAGCGCTCCGCCAGGGCCAGGGCAATGAGCTTGTCCCCGTCGAACATCCCCCCGGCGGTAAACCAGGGCTTTCCCGCCAGTTTCAACATCTTCTTCGCCAGCTTCAGCTCATCCAGGGCCTTGGCGTTGTCCCCCTTGGGAAACTCTGCCTCATAGTCCCGCCAGAACTGCTCCACCGCCCCGGCGTTCTCCGCCGTCAGGGGGCGGACCTCCGCCTCCGGCCACTGGGCCCGGAATTTCTTGATGTGGTTGCGCTGGCCGGAGTAACGCCGCCCGCTGAAGTATTGGAGATCCTCCCGGTAGTACACGTAGTCCCGCCAGGTGCGGATGTCGCTGACCCGCACATAGGGATAGCGGCTCAGAAGCTCCCCGGCCTTGTGCTGTGGCACCATGGAGATCACCGGCAACTGCCCCGCCTCCAGGCAGTAGGCCTCAATCGCCTGCAAGGCCGCGTCCACGTCCCCCTCCGGCCCGGGGACGGGATAGTCGAAGTTCCACCCGTAAGCGTCCCGGTTCCGGACCACGAGACAGCCCGCGATCTCCGCCCAGGCGGGGTGGAGCGTCTTTTTCCACATGAGCTTCGTGCCCAGGGAGTATTCGCAAAGGCCGTAATTACAATCCTTGTAGTAGCGCCGTAGCTTCGCGCCGTCCTGTTTGGTCACTGGTTTAAACTGTTGCATAAGTCCCATCCTTAGTTTTATTTTGTAATAATTGTATAGAAAACCACATCACGTCAAAGCGTGAAATGAACAACTTTCCATCTAGTAAAAACATTTTGTGAATTTTTTTTGTATTTTTTCTTGACGAATGGATTTGCATATAGTATATTTGTTAATAATTACCGATAAGAGGAGGTATTTTTGTGGAAAACGAGAGAGGTTCCTGGGGAAGTAACTTAGGCTTCCTATTGGCCGCCATCGGCTCTGCTGTGGGCCTGGGCAACATCTGGGGATTCCCCTACAAAATGGGCAAGTCCGGCGGCTTCGCCTTCCTGGTCATCTATGTGCTGCTGGCCATCTTCGTGGGCTTTAGCATCATGATGAGCGAGCTGGCCATGGGCCGGAAGACCGGCAAGGGCACCATCGGCGCATATCACGCCCTGTCCGCGCGCTTCAAGTGGGTGGGCTGGCTGGCGGTGTTCTCCCCCTTCGTCATTTTGAGCTTCTACACGGTTCTGGGCGGCTACTGCATCGAGTATATGTCCCTGAACCTGAGCAACCTGGCCTTCGCCGGGGCGGAGATCAAGACGGGGTCCGACCTGTTCGGCTCCATGCTGACCAATCCCTTTGGCTGCGTCATGTTCACCCTCCTGTTCATGATCATTTGCTATCTCATCAACCGAGGCGGCATCTCCGGGGGCATTGAGAAGTTCAACAACGTGGGTATGCCCGCCCTGTTTGTGATGCTGGTGATCATCATTATCCGCTCCGTCACCTTGCCCGGTGCGGCGGAGGGGCTGAAGTTCATGTTCCTCCCCGGCTACGCGGTGGAAGCGGGCTTCATTCCCGAATCTCCCAGCTTCATCTCCGTTCTGGCTACGGCAGGCGGACAGATGTTCTTCTCGCTGTCCCTGGCCATGGGCATCACCATTACCTACGGCTCCTATATGAAAAAATCCCAGAACATCGTGAAGAACTCTGTGGTGGTGGTTTTCGCGGACACCTTGGTGGCCATCATGGCGGGCATCGCCGTCATCCCCGCCGCCGTGGCGACCTACGGCCCCAGCGCCACCCTCAGCGGTCCCAAGCTGCTGTTCATCACCCTTCAAGACGTGTTCCAGGCCATGGGCGCCATCGGCCCCCTGTTCGGCGTGATCTTCTACCTGTTCGTGCTGGTGGCGGCCATTTCCTCCGCCATCGCCCTGATTGAAGTGGTGGTCACCTTCCTGCTGGACCACGCGGAGAGCAAGGGCAAGCAGGGCAACCGTTCCAAGACCGTGTTCTGGGTGTGCGTAGCCATCATGGTTGAGGCCGCCCTGGTGGCCGTAGACGGCCTGGGCAGCAACGGCGTGTGGGTGCCTTTCCAGAAGATGATTGGCATCGGCCCCTGGAACGACTGCTGGCTGGACTTCATGGATGCCCTGTCCGAGGGTCTGGCCATGCCCGCCGGCGCGCTGATTATGAGCATCATGATCGGCTGGGAGCTGCGGACCAAGCCCATTACCGACGAGATTCACCATGGCGCGGAGCAGATTCACTGGCTGAACACCTTCATGGACATCTGCCTGAAATTCATTGTCCCCATTGCCATGGCCTTCATCCTGGGCGGCCAGATCGGTGACTTCTTCACCATGGATGCCGAGACTCAGGGACAGAGCGTCTACTATATCGGCTATAGCGTGGGCGCGGCGATCCTGCTGGTGTCCTGGCTGGTGGCCATCAACTCCCCCAAGCGGAAGGAGAAGCTGTAAATCCAGTCTTCCCAAAGAGAAACATCTTAGCCTTGAAAAGGGCGGAGCTTCGGCTCCGCCCTTTTTTCAGCGGGGTCCCCCTCACTATATCAAATTTCACCAAAATTGCAAGGCTTTTCTTGACCACGCCGTCAAGCTCTGCTATGATGAACCAAAGAACGCTACAGGAGGGATTCCCATGACGGAACAGGAAAAGCGCCTCGCGGGCAAGCTCTACTATCCCCCGGACCCGGAGCTGACGGAGGCCCGGATGCGGGCCAAGCGCCTCTGCCACCGGCTGAACACCCTGGCTCCGGATGATTTCCAGGGCCGGGACACTACTATCCGGGAGCTCTTTGCTCACGCCGGGAAGGACGCCTGGGTGGAGTCCAACTTCCGCTGCGACTACGGGACCCAGATTTCCGTGGGGGATTATTTCTTTGCCAACTACGACTGCATCTTCCTGGACATCGCCCCCATCACCATCGGCAACCGGGTCTACATCGCCCCCCGGGTCTGCATCTACACGGTGAACCACCCCATGGTGCCGGAGGTGCGGAACACGGACCTGGAATATGGCCGCCCCGTCACCATTGAGGACAATGTGTGGATTGGGGGCAACGTGGTGATCCTCCCCGGGGTGACCATCGGGGAGGGGGCCGTCATCGCCGCCGGGTCCGTAGTCACCCGGGACATTCCGCCCCGGGTGGTGGCCGGGGGAAATCCCTGCCGGGTCATCCGCCCCTTGACGGAGGCGGACCGGGAGAAGTGGGAAGCCGCCCGCCGGGAACACGATGAAACCTGAATCCCGCCAAGCCGCCCAACCGGGCGGCTTTTTTTAAAGAAGGGGCTTCCCGTTCAGCGCCGCCCCAACCAGCTTGTCCCCCTGGTAGCGGAGCTTGAGGGAGAAGAAGGGTTCGCCCTCCTCCAAAAGACGGAGGAAAATCTTGTCCCCCTCCCACAATGGAAGAGACAGAAGGTCCGCCTTTTTGATCCATTGAAGCACCCCTTCGTCGCAAGGGTGGGCCGTCCCCGTCCAGGCGGAGGCGGTGAAGAGGTGCATATACTCCGTGGGGGCCTGGTCGGAGACAAAGGTCACAAGCCCCCGGTAGCGATACTCCGTCAGCGTCAGGCCCGTTTCCTCAAAGCACTCCCGGAGCACGCAATTCTCCGGGCTCTCCCCGTCCTGAAATTTGCCCCCCACGCCAATCCACTTTCCCTGGTTCACGTCGTGGTCCTTTTTCACCCGGTGGAGCATCAGGTACTCGTCTCCCCGCTCCAGATAGCACAGCGTGGAATACAGCATATGCTGTCCTCTCCTTCCCGCGGCAGCGCACCGCTCGAAATTCATTATACCTCTCCGGCCGGAAAAAGAAAAGACTTTACATTTTAAAACAGATGTTCTATAATAACAGTGTCCATTCCCGGTATCCATTCCACGGAGAGGAGGTCCCCCATGCGCTCCAGACAAATCAGCTGCTGCTTCACCGGTCACCGCCCCGAAAAACTCCCCTGGCGCTATGACGAAACGGACCGGCGCTGCCTCTATTTGAAACAGCGCATCGCCGACGCGGTGGAAGCCAGCTATGAGGAGGGCTACCGCCACTTCCTCTGCGGCATGGCCCTGGGCTGCGACCTCTATTTCTGCGAGGCGGTCCTGGCCCTTCGGGGGAAATGTCCGGATGTGACGGTGGAGGCCGCCATCCCCTGCCCCACCCAGGCGGACGCCTGGGTCCCGGATCAGCGGCAGCGGTACCGGCGCTTAGTGGAAGCCTGCGACTTTGAAACTCTGGTCTCCGCCAGGTACACCTCCTACTGTATGCAGCGGCGGGACCGCTATATGGTGGATCACGCCTCCTTGCTCATCGCCGCCTTCGACGGCACCCCTGGCGGCACCCGGTATACCATGCAGTACGCCATAAGCCGGGGGGTCTCCATTGTGGACCTGCCCCTGATTGCAAAAGCGCCCTGAATTTTTCAGGGCGCCTCAGGCTGTCGAAAATTCTTTTTCGACAGCCTGAGCAAGTTTTCAGACCTTTCAACTTTCAAAAGGTCTGAAAAACTTCTGATTCAAAACGAGAGAAACCCCTGATGGGTTTCTCTCGTAGCTCTTTTCCTTTCCGCTCCCTTTCAGACGGTACTTTTTTTGACAAGCTGAAGCGACCTGAATTTTTCAGGGCGCTCTTCGCATAATTCGCCACCTTCCGCAAAACCTATCTCAAGTAATTTCGGTTTGGGAGGCGGCCCTATGTTTGCAAAGCGTACAGATCTGGCTCTGGAAGCCCGGGAACTCTGGCAGGAATCCACGGAGAAGACCACCCGGCTCTCCGGCGTCAAGGCCACAAAGTCCAGGGAGGAGGGCTACCCGGTGACCCGGGTGGACATTCTGGACCAGCGGGGGGAAAAGGCCCTGGGGAAACCCTGCGGCTGCTATTTCACCATTGACCTCACCAGCTTCTGGCAGCGGAAGACGGACTTTTTCGAGCGGGCCGTCCGGGCGGTGGGCAGCCAGCTAAAGGCTCTGCTTCCCGGAGAGGGGCCGGTGCTGGTGGTGGGTCTGGGGAACGCCGCCATGACGCCGGACGCCGTCGGGCCCCTGGCGGCAGACAATGTGCTGGTCACCCGGCACCTCATCTCCGCCATGCCCAAGCATTTTGCCGGGTTCCGCCCGGTGGCGGTATTCCGGGCGGGCGTGTTGGGCACCACCGGTGTGGAGTCCGCCGAATCCGTCCGGGGCCTGGTGGAACAGGTGAAGCCCTCTTTGGTCATCGTCATCGACGCCCTGGCCGCCCGGAGGGTGGGGCGGATGTGCACCACGGTGCAGCTGACAGACACCGGCATCGTCCCCGGCTCCGGCGTGGGAAACCACCGCGCGGCCCTGAACCGGGAGACCTTGGGTGTCCCGGTGCTCTCCATCGGTGTGCCCACGGTGGTGGACGCCGCCACCCTGGCGGCGGACCTTCTGGAGGAAGCGGGCATCGCCGAGCTGGATGAGACCCGGCTCCGCCACGGAAAAGCCCCCCTGACGGTGACCAGCCGGGACGTGGACCAACAGGTCCGGGAGCTGAGCAAGGTGGTGGGCTATGGCATCAACTGGGCCCTGCAGGACCTGGAGATTGAGGAGATCAACGCGCTGTTAGCGTGAGGAACACCCCCCTGGGGCTCCAGAGGGTTCGGGCGGGCCCGCTTCTCCCCGGCGCCAGGGCGGCTTTTCTCTGTCCGCTTTGTATACAACTGCGGAAAAAATCCCCAACGGACTCTCTCCGCTGGGGATGCTTTTTATTCGGACAGACTTTTCAGGGCGCTACAGGCGGCGGCCTGTTCCGCCTCCTTCTTGCTGTGGCCGGAACCGGAACCGATGGGCGTGCCGTTTAGCAGCACCTCCGCCGCAAAGGTCTTGGCGTGGTCCGGCCCGTGCTCTCCCACCATGCGGTAAACCAGCACCTGGTCCGCCTGACGCTGAACCAGTTCCTGGAGGGCCGTCTTGTAATCCCGCCGGCGTTCCTCCACCACCTCTTCCCGCTCCGCTTCCAGCAAGCAGCGGTGAATCAGCGACGAGGCCGCAAAGATGCCCCCATCCAGGTACACCGCGGCAAAGACCGCCTCCGTGGCATCCGCCAGAATGGAGGTCCGGGTCCGGCCTCCGCCGGACTCCTCCCCCCGGCCCAGGCGCAAATAGGCCCCCAGGTTCAGCTTCCGGGCCACCTCGTAGAGGCTCTGCTCGCAAACCAGGGCCGCCCGAATCCGGGTCAAGTCCCCCTCCGGCAGGTCCGGATGCTGGGTGAAGAGGAACTCCGCCGTCACAAACCCCAACACCGAGTCCCCCAAAAATTCCAGACGCTCGTTACTGGACAGGTGTTCCGCCCGGTGCTCGTTGGCGTAAGAGCTGTGGCACAGGGCCTCCTCCAGAAGCGCCGGATTTTGGAAGGTGTAATTTAGTTGTTTCTCCAGTTCCTGCATAACGGTCCCCCGCCGAAAATCAGCCGCCTTACTTATTCAACTTGCCGGCCAAGTAATTCACCGCGTCGCCCACGGTCTTGAGGTTGCCCAGTTCTTCCTCCTCAATCTCGCCGACCTCGAATTCCTCCTCCATGGCCATGACCAGTTCCACCAGATCCACGGAGTCCGCCCCCAGGTCCCCCTCGAAAGAGGTGTCCATGTCGATTTCCTCCGGCTCTTTGGCGAACTGTTCCGCCACCAGCTCCCGCAATACCTTTAAAATCTCTTCATTTGACATTGCCTTTCACTCCTTCAAAAGACATCCCGTCTTGTTGACGTTTTACGAAGTCCATCATACGCAACCGCCGCCCCTCTGTCAAGGGGCATCCGGCAAATTTTACCTCTCCGGCCCGACTTTCATCAATTCGATATGCTCTTGCACGTCGGCGATGAAGCCGCTGGCAGCGTATTCCTCCGCCCGGAGAATGGCGTTTCGAATAGCGCGGGCGTCGGAGGAGCCATGGGCCTTGATCACAGGCTTGGAAATGCCCAGGAAGGGGGTCCCCCCCACCTCGCTGGGGTCCAGCAGTTTTTTCATCTCCGCCAGGTCCCCCTTCACCAGCCCCGCTGCGATCTTTGTTCTGGCGTTGGAGAGGAAGACCTTCTTCAGCTCTTTCAAAAGGAATTTGCTGGTGCCCTCCAGGGATTTCAGCATGACGTTTCCGGTGAACCCGTCGGCCACCAGCACGTCGGCCCCGCCCAACATGGCGTCTCCGGCCTCCAGATTTCCCACGAAGCGGAGCCGCCCGGCCTCCCCCGCCGCCGTCAGCAGGGCCAGGGCCTCCTGGCGGAGCCGGTCTCCCTTCTCCGCCTCCGCGCCGATGTTCAAAAGGGCCACCCGGGGCCGCTCCACGCCCAAAACCCGCTTGGCGTAATAATTCCCGAGGTACGCAAATTGGAGCAGGTACTCCGGCGTGCACTCGGCGTTGGCCCCGCAGTCACAAAGGAGCATACGCCCCTCCGCCGTGGGAAGCACCGGCCCCATGGCCGCCCGGCGGACGCCCCGGATGCGCTTTACCACCAGCGTCGCCCCGGCAAGCAGCGCACCGGTGGACCCGGCGGAGACAAAGGCGTCCCCCTCGCCGTTTTTCAGCAGATTCAGCCCCACCGTCAAAGAGGAATCCTTCTTCTTTTTAAAGGCGGTGGCGGGATCGTCGGAAATCTCCACCACCTCTGTGGCGTCCCGGATCTCCACGCCGGAGGGGAGGTTCTTCTCCCCGCACTGCTCCACAGCTTTCAGAATGTCCGCCATACGGCCCACCAGAAGCACGCTGGTCCCATAGGCTTTGTGTGCCTCCAGCGCTCCCTGGACGACGGCCAAAGGGGCGTTGTCCCCGCCCATAGCGTCCACGATGATTTTCATAGCTTCGCCCTCCGCTGTTTTTTGTCTTTTCACTTCTCTTTCGGGGATGTGATATCTCTAAGCGGCACAGCCGCTAAGAGCTATCCGATCCCCACCCATAGCGTCCGCGACGATTTTCATGCCTGACCCGCCGTTTCCGTTTACTCCAGCACGGTCTCCCGCAGCGTCTCCAGGATGTCCAGAGACCGGCGGCTAAGCTCCGCGTTCTTGTTCCGCTTCCCCCGGACCCGGCGGTCCAAGGGGGGCATAATGCCAAAATTGATATTCATGGGCTGGAAGGCCGTAATGGACCGGTTGGAGATGTACAGCGCCAGGGCGCCGATGGCGGTTTCCCGGGGAAAGTCCACCGGGGGAAGGCCCCGGAGTCTCCGGGCCGTCTCCACGCCCACCAAAAAGCCGCTGGCCGCGGACTCCACATAACCCTCCACGCCGGTCATCTGTCCGGCGAAGGCGATTCTCCGGTCCCCTCTCAGCCGGTAGTAACGGTCCAGCAGCTCCGGGGAATTTAAAAAGGTGTTTCGGTGCATAACGCCATAGCGCAAAAATTCCGCGTCATGGAGGGCGGGAATCATGGAGAACACCCGGCGCTGCTCCGGAAAGCGGAGATGGGTCTGAAAGCCCACCAGATTATACACGCTGCCCTCCCGGTTGTCCCGCCGGAGTTGAACCACCGCGTAAGGCTCCCGCCCCGTCCTGGGGTCCGTCAGGCCCCTGGGCTTCAGGGGCCCATAGCACAGCGTCTCCCGGCCCCTCCGGGCCATGACCTCCACCGGCATACACCCCTCGAAGACCTTCTTGTCCTCAAAGCCGTGGACCTCCGCCTCCTGGGCCGTGGAGAGGGCTTGCCAGAAGGCGTCGTACTCCCCCTCGTCCATGGGGCAATTCACATAATCCGCCGTGCCCCGGTCATAGCGGGACCCCATCCAGGCCTTTTCCATGTCAATGCTCTCGGCGGAGACCAGAGGGGCCGCTGCGTCGTAAAAATGAAGGGCCGTGTCCTCCCCCAGAAGGGTCTGGAGCCGCTCCGCCAAAGCGTCGGAGGTCAAAGGCCCGGAGGCCACGACGACCTCGCCGCCGGGAATCTCGGTGACCTCCCCGGGGACCAGGGTGATGTTGGGGTGGTTTTGCACCCGCTCCGTCACCAGCCGCGCAAAGCCGTGGCGGTCCACCGCCAAGGCTCCGCCCGCCTCCACCCGGGTGGCGTCGGCACAGGAGAGGATGAGGGAATCCAGACGGCGGAGCTCCTCTTTCAAAAGGCCCACGGCATTTTCCAGCTGGTCGCTCCGCAAGGAGTTGGAGCAGCACAGCTCCGCGAAGTATTCGGTTTCATGGGCGGGGGTCTTTTTTTCGGGCTTCATCTCCCGAAGAGTCACTTGGACGCCGCGCTTTGCAAGCTGCCAGGCGCATTCGCTGCCGGCCAGGCCGGCGCCTATTACTGTAACCTGCATAGGGATTCACCTCCTGGGTGGGGGTTTTATTTGCCCTTGCGGGCGGGGGGATTCAGCTAGGATGCTAGCTGGTGCATTGCACCCCCCATTCTCTCTTTTGCGAAAAGAGAGAATGCGCCATGCACGGTGGAAGAGAGAAAACGGGGGCGCGGAAGAGCTGCCGGTGGTTTGATACGCAGGTCTTCGGGCCGCGGCGTGGTGCCAGCGGGGGTTTTGGTGGTCGATGCAAGGCCTGTACGGCCCTCCTCGCTGCCGCTAACCTGGCAGCAGGGGCAGACCTGTGGGTCCCCCTCCACCTACCTCTCCTCAGTTCGTCCCAACAAATAATCGGTAGACACGCCAAAGAAATCCGCCAGCTTCAACAAATCGGGAATCTCAGGATAATGTGTTGCGGATTCATAATACTGATAAGCCCGCAAACTGCATTGCAGATAGTCTGCCATCTGTGTCTGAGTCCATTTCCTCTCTTTTCGCAGTCCTTTGAGCCGCTTTGCAAAAATCTCCATAATTCCCTCTTGACAAGCAACTTAGTTGCATATATAATCATATGCAACTAAGTTTCAGATTGGAGGCAACTTTATGTCACCCTTAATGCAAACCATCTTCGACCATCTCTCCGAATACTGTACGGAGCGCTACATAGACGCCTGTGAGCGGGACTTCAACGCCATGGAGCGAAACCGCGTCCGGAACGCCCTTTCCGCTGTTTTGCCCGACACCTGCCAGGACCTTCTCAGCCGTTACGATAACCTGCACCTCTGCCGCCTCAACCTGGAGCAGGAAGCCATGTTTCAGGCCGCCTTTGCCGCCGCGAAGGAGCTGGCTTAGCCCTCCTCCGGCGTCTCAGCCTTTTTTGCGGCGGGTTTCTTCGCCGTGGTCTTTTTCGCTGTGGAGGCTTTCGTGGTCTTGGCCGCCGCTTTTTTCTCGGAGGCCGCTTTCTCGGTCTTGGCCGTTGCTTTCTTCTCGGAGGCTGCTTTCGTAGTCTTGGTTGTTGTTTCCTTCTTGGAGGCCGCTTTTGTGGTTTTAGCCGCCGTCTTTTTGGCCGCCGGTTTCTTTCCGGCGGGCTTCTCCTCCGCCTCGGGGGGCTCCGTGTCCCCCTCCTTTTTGGCCGCGAACCGGGGGTAGCCCCGCTTGTCCTCCGGCAGGAAGTTGGAACACGCCGGATTGATGCAGAAGGGTTTCCGGGCTCCCTTGCCCGCCTTTTTAAACATGGTCTGGCCACAAACCGGGCAGTCGTCCTTCACCGGCACATCCCAGGTCATGAAGTCGCACTTCTCCGCCTCCACTTTGCCCGTCAGATGTTCGCAGCAGTAGTAGGTGTACTGCTTGCCGTTTTTCTTGCTCTTGCCCGTGCGTTTCATCAGCCGCCCGCCGCACTTGGGGCAGCGTCCCGGCATCTCCACCACCAACGGCATGGTAAAATTGCACTCCGGAAATCCCGGGCAGGCCAGGAAACGGCCAAACCGGCCGATTTTAACCACCAGATTCCGCCCGCACTCCGGGCAGATCTCCGTGGACACCTCGTCGGGCACCTTGATGCGCACGCCCTCCAGGTCCTGCTCCGCCTGCTTGAGATTTTTGTCAAAGTCCCCGTAGAAATCCCGGAGGACCCCCTTCCAGGGGATGCTTCCCCCTTCCACAAAGTCCAGCTTCTCCTCCATGTGGGCCGTGAACTGGAGGTCCGCGATGTCGGTGAACTTATCCTTCATCAGCTCCGTCACCACCCGGCCCAGGTTGGTGATTTTCAAATACTTGCCCTCTTTTTCCACATACGCCCGGTCCAAAATGGTGGACACGGTAGGCGCGTAGGTGGAGGGCCGGCCGATGCCCTGTTCCTCCATGGCCCGGATGAGGGAGGCGTCCGTATACCGGGCGGGGGGCTGCGTGAAGTGCTGGTTGGGGGCAAAGCCCTTCAGGTCCAGGGCGTCCCTCTCCTGGAGCTCCGGAAGGGGGGACTCCTTTTCCTCTTTTTCCTCGTCCTTGCCCTCCTCGTACACGGCGGTATAGCCCGCGAACTTCAGGCTGGAAGAGCTGGCCCGGAAGCCATGGCGGTTGGCCTCCACCTCCACGGACACGCTGTCATACACCGCGTTGGACATCTGGCAGGCCACAAAGCGGCTCCAAATGAGCTTGTAGAGCCGGTACTGCTCCCCCGTCAGGTCCGCCTTCAAGTCCTCCGGGGTCCAGCGGACGTTGCTGGGGCGGATGGCCTCGTGGGCGTCCTGAGCGCCCGCCTTGGCCTTATAGCGGTTGGTTTTGGCGTAGGCCTCCCCATAGCGGCCCAGAATGAAGCTCTTGGCCTCCGCCAGGGCCTCCTCGGAAAGGCGCAGGGAGTCGGTACGCATATAGGTGATAAGGCCCACGGTGCCCTCCCCGGAGACGTCCACGCCCTCATAGAGCTGCTGGGCGATGGCCATGGTCCGCCGGGGCGTCATGCTGAGCTTCCGGGAGGCCTCCTGCTGCATGGTGGAGGTGGTGAAGGGCGGGGAGGGGCTTCGCTGCTTGTCGGTGCGCTTCACGCTCTTGACAGAGAAGGCGGCGTTTTCCGTCTCCTGGACCACCGCGTCCACCTGGGCCTGGGACTTTAGCTCCGCCTTTTTCCCGTCCTTCCCGTGGTAGCGGGCGGAAAAGGGCTTGTTCCGCCCCAAGAGGTTCACGTCCAGCGTCCAGTATTCCTCCGGCTGAAAGGCCTCGATCTCCCGCTCCCGGTCGTCCACCATCCGGGTGGCCACGGACTGAACCCGTCCGGCGGAGAGGCCCCGGCGGACCTTCTTCCACAAAAGGGGACTTAGTTCATAGCCCACCAGGCGGTCCAAAATGCGCCGGGCCTGCTGGGCGTCCACCAGATTCTGGTCGATGGCCCTGGGGGAGTCGATGCTCTCTTGAACCACCTTTTTGGTGATCTCATTGAAGGTCACCCGTTTCGTCTTCTCGTCCGGCAGGTCCAAAAGGTGTTTTAAGTGCCAGGAGATGGCCTCCCCCTCCCGGTCCGGGTCCGTTGCCAGAAACACGGTGTCCGCCGCCTTGGCGGATTTTTTCAGGTCTTTGATGATATCTTCCTTGCCCTTGATGGGCTGGTAAACCGGCTCAAAATCCTGCTCCGGGTCCACGCCCAGCTTGCTCTTGGGCAGGTCCCGCAGGTGGCCCATACAGGCCTTGACGGTGTACTCTTTCCCCAGATATTTGCCGATGGTCTTGGCCTTCGCCGGGGATTCCACGATGACCAAATACTGCTTTGCCATAGTTTTGATTACCTCCAGATTGATGAGGGAACTTTGCAGGAAGCGGGAAGCCTCTTCCCCTTCCCGGCTTTTAACTCTCCAGGGCCACGGTTCGGGTATACCGTTTGCCGCTGTGCTGGAGGACATAACCGTCAATTTCCAGCATGGTCAGAGCCGACGAGACCCGCCGGGCGGGCACGCCGGTGGTTTGAATCAGGTCGTCTACCTGAATGGAGGTCTCTACCTCCAGGACCTTTAACAGAGCGATCTGGTCGTCCGTCAGCCCCTGGGGGCCGACAGTGGGAAGAGGCGGTTTTTTCGTCTCCGCCCTCTTTGGACTCTCCGGCTGGGGACGCCGCCGGGTGGGCAGAGGCGTCCAGGCCGGAAGGTCCTTTGCGGGGCGCAATTTCTCCGGAAAGCGCTCTTGAAAGTCCCGCAAAATGTCCCATCCCTCCGCCGCAAGGCCCGCGCCGTCCCGGATGAGACGGTTGCAGCCCACGCTGGTAGGCGCGTTGATGGGACCGGGGACGGCGTAAACCTCCCGCCCCTGTTCCAGGGCCAGGCGGGCGGTGATCAGCGCGCCGCTACGCTCCGGGGCCTCCACCACCAAAGCCGCCACGCTGAGTCCGGAAATGATCCGGTTTCGGACGGGGAAATGCTGCTTATCCGGCGGCGATCCCGGCGGATACTCGGAGAGCAAAACCCCGGCGACGGCCACGTCCTCATAGAGCTCCCGGTTCTCCGGGGGATAGATCACGTCCACTCCGCCGCCCGTCACGCCGATGACCCCGCCGCCCGCCCGAAGGGCGCCTCTGGCGGCAGCAGAGTCCACGCCCCGGGCAAGACCCGTCACCACCAACGCGCCGGAGGCCGTCAGTTCCCGGCCCAGGCGCTCCGCGCTGGCGCTGCCGTAGGGCGTGCACTCCCGGGTGCCCACCACGGCAATGGCTGCCTCCTCGTCCACCACCGGCAGACGGCCCCTGACATAGAGAACCAGGGGCGGGTCAAAGATGTTTTGCAGCCTCTTGGGATACTCCGCGTCCTGAATGGTCAAAATCCGCTGTCCCAGCCGCTGACAGTCCGCCAAAATCCGGTCCGCTGCGGAAAGATCGTGGTTCAAGGCCAGCTCCGCCTGAGCTTGGGGCACCTCCTCTGCCAGGAGCAGCTCCGCCCGGTCGGCGAAGAAGAGATCCTCCGGCGAGCCAAAGTGGCGCAAAAGGGCTAGCCGCGACGGGCCCGTCAGACCCGGAAGCTCCGCCAGCCACACCCAGTATTTCAGCATCTCCCGCCCCTCCTTATTACCAAGGTCCTTTATACTATATTAAATAAAAACAAATTGCAAGCGTCAAATTCTTAATATTCTCTCCGGGCCGCCTCCCATAGCAGCACCGAAGCCGCCGAGGCGGCGTTCAGGGACTCGCAGCGCGTGTCCATGGGAATGCGGAGACTCCGGTCACAGGCCGCCAGCACCGCCGCCGAAAGGCCCCGGCCCTCGCTGCCCACGGCTATGGCGCAGCGGCTCAGGTCCGCCTCCCGCACGTCCGCCGTGTCCTCCCGGAGAGCCGCGCCGTAGAGGGGCAGATTCGCCTTTTTCAAAAGGGCCGTCAACTCCTCCAGGGTGCAGCGGAACACGCGGGAGCGGAAATGGACGCCCATCCCCGCCCGGAGCGTTTTGGGATTATTCAGGTCCGCGCAGCCGGGAAGGAGAATCACCGTGGCCCCGAAGGCGTCCGCCGTCCGGAGGATGGTTCCCACATTGCCGGGGTCCTGGACGCCGTCCAGCACCAAAAACCGCAGCCGCCCCTGCCCGTCGGGCTCCAGCTCCTCTGGAGGGGCGTAGCTGGGGGAGGCGCAGGAGAACACTACTCCCTGAGGGGTCTCCATGGGACTGACGGAGCGCATAACGCTTTCGCTGACTTTCGCCATTCTGGAAAAGCGGCCCTCCAGCCCCGGAGGAAGCGCCACCCCTTCGGTACAAAACAACGCCCGGACAGGCGCGCCCCACAAAACCGCCTCTTGGAGCAGCTTGGGACTGTCGCACAAAAATTCTCCCGTCTCCTCACGGTAGGAACGGGAGGACGCCAACTTCCGAAAATGGACGCACAGGGCGTTGCTCTTGCTGGTGATGGTCTCCACAGCGGCTCCTCTCCTTCCTGTACGGGCATCGTGACAAAAGCGGCGCTCCGGCGCCCTGGTAAATCCTTGATTCTTTCTTATAATAAAGGTATCCTTCCGGCTTGTCAAGCCGCAAGGTCCCCTTTCCTGCCCCTCTCTTCCAAAAAATGGGGGATTTTCTTCCCCGCAACAAGGCGCGAGTCCGCCTCCGGCGGACCCGCGCCTTCTCAGGTGGCCCGTCTCATTGTCCGGGATTCGCCCTCTGAAATTTTGAACTGTAAGCCCCGCGAACCGCGCCGCAAAGGTACAAAGACCCTAAGGCGCAGACCGCGCCGTCTCTCCCCGCCGCCGCCAAGGCGGCCTTCACGCCTTCCTCCACCGAAGCGCAAGGATGGGCCTCCACTCCACGGGCCGCCAGGAGAGCGCACAGCGCCGCCGGGTCCATGGCCCTGGGGCTGTCGGGGCGGAGGACAAAGACCCGCTCCGCCAGAGGGGCCAAAAGATCCAACATATCTCCGGCATCCTTGTCCCCCATGATTCCCAGAAGCACCGTCAACCTTTTTCCGGGGAGGAGGGCGCCCAGGCTCTTCACCGCTGCCCGCATCCCATGGGCATTGTGAGCGCCGTCTAACAGGAACACAGGGTCCCTTCCCAGAATTTCAAAGCGTCCCGGCCAGCGGACTGTCTCCAGACCCCGGCGGACCGCCTCTTCCGGGATGTTCCACCCCTTTTCCCCCAACCACTCCAGGGCCGTCAGAGCCAGGGCGGCATTTTCCACCTGATAGGCCCCGGCCAGGGGGATGGACAGCCTTTCCCAGGGGGCGAAGTCAAACACCGCGCCCTCCAGGTTCTGTTGCCTAACCGCAAGACGGGAGAGGTCCAGTTCTCTCAGCGCCGCTCCCCGCTCCCGGCAGGTTCGGCAAAACACCTCGTCCGCCTCCGGGCAACCGCCCCGGCTCACCACCGCTCCGCCGGGCTTGACAATGCCCGCCTTGGCGGCGGCCACGTCCCGGAGCGTGGGACCTAAAAGGGCGGCGTGATCCATCCCCATGGCGGTGAGCACCGCTAACTCCGGCGTGTCGATGACGTTGGAGGCGTCCAACTCCCCACCCAAACCCGTCTCCAGAACCACGATCTCACAGCCCTGCTCCCGGAAGTGCAAAAACGCGGCGGCGGTAATCAACTCAAACTCCGTGGGGTGCTCCGGCATGGCCCCGGCGGCGGGCCGGATCTGGTCCACCACCGCTCCCAGGGCTCCGTCTGTGATTTCCTCCCCGTTGACCCGGATACGCTCGTGAAAACGCTCCAGATGGGGGGAGGTGTTCAGGCCCACCCGGTACCCCGCCGCCTCCAAGACGGAGGCGAGGCAGGCACAGACGCTGCCCTTGCCGTTGGTCCCCGCCACATGGAGGAATTTCAGCTCCCGTTGTGGGTCTCCCAGGCGGCAAAGCAGGTCCCGTATGCGGTCCAGGCCCGGGGCGTGGGCCTCCCAGCCATAGGAGTGAATGTAATCCACCGCCTCTTCTCCCGTCATGCCAATCCCTCCCTTACAGGTTCCAGCCGGCGTTTCGCTGCCGCAGCGCCTTTACCAGGGGAATGGCCAGAGAGGACATCACCACGGCGTTGATCATGCCCACCGCCAGCCGCCAGACAAAATCCCCCAAAATCAGGCCCGGGAAATAGTACCCCATCAACACGCTGTCCAGCCAGTTCACCAAAGTATTGCCCACGGTGGTGCAAACCGCCGCCACTATGCAAACCGCATAGCACAAAATCCGCCGCTCCTCCAGCCGCTGTCCCCGAACAGCCGCCAGCGCAAGGGCTCCCAGGCCCACTACCAACCCCCGAAGGGCCGGGGGAATCAGGTACAACGCCGTGGTATAGGTGATGCCATAGGTCAAAAGCTGTTTGAAAAACTCGCCCACCATGGCCACGATCACCGCGTCCACCGGGCCAAAGAGCAGGGCCGCCGCCACCACCGGCAAAGAGCCGAAGGAAATCCGCACGTTCCCCACCTGTACCGCCGCGTAGAGCGACAGGGGCAGATACATGGCCGCCAGCAGCGCGACATAGCACATCCGTTTCACATTCATTTTGGGCATAAGAAAAACCTCCTCTAAATTGCGGCAGTATGCCGCACAGAGGAAGCCCGTTCCCTGATGCGGCAGCGGGATGCGGGACGCGCACTGCGGGGGAAGATCCCCCTTCGTCCGGAAAGCAACTCCCCGTCTTTCCGGCACTTTAACACGCGTGTCCCTACTCTGCCTTTGTCCTCCCGGTTCTCACAGGGGACGGCTTTATGATATACCATCTTCCGGCAAAATACAACCCCATCTTTTAAATTCCAAAAAACCCCAGTTTTCATCTCATCCCTTTGTACGCACAAAGCGCCCCGGACGTTTTGTCCGGAGCGCTTTGGGAACGGGTTTATTTTCCGGCGGGTTCCGCCGCCTTGGCCTCTGCCGCAGCCTTGGCCTTTTCCGCCTGGGCCTTTTTGATGGCCTTGTACTTTTCCTTCTCCTCAGCGGTTGCCACGGGGAGAATGGCGTCTCGCGGGCAGACCTTGGTGCAGAGCTTGCAGCCTACGCACTTTTCATAGTCGATGACCGCCACGCCGTTTTCCACATGGATGGCGTCTTTTTTGCACTCCTTCTGGCACAGGCCGCAGCCGATGCAGGAGGTGGAGCAGACGCTCATGGCCGCTTTGCCCTTGTCCTGATTGGCGCAGCCCACGTGGACCTTCTTGGACACAGGGACGGAGGTAATCAGGTGCCGGGGGCAGGCGCTGGCGCAGGCCATACAGGCGGTGCACTTGTCCGGGTCCACCACGGCGGTGCCGCCGGGGCCGATGGACATGGCGCCAAACTGGCAGGCCGCCACGCAGGAGCCAAAGCCCAGGCACCCGAAGGCGCACTCCAGAGGGCCGCCGGCCACCTTGGTGGCGGAGATGCAGTCCTGGACGCCCACGTAGTCATACCGCTTTTTCGCGTTGACTCCGCCGGTGCAGCGGACGAAAGCCACCTGCCGCTCCCCGCTAGGCGCCTCCATGCCCATGATCTTGGCAATGGCGGCGGCGTTTTCCGCCCCGGCGGGGGCGCAGGCGGTGACGGGGGCCTCTCCCGCCAAGATGGCGGCGGCGCAACCGCCGCAGCCCGGGTAGCCGCAGCCGCCGCAGTTGGCGCCGGCCAGCAGGCCCAGTATCGCTTCCTCACGAGGGTCCTTCTTCACCTCGAAAATTTTAGAGGCCACGGCCAGGACCAGGCCGAACACCGCGCCCAGAATGCCCAGGACGGCTACCGCGAATAAAATATTCATCATAATGCAACCGCCCTCCTTACCAAATTACCAAGCCGGAGAAACCCATGAACGCCAGGGCCATGAGACCGGCGGTGACCAGCGCGATGGGGAACCCCTCAAAACTCTTGGGATATTCGGCGAAAACCAGCCGCTCCCGGATGCTGGCAAAGAGCACGATGGCAACCAGGAAGCCGATGCCGCCGGTGATGCCGTAGACCACGGACTCAATGAAGTTGTAGCTCTCCTGAATGTTCAAAAGGGCCACGCCCAGCACCGCGCAGTTGGTGGTGATCAGGGGCAGATACACGCCCAGGGCCGTGTACAAAGAGGGCATGGACTTCTGGAGGAACATCTCGATGAACTGCACCAAAGACGCAATGACCAGAATGAAAGCCACGGTCTGCATATACTGCAAATTCAGAGGCACCAGGATGAAGTTGTACACCGCCCAGGTGATGGCGGAGGCCAGACCCATGACGAAGGTCACGGCGAAGCCCATGCCCACGGCAGTGTCCACCTTCTTGGACACACCCAGGAAGGGGCAGATGCCGAGGAACTGGGAGAAAATGAAGTTATTCGCCAAGATGGCGCCCAGCGTGATTGCCAGGAGTTTTGAAATCTGATCCATTTACTTGCCCTCCTTACTCTTGGACAGCGCCCACTGCATGGCGGCAATGAGGAAGCCCAGCACCAGGAAGCCGCCCACGGGCAGAGTCAGAATGCCGATGGGGAACTGCTCCGGAATGATGCGGAAGCCCGCCAGTGTGCCCGCGCCCAGCAGCTCCCGGATGAAGCACATAGCCAGCAGCACGGCGGTGTAACCCAGGCCCTGGAAGATGCCGTCGAAGAAGGACGCGCCCACGCCGTTCTTATAGGAGAAGGACTCCGCCCGGCCCAGGATGATGCAGTTTACCACGATCAGCGGAATGAACACACCCAGGGAGGCGGCGATGGACTCGAAGAAGGCTTGCAGCAGCAAATCCACGCAGGTGACGAAGCCTGCGATGACCACGATGAACATGGCGATACGGATTTTGTCCGGGACGATTTTGCGGATGGCGGAGATGACCACGTTGGCCGCCGTCAAAATGATGAGCACAGACACACCCATGCCCAAACCGTTCATAATGGAGGTGGTGATCGCCATGGTGGAGCACAGGCCCAGCATCTGCACCAGAACGGGGTTTTGGGTCAGAAGACCCTCTTTAAACTGTTTTCCGATATTCATAAGTCGGCTCCCCCTTTCTCAGCCCAGCACGCCGGCCACCGCCAGCGCGGCGTTGACGCCGTTGGTCACGCCCCGGGTAGAGACCGTGGCGCCGGAGATGGCGTCCACATTGGCCCCCACGGTCAAAATTCCGTCAGCGGCGCTTTTGCCCTCAAACTGGCTCAGCACCCCTACGCCGGAGGCTGTGGGCATATTGGTCATGACCTTGGAGCCAATTCCGGCGGTTTCGGCGTTTTTGACAATGGACACGCCGGTGACAGCTCCCTCGCTGTCCACGCCCACCATCATTTCGATCTTGCCCTGAGAGCCGCTGGCCACCACTTTGATGGCGTAGCCCACAGTCGCGCCGCCTACCTGGGCTTCGTACACGGAGTCCAGAGCGACGCTGCCGGAGGCGGCGGTCATTTCGTCGGTGAGAGCCAGCTTGTCGGAGAAGGTGGTGTTGTCGGGGTCCGCCACCACGGCCTTCATGGCCTCCACGGTTTTCGCCCGGTTGATCTCGTCAATTTTTTCCTCTGTGACGGCGTTGACGCCGCCCAGCGCCGCCGCCACCACCACACAGGTGATCAATAATGTGACGGTCAGTTTAATGATGTACGCGGGGTCCATCTGAAGGGTTTCTTTGCTTTTGGTGCTCATTTCGCGGCCCCCTCCTTCTTGTCGGATTTCACAACGCCAAAGCGCACGGGCTTGGTGTACTTGTCGATGAAGGGCACAAACAGGTTCATCACCATGATGGAGTAGCACACGCCCTCGTTATAAGACCCGAAATAGCGGATCAGCACGGTGAACAATCCGCAGCCCACGCCGAAGATCAGCTGGCCCTTTTTGGTGACGGGAGAGGTGGCGTAATCGGTGGCCATGAAGAACGCACCCAGCATAAGGCCGCCGCCAAAGATGCTGTAGAGCATCCAGTCCAGGCTGGAACCGGCCTTGGGGAACAGGAAGGTGAGAACGGCCACGGTGCCGATGTACGCGGCGGGAGTCTGCCAGTTGATGACCTTCCGCCAGATGAGATACACGCCGCCGATAATCAGCATCAGGGCGGAAACCTCGCCCAGGGAACCGCCGGTCTGGCCCAGGAACATCTCCCCCACGCTGTAGGTCCCGGTGAGGGTCCCAAAGCTCTCCGCCAGGGCGGCGGGGTCCGTGCCCTTCATATAAGAAAGGGGGGTGGCGGCGGTGACGAGGTCCACATTGGACCCGAAGATGGCCGCCTTATTCGCGGCGGGTTCCACCCAAGTGGTCATGGATCCGGCGTAGCTGGCCAGCAGCACCGCCCGGCCAGCCAGGGCGGGGTTCACAAAGTTTTTGCCAATGCCGCCAAAGAGCTGCTTGACAATGATGATGGCGAAGGCGTCGCCTATGAGGATCATCCAATAGGGAATCTGCACCGGGCTGACAAAGGCCAGCAGCATACCGGTAACCACGGAGCTCAAATCCTGAACGGACTGGGGCTTTTTCATCGCCTTGCGGTACAGCCACTCGAAAAAGATACACCCGGCCACAGACACCGCCGTCATCGTCAGGGCCCGAAGACCAAAGTTAAAGCAGGCGAACGCCAAGGCGGGCACCATGGCGATGATCACGTCTTTCATGATGCCCTGGGTGGTCTCGCTTCCGCGGATGTGAGGCGAGGAGGTGGCGATCAGCTTGAGATTTTTATAGTCCGTCATTTGTTGACAACCTCCTTTTTCGCCTCTTCGGCGGCTTTTTTGGCCTCGGCGGCGGCCTTGGCCTTGGCCGCGGCGTCCTTCACCAGCTGCTTTCCGGTTTTAAACATATGGGTCAGGTGCAGCCGGGCGGGGCAGGTGTAGGCGCAGGCGCCGCACTCCATGCAATCCATGATGTTGGCTTCGTTCAGTTCGTCCACCAGCCCCTTGGAGGCGTACTGGTACAGAAACAGGGGCTCCAAGTGCATGGGGCACACGCCCACGCACTTGCCGCAGCGGATGCACTGGGGATGCTCCACGGTCTGCTCTTCCTTCTCGCAGAAGGCCAGCATACAGCCCGTGCCCTTGGCCACGGGGATATCGGCGGTGTACTGGGCCATGCCCATCATGGGGCCGCCGGCAATCAACTTATATGTACCGTCCTTCAGCCCGCCGCAAAAGTCGAACAGAAGAGACACGGGGGTGCCGATGGGGCACTCCACATTCTTGGGCTCCACCACGCCGGAGCCGGAGACCGTCACCACTTTTTTCACCACGGGCATTCCCGTGGTAATGGCCTTGTAAATGGCGCAGGTGGTATTGATATTGAAAACCGCGCAGCCGATGTTGCTGGGCAGACCGCCCGGGGGCACCTGCTTGCCGGTGATGGCCTGACAGAGCTGCTTCTCACCGCCCTGGGGATAGCGGCAGCGAAGCCCCTCCACCACCACGGGGGCGTGCTTTTCGGCAATGGTTTTATTCAGCTGGTCGATGCCGTTTTGTTTGTTGACCTCCACGCCGATGACCACTTTTTCCACGCCGAACATCTTGGCAAGGTAGGTCGCGCCGCCAATGATCTCCCCGGAGCGCTCCAACATGGCCCGGTGATCCCCGGTGATGTAGGGTTCGCACTCGGCGCCGTTGATGATCACCGTGTCCACTTTTCCAATGCCGCCGGAAATTTTCACGTGGGTGGGGAAGGTGGCGCCGCCCATACCGACGATGCCGGCGTTTTTCACAATTTCCACCATCTCGTCCACGCTGAGAGCGTCGGGGTTGGCCGGGGCCTGGACCTCTTCGCTGACCTCGTCTTGGCCGTCGTTGTCAATGACGACGGACATCATATTTCCACCCATGGAATAGGGACGGGGCTCCACCGCCTTGACGGTGCCGGAGACGCTGGCGTGGATGGGAGCGCCAAGGCCCCGAAACTCGCCGATCTTCTGGCCCACCTTCACGTGGTCCCCGGCCTTCACCAGGGGGGTGCATGGCGCGCCGAAGTGCTGGGACATGGGAATGACCACCTGTGCCGGGGCGGGCAACTGTTCGATGGCCTTTTCATTGGTCGCGGCTTTCATGTCGTGGGGATGAACGCCGCCGAAGAACGCTTGTGCCATTATTTCACCTCATTTTTTACTCCTGACAGCGGCCCGGGCGCGGACGCAAAGGCGGTCCCCACCTTTGGGCCGGCTGACGTGCCTGGACAGACTATCACATACTTCCTGATATTGTACACCATGCTTCTAAAAATGTCCAGTCTGTGAACTGCTTTTTTTCTGGTAATTTTGCCGTTTTTTGCGGAGCCTTTATACTTTCGGGGCTTTCCCCGGCCCTTTTGCGCGGAGAAACCGCCCTCCCGGCAAAGGGAAGGGCGGTCCGTAATCGTTTATTTAGGTGATTTTTATCTCTGAAGCGGGGAAAAGAGCCGTCAAAACCAAATGTCCCCGGCCCACTTGATGGCCCAGACGGCGTCGGGCGGGAACGCCCATACATAGCCCTTCGCCTTTCGGATCGAGGAACGGTCTACGCTGCCCAGGAAAAAGTACTCGTTTCCCTTCCCGTCAAAATAGAACCGCCGGCCGTCCCGCTTTTTGATAGTGATGTCAGCCTTAGGCAAAAGCAGTTTGAAGATCCCCAGAATGAACGCATCCGCGTTGTCCGGCAGCTCCTTCATCGGCTCGTTGTCTTCCCAGCCCCAATTACCGCCGCCGGGCTCTTTCGCGCAGCCAAAAAAGTCCGCGCAGGTATAAGCGCCCCGGAAGCGATCCTCCAGCTCCCGGCAGCCTTTCTCGTCGGATAGGCTGGGCGGATAGGGTCTGTCCCCGTGCCAGCCTCTGAAATAAGAGTGGACATTCACAAATTTCCAGATATTTTTGGGGGAACGCAGAACCAGCGCTGTACAGCCCGAATTGTAATTTCCCCGCACTTCGGAGACATCCAGCTCATGGACCGTCCCCTCATAGTCCTCCACCCGGCAGAATTGAAAGGAATACCATTTTCCGTTTCCTCCCCAATACGACGTCTTCCCCTTCCAAATCATATCCAGGGGGAACTTTCCGCTGGCGATGCCCTTCTTTCCGGCGGGGGAAAAATAGGAGAGCCACTGGGGTTCATCCGTCACAGAGTTGCTGACCTTCGTCACGGCGGCTACCTCCACGTCAGGGCAGGCCTTGGACATCGCGTTGACACACCAGAGGTTGTAGCCTACAAATTGGGTAAAATACGCTCCCGTTTCCACCAGGACCGCCTCGCCGCCGTCCCGGCCCTCCAGGACGAACATCCCGGCAAAGCTCTGGATTTCCTCTACCAGCGCCTGGTCCCAGTACGCGGTGTCCTGCTTTTTCAGCCACTTCTCCGCCGCCGGGCCCAGGGCCCGCAGGTCCTCCGCCTTCCCCCGGAAGGCAACGGCCAGATCGCCGTAGTCTATCGACATGACGACTTCCTCCTTTTTTCGGTTTTTTCCAGTATATTCCCCCGGAGCGGCTCTGTCAAACCGCCAGCACCAGCTCCGCCAGCCGCTCCGCCGGGTCCAGAACAGGGAGGCCCGTCCTCCTTTGCAAAGCCTCCTTCACATAGGGGAAGTGGGTGCAGCCCAGCACCACGGCCTCCGCGCCGTTTTGCTCGAAGAAGCGGAGGAGGTGGTCCAACCCGCACTTTTCCACCAGCTCCTCCGGCGGTGTTCCGGTCTCCACCCCCTGGACCAGAGCCAGGTTCGCCGTCCCCAGCACCAAGCCCCCGGGGCAGGCGTTTATCATGGCCCGCTCCACTCCGGCAACCCCCTGGCAGTTGGCGGCTAACACGCCGACGCGGCGGTATTGAAGGGCAATCTCCCCGTAGACGTCCATAGGCGTCCAAACGCGAAGGCCCCGCTCCCCCGCCAGGGCGTGGGCGTCTACGGTGGCGCTGAGGGAATTGCAATAGACCAGCGCCCGCTCCAGGCCCCGGGCCTGAATCTCGTCAAAAATGCCTCCCACGGCGGCCTCCCGCGCCGTGAGGGAGCCCACCTGAAAGGCAGTTTGCTCCTCCGGGGTCCGGGAAACCGGAAACCCTATGGCCTCCGCCCCCTTGCTTTTGATCAATTCCACGCCCATCCGGGTGTCCACCGGGGTCCCGGCGATGACGGCAATGTCCATATGCGGTCTCTCCTTCTCTTTGACGCAAGTCAGAATTCGTTTTCTCGCCGGCAGGGTTGACTTCATCCAAAGCGCCTACGCGCCTTTTCTTTTGCGGCGTCTACTATAGCCAGCGCAGTTGAAAAAATCCCATGGGATTCTTTTCAAGGAACCGCCGCCAAGGCGGTGGTTCGAGCCGCAAAGCGGCTGCCTGCGCATGGCTTCATAGGAAACGCAAATGCGCTCCGCGCATCGGCGAACCCATGGTCCGCCGGTTGAAAAGAAGTTGTGACTTCTTTTCAACTGCGTTGACTATATAGTACCACAGCCACGCCGCCCCTTCAACCCGGATTCTCCCCTTTTTGTCCTACCTGTCCCTCCCCGTCCATATAGTGTAGGACGGAGGTGTTGTTTTGAAAAAGGGAAGCACCATGTTTTACGGCGCACTGCTCCTCACCGGGGCAAACCTCGTTCTCCGGCTGGCGGGCATGAGCTTTCAGGTCTATCTCTCCGGCCGGATTGGGGCCGCCGGAGTGGGTCTTTTGCAGCTGGTCCTCTCCGTGCGGATGCTGGCCTTCACTCTGGGTTCCTCCGGAGCCCGAACCTGCGCCCTCTATCTTTCCGCCGAGGCCCTGGGGCGGCGGCGGAGCGTCCGGCCCGCCCTGTGGGGCTGCATCGGGTACTGCCTCCTTTTCGCCCTGCCGGTGGCGGGGGGACTTTGGGTCCTCACCCCCCGGATCGCCGGGAGCTGGATCGGAGACCCCAGGGCGGAATCCGCCCTTCGGATCTTCGCCCTGTTTTTGCCCGTGGGCTGCCTGAACGGCGTGATGACAGGGCTTTTCACCGCCGCCGGACGGCTGGGGACCCTGGTGGCGGTGGAGTTTTTGGAGCAGGGCTGCGCTATCGCCGTCACCTTTGCCCTCCTCTCCCGCTGGGCGGGGGGAGACACGGCCCGGTCCTGCTTGTCGGTGGCCCTGGGGTCCTCCGCCGCCGCGGCCCTGTCCCTGGGAGCCTTGTGGGTTCTCCGGCGGGAAGAGGCCCCCCAGGGGAGACGAGGCCGCCCGCCCTGGCGGCGGGTCTTTGGCCTGTCTTTACCAGTGGGGCTGGCGGACGATCTCCGGGCGGGGCTAAACACTGTGGAAAATCTCATCATCCCCCGCCGTCTGGCCCTTTACGCCGGGACGGTGAACGCCATGGCGGACTACGGCGTCCTCCACGGCATGGTCTTTCCGGTGCTGATGTTTCCCACGGCCATTCTGGCCTCCCTGGCGGACCTGCTGGTGGCGGAGTTCTCCCGCTGCGCCCGCCGCCCCGGACAGGTGCGGGTCCGGTATCTGGCCCGGCAGGGACTTCGGGTCTCCTGGCTTTTCGGCCTCTGCGCCGGAGGAGCCATCTTCGCCGCCGCTCACCCTCTGGGAAATCTGCTTTACCGCAGCGAAACCGCCGGCGCCTGCCTCCGGCTCTACGCCCCCCTGGTCCCCATTTTGTACTTGGATATTGTGGTGGACGCCATGTGCAAGGGCCTGGGCCAACAGAGCGCAAACGCCCGGTATAATTTTCTGACAAATTTACTGGATGTTGTCCTCCTCTGGCTGCTGCTGCCCCGGTTTGGCATGGGGGGCTATTATTTCAGTTTCGCCGCCTCCCACCTTGTAAACTTTGCCCTGAGCCTCCGGCGGCTGGGGCAGTCCGCCGGTCTCCGCTTCTCCCCGGGACCGGCGGTAAAATCCGCCCTTTGCGGCGCCATTGCCGCCCTGCCCGTGTTCCTCCTCCGGCCCCAGGACGGGACGGCGGGGGCGTTGGTCCCCATGGGATGCTATTTGCTGGCGCTGGGCTCTTTGTGGCTTTTGTTCCGGGTGGTGGGATGGAGGGACGTTTTGTGGCTCCAGGGACTTCTGGGCGCCCGGCGGAAGAGGGGAGATTGAATTTCCCGAAAACTCCTGTTATAATAGAAATTATCGTCCCCTTTTCCAGGACGTCGAAAAGGAGTTCTCGCCATGACCTTTCGTAAGCCTTGGGCCTCTCCCCTGTTTCCCGTCTCCCGGCGGGACTTCCTCATCACCACCGCCATTCTTTTGTGCGCGGTGGGCCTTTGCTTCATTCTCTGGCTGGCGGGCAGCACCGACGGCTTCGCCGCCCCGGTCTTTGTGCTGGCGGTGCTGCTGATCTCCCGTCTCACCAGGGGCTACCTCTACGGGTCCATCTCCGTGATTCTGGGTGTGGTCTTTGTCAACTTCATTTTCACGTATCCCTACTGGGCCATTGATTTCCAAAACCCCGGTTACCCCATCACGTTTTTCACCCTGTTGATGATCTCCCTCATCACCAGCACCCTCACCGCCCAGGCCAAGCGGCAGGCCAGTCTTCTGGCGGAAAACGAGCGGGAGAAAATGCGTGCCAACCTGCTCCGCTCCGTCTCCCATGACATCCGCACGCCCCTCACCTCCATCGTGGGGTCCACCTCCGCCGTGCTGGAAAACCCCGGCCTCTCCGCCCAGGAGCAGCGGGCGCTGCTGGAAAACGCCCGGGAGGAGGCCCAATGGCTGATCCGGGTGGTGGAAAACCTCCTCTCCATCACCCGCATGGGGGACGCTCAGGACCGCATCGCCAAGGAACCGGAGCCCGCCGAGGAGGTGCTGGGGGCCGCGGCCCAAAAATTCCGCCGCCGCTTCCCCCTGGTAAACGTCACCGTCTCCGCCCCGGAGGAGCTGCTGATGGTCCCCATGGACCCCATTCTCATCGAACAGGTTCTGGCCAACCTCCTGGAAAACGCCGCCGTCCACGGTGGGGCCGCCAACGTCTCCCTGGTTCTGGAGGCGGAGGGAGACTCCGCCCGGATCACCGTCCGGGACGACGGCCGGGGCATCCCCAGACGGGAGCTGGACGGTCTTTTTGACGGCCGCCTCAAGTCCCGCCGCTCTCCCGACGGAGACGGGAAGCGGAACATGGGCCTGGGCCTTTCCGTCTGCCGGGCCATTGTCCTGGCCCACGGGGGAACCATCACCGCGAAAAATCTGGCGCAGGGGGCGGAGTTTTCCTTCCGCCTGCCCATATCCGCTGTGGAGGTGCTGACATGAACATCCGGGAAAAGATACTGGTGGTGGAGGACGAGAAAAACATCGCCCAGTTCATCGCCGCCGTTCTGGACGGTCAGGGCTACGAGACCATCCAGGCCCGCACCGGGGCGGAGGGCCTTTCCATGATCTCCTCCCACTGTCCGGACCTGGTGATTTTGGACCTGGGCCTTCCGGACATGGACGGGTTGGACATCCTCCGGCAGCTGCGGAGCTGGTCCAGTTTGCCGGTGGTGGTGGTCTCCGCCCGCTCTCACGAGCGGGACAAGGTCACCGCCTTAGACCTGGGGGCCGACGACTACCTCACCAAGCCCTTCGGCACCGCCGAGCTGCTGGCCCGGGTCCGCACCGCCATCCGCCACACCCGCACCGCCAGCGGAAACGATGAAATCGCCCAAAAGGGCACCTACTCCGTGGGGGAACTGGTCATCGACTACAACAAGCACCAGGTCCGGGTCCGGGGGGAGAATGTAAAGCTGACCCTCAGCGAGTTTCGCATCGTGGCCCTTCTGGGCAAGCACGCCGGGAAAGTGCTGACCTATGACTATATCATCAAGGAGCTCTGGGGCCCCCGGGCGGGAAGCGGCAATCAGATCCTCCGGGTCAACATGGCCAACATCCGCCGCAAAATCGAACGCAACCCCGCCGAACCGGAATACCTCTTCACAGAGGTGGGCGTGGGCTACCGTCTGGCCGAGGGCGAGTAACCCCCCCCGGCGGGACATAGAATTTCCGGCCAAATTTTTTACAGTCTCTTCCAAATCCCCCCAATCCCTTGCCGCCCCAGGTATTGGGGGAAAGCGCCTTTCCCGGGGCCGCAGATTTTTTTCAGAATGTCGCAAAAAACACTTGCGCCCCCATATCTTGTGTGATATACTCGGCCCACTGCCAAAGTATTGTGGTCAAAACCGGTATACATTCGATATAGGGGGATACTTCATGAAAGTCATCAAGAGGAACGGCGCCGAGGTCTCGTTTGACATCACCAAAATTTTGTCGGCCATCACCCGGGCTAACGAGAGCATCGACGCGGAAAAGCGCATGACATCCGTTCAGGTCCGGCGCATTGCCGAGTCCGTGGAACTGGCGTGCCTGGAGCTGGGCCGTTCCCCGAGTGTGGAGGAAATCCAGGACCTGGTGGAATACCAGATCATGGCCCACGGCGCCTTCGAGGTGGCGAAGAACTATGTCACCTACCGTTATACCCGCTCCCTGGTCCGCCGGAGCAACACCACGGACGACCGGATTTTGAGCCTGATCGAATGCTGCAACGAAGAGGCCAAACAGGAAAACTCCAACAAAAATCCCGTGGTGAACTCCACCCAGCGGGACTATATGGCCGGCGAGGTCTCCCGGGATCTCAGCGAGCGGCTGCTGCTGCCCAAGGAGATCGTGGAGGCCCATCAAGAGGGCATCATCCACTTCCACGACTCGGACTACTTCGCCCAGCATATGCACAACTGCGACCTGGTAAATCTGGAGGATATGCTGCAAAACGGCACCGTCATCACCGGAACGCTTATCGAGCGGCCCCACAGCTTTGCCACCGCCTGCAACATCGCCACCCAGATTGTGGCCCAGGTGGCCTCCAACCAGTATGGGGGCCAGTCCATCTCCCTGGCCCACCTGGCTCCCTTCGTGGATGTGAGCCGGAAGAAACTCCGGGTGGTGGTGGAGAAGGAAATGCGGGAGATCGGCGTCATTTTGGACGAGGACAGCCTCTCCAAGCTGGTGGAGACCCGCCTCCGGGAGGAGGTCCGGGGGGGCGTGCAAACCATTCAGTATCAGGTGTTGACCCTTCTGACCACCAACGGACAAGCCCCCTTTGTCACGGTCTTCATGTACCTGGGCGAGGCCAAAAACGACCAGGAGCGCAAAGATCTGGCCCTCATCATCGAGGAAACCCTGGAGCAGCGCTATGAGGGCGTGAAGAACGAAGACGGCGTGTGGATCACCCCCGCCTTCCCCAAACTGATCTACGTGCTGGAAGAGGACAACATCCACGAGGACGCCCCCTACTGGTACCTTACCAAACTGGCGGCCAAGTGCACCGCCAAGCGGATGGTCCCGGACTATATCTCCGAGAAGAAGATGCTGGAGCTGAAGGTGGACCAAAACGGCGAGGGCCACTGCTATACCTGCATGGGCTGCCGCAGCTTCCTCACGCCCTACGTGGACCCGGAAACCGGAAAGCCCAAGTATTACGGGCGGTTCAACCAGGGCGTGGTGACCATCAACCTCCCCGACGTGGCTTTGAGCTCCGGGGGAAACATCGAAAAATTCTGGGAACTCTTTGAAGAGCGGCTGGAGCTGTGCCACCAGGCCCTGCTGTGCCGCCACCGGCGCTTGCTGGGCACCCCTTCCGACGTGGCTCCCATCCTGTGGCAGTACGGCGCTTGCGCCCGTCTCAAAAAGGGCGAGCCCATTGACAAACTGCTCTACGGCGGCTACTCCACCATCTCCCTGGGCTACGCGGGACTTTACGAGTGCGTAAAGTACATGACGGGCAAGAGCCACACGGACCCCTCCGCCACCCCCTTCGCCCTCCAGATCATGGAGACCATGAACGCGGCCTGCCGGAAGTGGAAGGCGGAACACAACATCGATTTCAGCCTCTACGGAACCCCTCTGGAGTCCACCACCTATAAATTCGCCAAGTGCCTTCAGCGCCGTTTCGGTATCATAGAGGGCATCAACGACAAAGGCTATATCACAAATTCCTACCATGTCCACGTAACGGAACCGATCAACGCCTTTGACAAGCTGAAATTCGAAGCCCAGTTCCAGCACCTCTCCCCCGGCGGCGCCATCAGCTATGTGGAAGTGCCGGATATGCAGAACAACTTGGAGGCGGTGCTCCAGGTGATGAAATTCATCTATGACAACATCATCTACGCGGAGCTAAACACCAAGAGCGATTACTGCCAGGTCTGCGGCTGGGACGGGGAGATCCAGATTGCGGAGGAAAGCGGGAAACTGGTGTGGAAATGCCCCAAGTGCGGCAACACGGATCAGGATAAAATGAACGTGGCCCGCCGGACCTGCGGCTATATCGGCACCCAATACTGGAACCAGGGCCGGACCCAGGAGATTAAGGACCGGGTACTGCACCTGTAAACCGGTTCTCCGGGAGGGAACCGGGCGGACAAGAGAGCTCCCACAGCGGCGGAAGGAAGGACACGGGATGTACTACGGCGAAATCAAAGACTGCGACATCGCCAACGGCGAGGGGGTTCGGGTCAGCCTCTTCGTCTCCGGCTGCACCAACCATTGCGAGCAGTGTTTCCAGCCCCAAACCTGGGCCTTTGACTATGGGCAGCCCTTCACCCAAGAGACGGAGGACCACATCCTCGCCCTGCTCTCCCCCGGCTATGTCAGCGGGTTGACGGTCCTGGGCGGCGAGCCCTTTGAGCCGGAGAACCAGCGGGCCTTGCTCCCCTTTCTCCGGCGGGTAAAGGCGGCCTTTCCAAAAAAGAATCTCTGGGCCTTCAGCGGCTTCACCTACGAGGAGCTGCTGGACCAGGAAGGCTACGCCCACTGCGAGGCCACGGCGGAGCTGCTGGGCCTGGTGGACGTGCTGGTGGACGGCCGGTTTGTGGCGGCGCAACAGGACATCTCCCTCCGCTTCCGGGGCAGCTCCAACCAGCGGCTCATAGACCTGAACGCCACCCGAAAAACGGGGCGCGTCACCCTTTTGCCGGACCGGCGGGGGTAATGTCCCTTATTTGCAAACCAGAAACGCGGCCTTCGCCGCGTCAGGCTGTCAAAAAAGTATTTTTGCCAGCCTGAACAAGTTTTTAAAATCTTTGAAAAGGTTTTGAAAACTTATGATTAAAAACGAAAGGAACCCTTCCTGGGTTCCTCTCGTAACTCTCTTCCTTCCCATCGGGGATGGTTTTTACGGTTTTTCGACACTCTGACGCGGCCTTCGCCGCGTCTCAAACGGAGGTTTTTACCATGGTAACAATGGCACAGCGCCTGGAGGCGCTTCGGGTGGAGCGGGGAATCAGCCGCCCCGCCCTCTCCGCCGCCCTGGGACTTCCCAAGACGGCCATGGAAAAATTCGAGACCGGACGGCAGACGCCCACCCAGGACCAGCAGCGAAAGCTGGCGGACTACTTCGGTGTGACCCTCCCCTATCTCCGGGGCGAAAGCGACAACCCCACCGAGGGAGACATCTGGCTGGCCGGCGGCCTGCCGGAGGATGCGCCTGTCCGGGTCCCGGCGGCCCCGCCTGTCCCAAAAAAGCCCCGTCCGGCGGCGGTGCAGGAGGATGGCGCGGTCTTTGGCGCGTTGTTGAAAAGCCCCTCCTTCCAGGCTCTGATGCGGGACGCGGCCCTGGAGGCTCTTCGCTCTCCGGAGGGGCAGGAGCTTTTGGCCAAGGCCGTCCGGCGGGAGTTGGGGCGGCGTTAAGCCCATCTGATCTGCTTTCCAGCCGCCTATATTTACCTTGAGGGGGTCCCCTTATGGCGTTGCTCCAACAAATCGAAGAAGTCTTTCAGCTGGTGGTACAGTACGGCGTGTTGCTGCTGGAGTGCGCCGGTGTGGCCGTGCTGCTGGTGACGGCGGTGAAAAGCATGATCGGCTGCATAAAGCACACGCCCCACATCCGCCTGTATCTGGCCCAGGGCATCTCTCTGGCTTTGGAATTCAAGCTGGGGGGCGAGGTGCTTCGCACTGTGCTGGTCCGGGAGCTGAGCGAGCTTATGGTTCTGGGGCTGGTGATTCTCCTCCGGGGCGCTTTGACCTTTATCATCCACTGGGAGATCAAAAGCGAAGAGGCCCGGCTGGATGAATCCGCCGGACATGAGGAACCCGTTTTGACGGAAACGGGCCGGAGGCCGTGACGGCGGTACCCCGGAAGCAACGGCATTCAAACAGATCAAGGGCGGCGGACGCAAAGCGTCCGCCGCCCGTTTCTCGTTTCTAATGTATACCATCTCAGAGGTTTGCAAACACGTCCACCTGCTTTTGCAGCTCCCCCACAATTTCCTGGTTTGTATCCATGCCGGAGGTAATCCCCGCCATGTCCCCCGCCAGAGCCCGGGTGCTGTTCGCCGCGCCGGTGACACCGGCCACCGCCTCCTCCACCGCGCTGGAAATGCTGGAAATGGAGGCGGCCACGTCCTCCATGGACTCCCGGAGCCGCTCCGCCTGATCGTTGAAGGAGGCCATGGCCCCTTCAATATAGGCGGCGTCGTCCCGGTACTGCCGCCCGGACTGGACCGACTGCTCCAGCTGGAGTTGAAGCGCCTTGCCCAGGTATTCCGCCAACTCCCGGGCGCTGCCGGAGAGGTAGTCCACCGCGCCGGTAACCACGCCGCTGACCTCCTGAATGTGGCTGGCGGTCTCCGCGCAGGAGTCCGCCAGACGGCGAATCTCCCGGGCCACCACAGCGAAGCCCTTCCCCGCCTCCCCGGCCCGGGTGGCTTCCACAGAGGCGTTGATGGCGATGAGGTCTGTGGAGGAGGAAATGGAGAGAATGTCCTTGGTCAAAATACCGATACGGTCCACGCTCCGGCTCTTCTCAATGGCCCGGTCCAAAACGGCCATGATCTCCTCCGTCCGGGCCCGGACGGCCTCCATCTCCTCCCGGGCGGAGCGCTCCATCTCCTCCGCCCTGCCCCGCATCTCCACAGAGTAGGCGGTAATGGTGGCACAGTTCTCCGCCATTTGGACGGCGTCCTCTTGGGTGCCGGAGGCGCTGGCCGTGATGGCGGCGGTGTTTCCGGCAATTTCCTCCAGGGCGGCGGAGAGGTGCTCCGTCAATCCCGAGAGGTCCCGGGCGCTGCCGCTGGAGGTCCGGGTCCTCTTTCGCACCTCGCCCACCACGCCGCTGATGCGCTGAGAGCTGTCCTGGAGGGTGTCCATGGCCCCCCGGATGGGGGCAATGACGTATTTGCGTATAATCCGCAAAGCCGCCCACACCAATATCACCCCTGCCAGCAGCGTCCCGGCGCTGACCGCCAGAGAGGTGACGTACACGACCAGCAGGCGGCTTTTGGCCGTCTCCGCCTGGGTGGAGACGGAGTCGGACAGGACGTTGATGCCCCCTTCCGCCGCCTCGCTCCAAACGGCCACGTCCCCGTTGGCCATGGCATAGGCATCCTGGGTTTTGCTGTCGGCGCTGGCACAGACCAGATAGACCAGGGCGTGCTTGAACGACTCATAGTCCTTTAAAAGAGTCTGGTACGCCCTTCCGTCCTTCTCGGAAACGAAAGGCTCATAGTCCGCCAGCTTCCCGTCCAGCTCCGCCTCCTCCTCTTTGATCTCCTGGACCAGCCGAATCATGGTGGCGTGGTCCTCCGCCACGATATGGCTCAGAGCCAGCCGGTGGATGTCCATGATGGAGCGCCGGATATCCTCCAGTTTTGCCTCGCTGACCATGTACTCGTCCACGATGGTTCCCGCGTTGGCGTGGACATTATGAATGCTGAACACCGCCAGCAGATTGGAAAGAAGCGTCACAAGTCCCAGCAGCACAATGGGCAGGATCAGGCGCTGTTGCAATTTCCCTTTCATATCTCTCCCCCTGAAATGTGATGGAATTCCCTGGGCGTCACCGCGCCGTCACACCCTCTACCATGTGGTCCAGCTGGGCCTGAAGGTCCGCGCCGGAGGGGTTTCCCCGTGCCATATTGCCGGCGAACTCCGCCACCGGGTCCCAGAACTTGCCCCCCACCCGCTGGAGCTGGGAGAACTCCGACTGGGCCAGCAGCGCCGCAATGGCAGGGGCGGCCTGAACCTCCGGAGAAGCGGCGGCGTTGGCGTTGGACGGCCCCTGGCCCCGGAGTTGGAAGCGGAGGCGCTGATTTTCCTCGTTGGTGATCCACTCCGCCAGCCGGGCGGCCCACTCCGGATGCTCGGAATAGGCGTTCACGCCAATGAGCTTGCAGCCGGAAAAGGAGGCCATTTGGATCTGCCGGTCCTTGCAGGTGAAGGTAGGCAGTTTGGCGGCCCCGGCGTTTTCTCCCCAGGCTTCCTGAATGGTCACGGCGTTCCACACGCCGCTGACTCCGGCGATGACGGATCCGTCCCGCACGCCTGCCAAAAATTCCTCGTCCGTGCGGTTGGCAAAACCGGGGCTGGCGGCGGCGTGCAGCATGGCCCGGGCCACATCCACACCGGTGACGGGGCCCTCGGCGCTGTTCCAGGTACAGCGGTTGGTGAGACCGTCCTCATTCAGCCCCACCTCCAGGCCGGTGTTTCCAAAGAAAGCGTATACATACCAGGCGGAGGACCAATCCATGGTCATGAACCGCCCGCTCTTTGCGGCAACTTCCAAAATCCGGTCCAGAGTCTGGACATCCTCCTCGGAAAGATAGGCCTTGTTATAGTAGAGAAAATAGCCGTTATCCGCCGTCAGGGGATAGGCGTAGGGCACACCGGCCACACTGGCCGCCTCCACGGCGGCGGAGAGGTTCTCCGCCCGGACCGTCTCCGGATTTTCAATGGGATTCAGCCCCCCGGCAGCGGCCAGGGCGGCCACCTGATCGTCGGCAAAGGCGAAGACGTCCGCTCCGCCCTCCAAATCCTCCAGCAGGGCGTCCTTGCAGTGGGACTCGCTTTGTGCCTCGTAATGGATGCTAAAATCCGCCTCTCCAGCGTAGCAGGCCTGGAAGGAGGTGAAAATCTCCTGGAGCAACGCCTCGTCCTCCGCCGCGCCCCAGACCGTCAGCTCCACCGATTCCCTTTCCGTGAAAGCGCTCTCCGGCGGAGGCGCCGGGTCCTTACAGGCGGCAAGAACCAACAGCATCCCCAGGGACAGGAGCAGAAAAATACATCTTTTCATAACGTCAGACCCTTCCGGTGAATTTCAGCGGCCAACCGCCTCAAAGGGCGGGGCCGGTTTTTGAAGGATGGTTTGTGTTTAAAAATTCAGTGGTAATATTATAACATTTTTTTCTTCCGCTGGCAAGGCGTTATCTTCCCTTCGTCTTGCTGAAATCCACCCTGGAAAACCGGCGCGCCGGCAGCGCTTTTGTCCGAATCAAATTTTATTATAGGTGAGTCCTTGGTATTAAGAAGCGGCGAATTCTATTTAAATATGGGCGCAATGCCGGTTTGGGGAAGATTTTTCACCCGGCGAAATGATTTGACGCCGCCCCGGAAAAAATCTCGAAACGGCGTTTACCACGTTTGAAAAGGGGTCTTGGGCGGCAAGAAAAAATTACCGCCAGAAAAACAGCATATTCCCTCCCTTTCGAGTCAAACTATGCTCGCGATACCCAGTGACCCAAAAATAAACGCATGATTTGATGAAAAGGAGAGATTCATTATGTCTAGTAAGAACACCAACAAGCTCAACGTTCCCGAGGCCCGTAGCGCCATGGATAAGTTTAAAATGGAAGCCGCTTCCGAAGTGGGTGTCAACCTGAAGGAAGGCTACAACGGCGACCTGACCAGCCGCGAAGCCGGTTCTGTCGGCGGCCAGATGGTCAAGAAGATGATACCCGCGCGAAATATGAGTTTCGCGCGGGCGGACCGGACGGCGGCGGGGCATCGGGTGATGGTTACATATCGGGCGGGACTATACCTGTAAAGTGAATAGAAAGAGAACCCACCCGCAGGGAGTACAGCTCTCTGCGGGTGAATTGTGCATTTTCGATTGATTTTTCTTCTCTTGTCTGTTATGATGTTTCTAGGAACATAACAACATAAGAACTAATATAAGAAAAGTCTTACTTATCCCCTTTCTTTCTTATGTTCTTGCGGCTTAAATAAGGAGTGTGCTTATGCTGGAAGAAGAATTTGGAAAACTGCTTTTAAGAGTTCAGCAGCGAAATTGCGAGGAACAGACCCTGGAGGTCAAGGCCGCCAACAAGGGATGTCCGGAGCGGCTCTATGACACGTTTTCTGCCTTCGCCAACCAGAATGAGGGCGGGATGCTTTTATTTGGTCTGGATGAAAAACAAGGGTTTGCCAAGGTTGGAGTCTATGATACCCAGGACCTCCAAAAGAAACTGATGGAGGTGGGCGAGTCCATGACCCCGGTGGTGCGTCCTGTTTTATCGGTCTATGGAGAGGGGACCATGCTGTTTGTGGCGGCGGAGATCCCCCCACTGGATCTGGCGGAGCGCCCCTGCTTCAAAACAGCGCGGGGCCGTCTCAAGGGGTCTTTCATCCGGGTGGGCGATGCCGATAAGCCTATGACCGAGTACGAGGTCTACAGCTACGAGGCCTACCGCAAGCGGAGCCGGGACGATCTGCGACCGGTGGCGGGAATCTCCTCCTCCGCTCTGGATCAGGTCCAGCTGGAGCAGTATCTGCTGAAGCGCAAGCTGGACCGCCCCAATTTCGCCTCAGTTCCTGCGGAGCAGCTCTATGAGCTGACCGGACTGCAAAAGGAGGGGCAGTTCACCCTCACAGCGGTCCTGCTGTTCAGCCTGTATCCCCAGGCCTATTTCCCCCAGCTCAGTATCATCGCGTCCCGCGTGCCAGGCACCGAGATGGGGGAAGTGGATGAAACAGGAAGGCGTTTCCTGGACAGCAAACGCATTGAGGGCACCCTGGTGGAAATGCTGGAGGGTGCGGTCAGCTTCCTGCGCAGCAATATGCGCATTGCTGTACGCATCGATCCGAGAACGGGAAGGCGGCAGGATATGCCGGAATATCCCCTTGACGCCCTTCGGGAAGCGGTTTTGAACGCGCTGGTCCACCGGGATTACAGTACCCATACAGAAAATATGCCCATCCAGCTGATCATGTTTTATGACCGGGTGGAAATTCGAAACCCTGGCGGACTTTATGGGCGTTTGACGGTGGATCAACTGGGAAAGATCCAGCCGGATACCCGAAATCCGGCCGTGATCACCGCAATGGAAGCCTTGGGACAGACGGAAAACCGCTATTCCGGTATCCCAAGAATCCGCCGTGCCATGGCGGAGGCCGGCCTGCCCGAACCGGTATTCCGGGATGACCGCTGGGAATTTTCCGTCTGCCTCTATAACAAGGAGGCGGCAGAACAGCCTCCAGAACGCAAACCGGCGCTTTCCGCTGAAAAACTGCCCTTGGACGACCGCGGACTGCTTGACTTTTGCAGGACGCCCCGCACGCGAAAGGAAATTGTGCGTTTTTTGGGGATTGCCTCCGGTCAGTACGCTACCCGGCGCTACCTGGAGCCGCTGGTGAAATCCGGGATGATTTTGATGACCCTCCCGGACCGGCCCAAAAGCCCGAAGCAGACCTACCAGACAAATCCGGATATCCGGTGATCAATCATAAAAACCAGAAAGAGAGAACCGCTATGATTACAGGCGAACTGAAAAACAAGATCAACGCCCTCTGGGAGATCTTCTGGACGGGCGGCATTACCAACCCTCTGGACGTGGTGGAGCAGATGACCTACCTGATGTTCATCCACGATCTGGATGAGACAGACAATCTGCGCGCCAAGGAGAGCGCCATGCTGGGCTTGCCCTACAAGAGTATGTTCGGGGAGGAGGTCCAAATTGGGGAGCGGACTGTCCCGGGCAATCAGCTCAAGTGGTCGGTATTCCACGACTTCCCCGCCGGGAAGATGTACACCGTGGTGCAGGAGCAGGTGTTCCCCTTCATCAAGAACCTCCACGGGGACAAGGGCAGCGCCTACGCCAAGTACATGGACGACGCCATCTTCAAAATCCCCACACCGCTGATGCTGGACAAGGTTGTCACCGCCCTGGACGAGATCTACGCCCAGATGGCCCAGCTCCGGGACGGCGACGTGCGGGGAGACGTGTATGAGTTCCTTCTGTCCAAAATCGCCACCGCCGGGGTGAACGGCCAGTTCCGCACGCCCCGGCATATCATCAAAATGATGGTAGAGCTGATGGCCCCCGGCCCGGACGAGGTCATCTGCGACCCGGCCTGCGGTACGTCGGGCTTTCTGGTGGCGGCTGGGGAGTACCTGAAAGCCAACCGCAAGGAGGAAATCTTCTTCAACCGGGAGAAGAAAGCCCACTACATGAACGCCATGTTCCACGGCTTCGACATGGACCGCACCATGCTACGCATCGGGGCCATGAACATGATGACTCACGGGGTGGACAACCCCACCATCGAGTACCGGGACAGCCTGTCCGACCAGAACCCGGACCGTGAAAAGTACTCCCTCATCCTGGCCAATCCCCCCTTCAAGGGCAGCCTGGACGCGGATATCGTGTCCGCCGACCTGCTGAAGCTGTGCAAAACCAAGAAGACTGAACTGCTGTTTTTGGCCCTGTTTTTGAAAATGCTCAAGGTGGGCGGGCGGTGCGCCTGTATCGTTCCGGACGGCGTGCTGTTCGGGTCCTCCAAGGCCCACCGGGATATCCGCCGGGAGCTGGTGGACAACCACCGCCTGGAGGCGGTTATCTCCATGCCCTCGGGGGTGTTCAAGCCCTACGCCGGGGTGTCCACCGGGGTACTCATCTTCACCAAAACCGGCCACGGCGGAACGGACAAGGTGTGGTTCTACGATATGCGGGCGGACGGCTTCTCCCTGGATGATAAGCGGTCCCCCGTGGCGGAGAACGACATCCCCGATATCGTCGCCCGGTTCCATGACCTGGCCGGGAAGGAGGCCCGGGAGCGCACCGAGCAGTCCTTCCTGGTGCCCAGGGAGGAGATTGTGGAGAATGGCTACGATCTGTCCATCAACAAGTACAAAAAGACCGAGTATGTCCCCGTGGAGTACCCGCCCACCAGCGAGATTTTCGTCCAGCTGCGCCAGCTGGAAGCCGAGATTCAGAAGGGACTGGAGGAATTGGAGGGGATGGTGTGATGGCGAGATTGGGGGACATTTTTACAATATCTTCTGGTGGAACACCAGATAAAAGACAGGCGAAGTATTATGAAAATGGAACTATTCCATGGGTGAAAACAGGAGATTTAAAAGAAAAATATGTTTCACATATAAATTCTACAATTCTCCTGCCGATTACGCCCGTATGCGTGAGGTGTCAGACCGGCTTTGCCGGGAGTACGCTATTTCTGTGATAGAGAACCCCGGCGGGCGGGCCAAAAACTACGCAGAATGGCAGGCCGAGCAGAACGGCAAGCCCACCCACCGGGGCACCATCCGGGCCGACATTGACCGGGCCATCCTCGCCTCCACCACCGAGCGCGACTTTCTGCAGGTGATGGCTGGCAGTATCACCGCCGATATGAACCGGCTCTTTGCCGCCCAGGAGAAAGCGCAGAAATACTCTTTCTGATATTGTTATCCATGGCCAGACCCAGGACAGGGCGGCTTTTTTC